>NZ_JBEXIK010000011.1:0-192265 GCF_040608515.1 Micromonospora sp. NPDC005173
GCATGGGCGTTGAAGGAAGGCCTACGACTGGTGTTCACCCTGGCCAAGACCAGCCCGACCGCCGCGGTCGAAGCCCTCGACCGGTGGATCGGATGGGCCCGCCGCAGCCGCATCGACGTCTTCGTCGACCTGCAACGCCGCGTGGTGCGTCACCGCGACGCCATCATCGCGTCCATCGAACACGGCCTGTCCAACGGCCGCATCGAATCCGTCAACGCCAAGATCCGTTTGATCACCCGGATGGCCTTCGGGTTCCACTCACCCGACGCCCTCATCGCCCTGGCCATGCTCAGCCTCGGCGGCCACCGACCCCAACTCCCCGCAAGATGATCACCAACGACCCACACATCCAACACAAGACCCATAAATATGCCCCTGAGGTATCACGCTCGTGGGAGTGACCGGGTCTGGTACGAGCGTCCGGCGGCCGAGCATCCAGGGGGCACCGCGCGCGGCAGCCGGACAGCGACTACCCCCGGGGCGTCTGCAGCACGCACGAGATCCGAGGGCAGCGCGGCGGCCAGGCCCACGCCGCGCAGGGCCGGGAAGCGCCGCGCAGGGGCCGGGAAGCACGCGCCGCGCCGCCGGGCCGGGAGTCGCCGCCGGACCGGGAGGCGCCGGACCGGACCGGACCGGGAAGCAAGCGCGGCCCACACCCGGTCGCAGGGCCGGGTGGCGGGTGGCTCCGATGGTGGGTCAGACGGCGGCCAGGACTGCGGCCTCCAGGCGGGACCGGGTGGCGTCGTCCGGCCAGCCGCCCACCAGGTAGAAGGCGTCGACCACGTCGGCTCCGAGGGTGGAGATGCGGGCCGCGCGGACCAGGGCGCCAGCCTCGTCGAGCGCGCAGGTGACCCGGTAGAGCAGCCCGGCGGCGTCCGCGGCGCGCAGCTCCAGCAGCACGGCGTCGGTGGCCGCCTCACGGTGCCAGACCACCCGGGGAGCCGCGCCGCCGCTCCGGGCGGCGAGCGCACGGCCGCGCAGCCGCTGGGTGACCGACACATCGCCGGCGACCGCTCTGCGCAGGTCGGCGCGGAGCGAAACCGGGTCCGGCGGCAGCCCGTAGCGGGGCTGCACCCGGCATTCGACCAGGGCGCGCCCGTCAACCGCGGAGGCGTCCGCGGAGATCACTTCCAGCCGGTGCAGGGCCAGGCAGCCGGCCACCGTGGCGAGCAGGCCCCGACGGTCCGCGGCGGCCACCGCCACCCGGTCCCCGGTCAGGTGGACAACCGGCAGTGGCCCGGCCAGCAGCGCCGGGTCCGGGGCCGGCGGTTCGGGCAGCACGCCGGTGTCCAGCGCGGTGCGCACCCGGGCGACCAGCTCTGCGACCAGTCGACCTTTCCAGTCCGACCAGGCTGCCGGCCCGGTGGCCGCCGCGTCCGCGCGGACCAGCGCGTGCAGCAGGTCGAGGGTGCCGGTGTCGCCGACCGCCTCGGCCACCGAGGCGATGGTGACCGGGTCGGCCAGGTCCCGGCGAGTGGCCACGTCGGGCAGCAGCAGGTGCAGCCGGACCAGCTTGCCGATCAGCTCGGCCTCGGCAGTGGGTAGACCGATCCGGGTCGCCACCGCCTCGGCCAGCGGTACGCCGACCTTGCTGTGGTCACCGGGCAACCCCTTGCCGATGTCGTGCAGCAGTGCGCCCAGCAGCAGCAGGTCCGGACGGTCCACCTCGCGGGCGTGTCGGCTGGCCTCGTGGGCGGTCTGCACCAGGTGCCGGTCGAGGGTGTACCGGTGCACCGGGTTGTGCTGGGGCAGGCTGCGCAGCCGGGTCCACTCGGGCAGCCAGCCGTCGACCAGCCCGTACCGGTCGCAGGTCTCCCAGGCCGGCACCAGGCCGGGCCCGGCGCCGAGGAGGGTGGTCAGCGCGGCCCGGGCCTCGGCCGGCCAGGGCGCGGGCAACGGCGGGCAGTACGCCGCCAACCACTCGCAGGTGGCACGGGCGATCGGCAGTCCGGTGGCCGCCGCAGCGGCGGCCACGCGCAGCGACAGGCTCGGGTCGGGGCGTGCGCCGATCGCCGTGCGGGCGAGGACCAGCTCGCCGTCGTGCTCGACCACGTCCCGGGCCACCGGGCGGCGGGCGGGGCGGGTGTTCCCGCCCCGGGAACGGCCCGAACGCAGCCGGTCGGCGGCCCGGAAGGCGTCGTCCAGGGCGTGGCTGACCGTGCGCGCGTCGCCGGCGACCCGACGCAGGAGGGTGTCACCGTCCTCGACGACGGCTCCGGGTCGCCGCGCGGGGTCAGACCCGCCCAGCTGGAGTTGTCGGAGGCCGAGTAGCGCGGCCACCCCGTCCCGTTCCTGGGCCACCAGCCGGTCGACCCGGCGGCCGACCTGCTGGTGCAGGCCGTCCCGGGTGTCCAGCAGGCGCAGGTGGGCGGCGCGCACGGCGGGGCGCAGCGCGTCGGTGATCCCGGCGGCGGAGATCGCCCGCAGCAGCCCCACGTCACGCAGCCCGCCAGCGGCCTCCTTGAGGTCACCCTCCAGCAGGAAGGCCAGCTCGCCGTGGGCCTGCCAGCGGGCGGCGGTGACCTCCCGCAGCCCGGGCAGCTGGCGGACGGCGGTCCGCCGCCAGTGGTCGGCGGCGGTGCGGATCAGTGCGTCGGCCAGCGACCGGTCACCGGCCACCAGCCGGGCGTCGAGCAGCCCGAGGGCGACCTTGACGTCGTCCTGGGCCACCGAGAGCGCCTCGGCGACGGTACGCACCGAGTGGTCCAGCCGCAGGCCGGCGTCCCAGATCGGGTACCAGACCGAGGCGGCCAGCTCGTCCGTGCCGGGCACCCCGGCGTGCAGCAGCACCAGGTCGAGATCGCCGTACGGGGCGCACTGCCGCCGGCCCAGCCCGCCGACGGCGACCAGCGCCACCCCGTCACCCTCGGGCAGCAACCCCCGCAGGAACCTGTCGTACGCCGCGGCACGGGCCAGCCGGGCCGGCTCGCCGATCCCCCCGGGTACGCCGACGACCTCGTTGATCAAAAGGTCCGCGTCGCCGTCACCGGCGTGCCCTGACGCGTTCCCCTTGATCAACGAGGTCATGTCGGTCGTGGTCCGGGTCAGAGTGCGTCGAGGCCGCGCTCGCCGGTACGCACCCGGACGACCTCCTCGACACCGGTGACCCAGACCTTGCCGTCGCCGATCTTGCCCGTGCGGGCAGCCCCGACGATGGCGTCCACGATTTTTTCCACGTCGATCTCGTCGGTGAGCACCTCTACCCGGATCTTGGGCAGGAACTCGACCGTGTACTCGGCACCCCGGTAGACCTCGGTGTGCCCCTTCTGCCGCCCGTACCCCTGTACCTCGCTGACGGTCAGCCCGGCCACCCCGAGGGCGTGCAGAGCCTCCTTCACCGCGTCCAGTTGGTACGGCTTGATGACTGCGGTCACCAGCTTCATGTCCAACCCCTCCATCCCAGGAACGTTAACCGGCGACCTTCGCGCTGACCGGCTCGGCGGAGTCCGCCTCCGGCTTGGCACCGCTCGCCGCGCCGCCGCCGGGGGTGCCGATGCCGGCCATCGCGAACGCGCTGCCCGTGCCGCCGCCGGCCGGGGACAGGTCGTAGCTGCTCTCGGCGTGCTCGGCGATGTCGATGCCATCGACCTCAGCCTCGCCCTTGACGCGGAAGCCGATCGTCTTCTCGATGACGAAGGCGAGCACCCAGGCGATGCCGAACGACCAGACGGAGACGATCAGGCCGGCGAGCGCCTGCCGACCCAGCTGGGTCGCGCCGCCGCCGTAGAAGAGGCCGTCCGAGGCACCCACCACGTCGCTGATCGCGGCGTTGACCGAGTTGGTGGCGAAGAGACCGAGCCAGAGCGACCCGATCCAACCGCCGACGAAGTGCACGCCGACCACGTCGAGAGAGTCGTCGTAGCCGAGCTTGTATTTGAGGCTGACGGCGAGCGCACACACGGCTCCGGCGACGATGCCGAGCAGGACGGCGGCCCAGGGTGCGATGAAACCGCAGGCCGGGGTGATGGCGACCAGGCCGGCCACGGCACCGGACGAGGCGCCGACCATGGTCGGCTTCCGGTCCTTGATCCACTCGACCGCGATCCAGCCGAGCACCGCCGCCGCTGTGGCGAGCTGGGTGTTGATGAAGGCGAGCCCGGCGACCGAGTCGACGGTCAGCTCCGAACCGGCGTTGAACCCGAACCACCCGAACCACAGCAGGCCCGCACCGAGCGCGACCAGCGGGATGTTGTGCGGCTTCATGCCCTCGCGCGGCCAACCGAGCCGCTTGCCGAGCACCAGCGCCACGGCCAGCGCGGCCGCACCGGCGTTGATGTGCACCGCGGTGCCACCGGCGAAGTCCAACGCGTGGATGTCACCGCCGATGATCCCGCCGCCCCACACCCAGTGGGCGACCGGGAAGTAGACCAGGGTGGCCCAGCCGAAGGCGAACAGCAGCCAGCCGGCGAACTTGGCCCGGTCGGCGATGGCACCGCTGATCAGCGCGACGGTGATCACCGCGAAGACCATCTGGAAGGCCATGAACACGTAGAGCGGTACCCCGATGCCGCTGGGGTTCTCCGCCGTCGCGCCCCACAGGTCGGTCTCGGCGAGGAAGGTCTTGGTGCCGAGGTACGCGCCCGGGTCGCCCCAGAATCCGTTCACGTCGGTCCCGAAGGCGACGCTGAAGCCGTAGAACCACCACAGAATAGAGATGAGCCCAATGGCGGAGAAGCTCATCATCATCATGTTGAGTACGCCCTTGGCCCGGTTGAGGCCGCCGTAGAACAGCGCCAGTCCCGGGGTCATGAGCAGCACGAGCGCGGTCGAAACCAGCAGCCAAACGGTATTGGCGCCGTCGATCGTCGGTGCTTCAGGCACGCTGGCCTCCTAAAGGTGAAGTCCTCCTTCGCGGCTTTCCGGGGCAGCGTCGCCCGTAGGCCGGTTGCGCGGAAGCTTCGCGGCCGGCTGTTTCACCCAGGGTCTCGTGCCGGTTTCCGTTTCGTGACGGGTTGTTTCGTACGTGTCACGAAGTCCGCACAGCCAGCGGCATGGACGGTGGTGGATCATCCAGACGACGTACGCCGATGGCTGACCGGGCAGGCACATCGACCGACGCGCTCACCGAGGCCGGCCGGGCATCGACCGGCCAGGGCTCAGCGGAGGGCGTTCTCCAGCGCGTGCCGCTCGTAGTCGAGCAGCCGCAGGTCGCGCATCGGCCGGCGCAGGTGCCCCTTGTGCACGATCCGGACGAAGGCCGGCTCACCGGCGGCGGCCATCCGGCGGATCCCCTCGACGTGGTCCACGATCCGCTTGCGGATGGTCCGGATGAGCCGGTGCCGGTCCCGGGGGATCAGCCCGTACGCGTCGGCGAAGAGCCGCAGCCGGCGCGGCCGGTCCGGACGCTTCCAGCCCAGCGTGATCGAGTCCCGGTCGGCGAAGATCGGCACCCAGGTCCAGGCGGCGTACGCCACGTCGTAGATCCGGGAACCCGGCGAGGCGAGATCGAAGTCGATCAGCCCGAGCGTGCCGTCCGGCCGCCAGATCACATTGTGCGGCGCGGCGTCGTGGTGGCAGATCACCTCGGTGTCCGGTGGCGGCGGCCCGAACGAGCGCCAGACCGCCCCCTGCGGCGGGGTGAAGCCATACTGCGCGTCGTGGAACATCCGCAGCATGGTGGCGACGGTGACTAGCGCCTCGTCGGTCACCCAGTGCGGGGCGAGCGGGTACTCCCCGCACTCCCCCTCCAGGTACGACAGCACCTCGCGGTTGCGCTCGTCCATGCCGAGCGCCCGGGGGGCGCCGGTGAACCCGACGTACTCCAGGTGCCGCAGCAGGGCGTGCACGGACGGGGTCCACGGCCCGGCGTTGCGGCGGACCGTGTCTCCGACCCGGACCACGGTGCTCACGTTGCCGCCGTGCAGCGGGATCTCCTGCGAAGTCACGTACGGTCTCCCGAGGCGCTGCGAGGGGTGGCCGGGGTCGCGCCAGCCCGCGTACGCGCGATCGTCGGTGGTCACCCGAGACTACGCGTCCCGTCCGGCGGCCTCGGTCCCCAGCAACGCGTCCACGAACTGCGCCGGGTCGAACGGGGCCAGATCGTCCTTGCCCTCACCGAGGCCGACGAGCTTCACCGGGATGCCGAGCTTGCGCTGCACGGCGATCACGATGCCGCCCTTCGCGGTGCCGTCGAGCTTGGTCAGCACCACGCCGGTCACATTGACCACCTCGGTGAAGACCCGTGCCTGTTCCAGGCCGTTCTGCCCTGTTGTGGCGTCCAGGATGAGCAGTGTCTCGTCGATCGGCCCCTGCTTCTCCACGACCCGCTTGACCTTGCCCAGCTCGTCCATCAGGCCGATCTTGTTCTGCAGGCGACCGGCGGTGTCGATGAGCACGGTGTCCACGCCGGTGTCGATGCCGCGCTTGACCGCGTCGAAGGCGACGCTGGCCGGGTCGGCGCGCTCCGGGCCGCGGACGGTCTCCGCACCGACCCGCGACCCCCAGGTCTCCAGTTGGTCGGCGGCGGCGGCCCGGAAGGTGTCGGCCGCGCCGAGCAGCACGCTGCGGCCGTCGGCCACCAGCACCCGGGCGATCTTGCCGCAGGTGGTGGTCTTGCCGGCGCCGTTGACGCCGACGACCAGCAGCACCGCCGGCACGCCGTCCTTCGGCGCGGTCCGCAGGGACCGGTCCAGGCTCGGGTCCAGCGCGTTGACCAGTTCGGCGGCGAGCAGCGCGCGCAGCTCGGAGGCCGAGCGGGTGCCGAGCACCCTGGTCCGCTCGCGCAGCCGGTCGACGATGTCGCGGGTGGCGTCGACGCCGACGTCGGCGGTGATGAGGCTGTCCTCGATCTCCTCCCAGACGTCCTCGTCGAGGTGGTCGCGGGCGAGCAGACCGAGCAGGCCCTTGCCGAAGACGTTCTGTGAGCGGGACAGCCGGGACCGGAGCCGGACCAGCCGCCCGGCGGTCGGCTCGGGCACCTCCACGGCCGGCGCGGGCGCCTCGATGACCGGCGGCTCGACCAGGACACCGGTGGACAGATCGGACTCCGGTGCCTCGACCGGCGGGCCCGCGAGATCCTCTTCGGCCCGGGTATCGACCTCGGTGCGCGGTAGCGGAGGCTGTGGCCGCCGCCGCAGTCGCGGCACCACCAGCCCGACTGTGCCGACGATCAGCACACCGAGCAGGACCAGAACGAGGACGAGATATTCGGCCATGCCGGAATCCTGTCAGATGCCGGCGATGGCGTCCCAGCCACCGCACCCGAGCGGTGCCAGGAACCGGCGGTAGGCTCGGCCGCATGCCCGCCCCACACCTGCTCATCGGCCCCCTCCTGCGGCGCGTGGTGGGCACCCGGGCGACCATCTGGGTGGAGACGGCGGCGCCCGCCGTGGTCACCGTCCGCACCGCGTCCGGCGCCGGCGGCACCGCACCCACCTTCTCGGCGTACGACCACCACTACGCGCTCGTGGTGGTGGAGGGGCTCACCCCGGACAGCGCGACGACCTACGAGGTGCTGGTCGACGACGAGGTTGTCTGGCCGGTGCCGAGCAGTGGCTTCCCGCCGAGCGTGATCCGCACCCGGGCCGCCGACGACCGGGATCAGCCGGTCAGCCTGATCTTCGGCTCATGCCGGGAGACCACCCAGCACGCCACCACCCGCAAGCTCCCGCCGGACGCGCTGGACGCGTACGCCCGGCGGTTGATGGCCGACCCGGAGTCGGCCGCGCGGCCCGACCTGCTGGTGTTGCTCGGCGACCAGGTCTACGCCGACGTCACCTCGCCGACGGTGCGCCGGCTGCTGCGCCGGCGCCGGCGGCGGCCGAAGGGCGCTCCGGCCGACCAGGTGGTGAGCTTCGACGAGTACACCAAGCTCTACCTGGAGTCCTGGCGGGATCCGGAGATCCGCTGGCTGCTCTCCACCGTGCCGAGCGTGATGATGTTCGACGACCACGAGATCATCGACGACTGGAACACCTCGGCCAGTTGGCGGGCGGAGCTCCGCGAGCAACCGTGGTGGGCCGAGCGGATCGGCAGCGGGCTCGCCTCGTACTGGGTCTACCAGCACCTGGGCAACCTCTCCCCGGACGAGGTCGCCGCCGACCCGGTCTTCGCCAAGGTCGTGGCCGCCGAGGACGCCACCGGCGTGCTGCGGGAGTTCGGGCACCGGGTCGACCAGGAGTCCGACCTGGCGCACGACACCGAGCGCTGGCGCGCGGTGCAGTACCAGTGGAGCTACGCACTGGACCTGGGCCGGACCCGGCTGGTCATGCTGGACAACCGGTGCAGCCGGGTGCTCGACCAGGGCAACCGGGCCATGCTTCCGCCGGGCGAGTGGTCCTGGTTCCTCGACCAGGCGCACGGGGTCTACGACCACCTGGTGGTCGGCGCCTCGCTGCCCTGGCTGCTGCCGCAGGGCATCCACCACGTCGAGGCGTGGAACGAGAAGCTGGCCGACTCGCACCGGCCCTGGGTGGCCCGCGGGGCGGAGAAGCTGCGCCGCGCACTGGACCTGGAGCACTGGGCGGCCTTCCGGCAATCCTTCGAGGCGCTCGCGGAGACCTTCGCCCGGATCGGCACCGGCACGCCGAGCGAGCCCGGCGCGCGGGTCGGCGCAGGGCCGGCGTACGCCCCGCCAGCGTCGATCAGCGTGCTCTCCGGTGACGTGCACCACTCGTACGTGGCGAGGGCCCGGTTCGCCGATCCGACGGTGGTCACCCCGGTGCACCAGCTCACCTGTTCGCCGATCCACAACCAGGTACCGGCCGGCATGCGTCCCGTGATGCGGCTGGGCTGGTCGTCCGGCCCGGCCGGGGCCGCCCGGGCGCTGGCCCGTTCAGCCGGTGTCCGCCGCCCAGGGGTGCGCTGGCGCAAGCTGGCCGGCCCGTACTTCGGCAACGCGGTGGCCACGCTGACCCATCGGGGCCGGGGGGCCGATGTGACCATCGAGGGCACCACGAGTGACGGACGACTACGCCCGGTGATGGCCCGCCGACTCTCCCACGACGGCTGATCCGACCCGACCGTAGTCTTGAGCCCGTGGACGAGCACCTGTCGGAGCCGATCCGGGCGGTCGAGCACGAACTGACCGCCCTGCTGCGCCGTGGTCGGGCGGTTTCCTGGGAGATCGGCCGGGAGGTGCACCCGAACCTCGAACCGAACACCTACGGGCTGCTGCTCTGGCTGCGCCGGAGCGGGTCGATCCGGTTGACCGAGTTGGCGGCGCGGCTCGGGGTCGGCAAGGGGACGCTGAGCCGGCAGATCAACGGGTTGGAAGCGCTCGGCCTGGTCCGCCGCGACCCCGATCCGAGCGACCGGCGGGCCGCGCAGATCAGGTTCACCGAGGAGGGCCAGCGCCGGTTCGATGCCGCCCGGTCCGCACGGGTGGGAGAGTTCCTGCGCACCCTGAACGACTGGCCAGCCCGGGACGTCGAGGAGTTCGCCCGGCTTCTCGGCCGGTTCAACGACACCCGGAAATGACCCCCGCCGACCCGGAATGTTCCTCCCCTCCGACAAGTTGTTGCTTGAGGCAACCAAGAGGCATGGTTGCCTCAGGCAACTCCCAGGCGGCCGCCGCACCGCAGGCCTCCGCCGTTCCACCTCGACTCCACTCGGAGGCAGCAACGATGAGCCAGGCGACAGCGCCCACCCGGGCGACCGGCGTCGACATGACCCACCGGCAGATTCTGGAGGCTCTCTCCGGCCTGCTGCTGGGCATGTTCGTCGCGATCCTCTCCTCCACGGTCGTCTCGAACGCGCTGCCGCGGATCATCACGGAGCTGCACGGCGGTCAGTCCGCGTACACCTGGGTGGTCACCTCGGCCCTGCTCGCGACCACCGCGACCACCCCCATCTGGGGCAAGCTCGCCGACCTCGCCAGCAAGAAGCTCCTGGTCCAGCTCTCTCTGGGGATCTACGTGCTGGGGTCGGTGCTGGCCGGCGCCGCGCAGGGCACCGAAGAGCTGATCGCCTGCCGGGTGCTCCAGGGCATCGGCGCCGGCGGCCTCACCGCGCTGGCCCAGGTGATCATGGCGACCATGATCGCGCCCCGCGAGCGCGGCCGCTACAGCGGCTACCTCGGCGCCGTGATGGCCGTCGGCACCATCGGCGGCCCGCTGATCGGCGGCGTGATCGTGGACACCTCGTGGCTCGGCTGGCGCTGGTGCTTCTACGTCGGCGTGCCGTTCGCCATCGCCGCGCTGGTCGTGCTCCAGAAGACCCTGCACCTGCCCGTCGTGAAGCGGAAGGCACAGATCGACTGGTGGGGCGCCACGCTGATCACCGCGGCCGTCTCGCTGCTGCTGATCTGGGTCTCGCTCGCCGGCAACCAGTTCGCCTGGGCCTCCTGGCAGAGCGTCGCCATGGTGGTCGGAGCCCTGGCGCTCGCCGCGCTGGCGATCCGGGTGGAGACCCGGGCCGCCGAGCCGATGATCCCGCCACGGCTGTTCCGCAACCGCACCATCACCCTGGCCGTCGTCGCCAGCATCGCGGTCGGCGTGGGCATGTTCGGCGCCTCGGTCTTCCTCGGCCAGTACTTCCAGATCAGCCGCGGCCAGAGCCCGACCATGTCCGGCCTGATGACCCTGCCGATGATCCTCGGCCTGCTGGTCTCCTCGACGCTGAGCGGCCGGATCATCACCCGTACCGGCCGCTGGAAGCGGTTCCTGGTGATCGGCACTGCGCTGCTCACCGTCGGCTTCGCGATGATGGGCACGCTCCGGGCCGACACCAGCTTCACCCTGCTCAGCGTCTACATGGCGCTGGTCGGCATCGGCCTGGGCATGACCATGCAGAACCTGGTCCTCGCCGTGCAGAACACCGTCGGCACGCACGAGCTCGGCGCGGCCAGCTCGGTGGTGGCGTTCTTCCGCAGCCTGGGCGGCGCGATCGGCGTCTCCGCGCTCGGCGCGGTGCTCGCCCACAAGGTCACGGGTTACACGTCAGACGGCCTGGCCCGGCTCGGCATCTCCGCGTCCAGCTCGGGCAGCGGTGGTGTCCTGCCCGACGTGCACACCCTGCCCGGCCCGATCCGGGCAGTGGTGGAGAGCGCCTACGGTCACGGCGCCGGCGACATCTTCCTGGCCGCCGCCCCCTTCGCGCTGATCGCGCTGATCGCGGTGAGCTTCATCAAGGAGGTGCCGCTGCGGCAGCACAACAGCTCCCCGGTCGGCGCCGAGGTCGAGCAAGAATCAACCATCGCGGCCGGCGCTGGTGCCGCCGTGGTCCGTACCGGCGAGCAGAGGTGAGGTAGCCAGCCATGAGCGTGGGAGCACCGGACCGCGAGGAGTACGGCCCCCGGACCCGCCCGCTGCCGTTCGAACGCGGCACGGACGGGCCCCGGGTGGTCCTGGTCGGCGTGGACGGCACCCGCACCTCCGAGCGGGCCGGCTGGTACGCCGCCGGCCTGGCCCGCCGGCAGGGTGCCGCGTTGGTGGTGGTCTTCGTCAGCTCAGCGAGCGGGTTGACCGCCCTGGTGCCCGGGATGGACGCCGGCGCGGTGCAGCGGACCCACGACGAGCTGGCCGACGAGCTGCGCCGGGAGTGCCGGCGCGGGGCCGAGGAGCTGGGCGTACCGGTGACCTTCCTGTGCCGGCGCGGCGACGCGTACGGCGAGCTGCGGGCGGCGGCCGACGAGTTCCAGGCCGACATGGTGGTGGTGGGCGCCTCCGAGCAGGCCGGTCACCGGCTGGTTGGCTCGGTTGCCACCCGTCTGGTCCGCACCGGGCGCTGGCCCGTCGTCGTGGTGCCCTGACAACCGGTCGCGGGCTGTCCGGGCCGCCGGGCAGGATACGCGGCATGACCTGGACCGCACCGGAGATCACCCGGACCCCCGAACCGTACGTCGGCGACGAGCGCACGATGCTCGAGGGCTGGCTCGACTACCACCGCCAGACGCTGCTGCTCAAGTGCGCCGGGCTCACTGAGGACCAGTTGCGCACGCCCAGCGTGCCGCCCTCCGGGCTGACCCTGCTCGGCCTGGTCCGGCACCTGGCCGAGGTGGAGGGCTGGTGGTTCCGGGAGAGCTTCGCCGGCCAACCGGTCGACTACCCGTACTTCACCCCGGAGACGCCGGACGCCGATCACGACGTCAGCGCCGCCGACGCCGAGGCGGACTTCGCGATCTTCCACCGCGAGGTGGCGTTGGCCCGGGAGGCCGCCGCCGGGCATTCGCTCGACGAGACCTTCACCGAGGTCGGTGCCAAGAAGCGCGTCTTCAACCTGCGCTGGGTCTACGTGCACATGATCGAGGAGTACGCCCGGCACAACGGCCACGCCGACCTGATCCGGGAACGCATCGACGGCGCCACCGGCGAGTGACCCGCGCTCAGTACGCCAGCGCCGCCCGCAGGTAGCGCAGGTCGCCGTGGCCGCCCCAGCGGTGCGCCGACAGCCCGGCCGCGCGGGCGCCCCGGATCGCCCAGTCCTCGTCGTCGACGAAGAGCACCTTGGCCGGCAGGATGCCCAGTGCCGCGCAGGCCGCCTGGAAGTACTCCGGTGCCGGCTTGTGCACGCCCAGCGTGGAGGAGTTGACCACCACGTCGACCTCG
Organism: Micromonospora sp. NPDC005173; assembly: GCF_040608515.1. NCBI lineage: Bacteria > Bacillati > Actinomycetota > Actinomycetes > Micromonosporales > Micromonosporaceae > Micromonospora > Micromonospora sp. NPDC005173. Next base: position 12,486 of record NZ_JBEXIK010000011.1, read on the forward strand.
TCGGTGAGGCCGAGTGCGGCCAGGTCGGCGTCGAGCAGGTCGGTGGCGTTGGTGGCCAGTCCGACCCGGATCCCGGCGGCGCGTACCTCACGGACGAAGTCGAGCACCTCGGTGTCCACCTCGCCCCGGTAGCGCTGCCACTGCTCCACCGCCGCCCGGGCCTGGTCCGGACCGCCGGCCGGCTCGGCCAGCGCATCGGCCACGCTGCTCACCCAGTCGGCGTGACTGACCTGACCGGTGAGCACCGGCTGGAGCCGCCCCCACTGCATGGCGATCTCGGTGAGCACCCCGTCGGCGAGGCCGAACTCCCGTTCCACCCCGGCGGCCACCGCCGGGTCGAACCGGCGCAGCACGCCGTCCAGATCCAGCAGGAGCGCCGTCGCGCGTTCCCGAGCCACTACCTGTACTCCTCGCCGCGGTCCTGCCGCTGGTCGTCCTCGTCGGCCCGGTTGAGCCGTTGGCTGATCACCTGGGTGACGCCGCTGCGCATGGTCACTCCGTATAGCGCGTCCGCGATCTCCATTGTCCGCTTCTGGTGGGTGATGACGATCAGCTGGCTCTTCTCCCGCAACTGTGCCAGCAACGTGATCAGCCGGCCCAGGTTCACGTCATCCAGGGCCGCCTCCACCTCGTCCATGATGTAGAACGGGCTGGGCCGGGCACGGAAGATCGCCACCAACATGGCCACCGCGGTGAGCGACCGCTCGCCACCGGAGAGCAGGGACAGCCGCTTGATCTTCTTGCCGGGTGGGCGGGCCTCGACCTCGACGCCGGTGGTGAGCAGGTCCTCCGGGTCGGTGAGGATCAGCCGGCCCTCGCCGCCGGGGAAGAGCACGGTGAACACCTGCTCGAACTCCCGCGCGGTGTCCTCGAACGCGCTGGCGAAGACCTCCAGGATCCGCTCGTCCACGTCCTTGACCACGGTGAGCAGGTCCCGCCGGGTGGCCTTGAGGTCCTCCAACTGCTCGGAGAGGAACTTGTAGCGCTCCTCCAGCGCGGCGAACTCCTCCAGCGCGAGCGGGTTGACCTTGCCGAGCAGGGCCAGTTCGCGTTCCGCCTTGCCGGCCCGCTTCTCCTGCACCGGCCGCTCGTAGCGGACCGGCTCGGGCACCGGCAGCCCGTCACGTTCGGCGGCCGCGACGTCGGCCTGGGTGGGCGGGACGGGCTGGGTGGGGCCGTACTCGGCGACCAGGGTCTCCACGTCCAGCCCGAAGTCCTCGGCCGCCTTGGCCTCCAGCTGCTCGATGCGCAGCCGCTGCTCGGCGCGGGCCACCTCGTCCCGGTGCACCTGACTGGTCAGCCGCTCCAGCTCCGCGCCGAACCGTTTGGCGGCCCCGCGTACCTCCTGGAGCTCCGCCTCGCGGGCGGCCCGTTCCCGGGCCACCGCGTCGCGGTGCTCCTCGGCTGCCGCGATCGAGGTGGTGAGCCGGGTGAGCGCCTCCCGGGCGCCGCCGGCGACGGCCCGGGCGATGCCCGCGCCCCGGGTGCGTGCGGCCCGCCGGGCCGCGGCACGTTCCCGGGCTGCGCGCTCTGCGGTGGCCTGCCGGGCCAGCGAGTCGGCCCGGCCGGCGATCGAGGAGACGCGCTCCTCGGCGGTACGCACCGCGAGCCGGACCTCCATCTCGTTCTGCCGGGCCTGCGGCACCATCGCGGCGAGCTGGTCCCGCTCCTCGGCCGAGGGCTCGGCGTCGACCGGGGTCTCCTCGGCCAGCCGCAGCCGTTCCTCCAGCTCGTCGAGCGCGGTGAGGTCCCGCTGCCGGGCCGCCTCGGCGCGGGCCCGGGACTCACCGAGCCGGTCGGTCTCCGCCTTTGCCGAGCGGGCCGCCGCGCCCAGCTCGGCCAGCCGGCGGGCGGCGGCGTTGCGGTGGCTCTCCGCCTCGCGCTTCTCGGCGGCGGCGTGCTGCACGGCCTCCTTGGCGGCGGTCACCTCGGCACGCGCCTCGACGAGCTGGTCGCGCAGCTCCGCGCCGCTGCGCTCGGCGGCGAGCCGGTTGGTGCGGGCCTCCTCGACGGCAGCCTGCACCTCGATGTAGCTGGGCGCCTTGGCCGACCCACCGGCCGCCGCGTACGCCCCGACCACGTCACCGTCCGGGGTGACGGCGCGCAGTTCGGGGTTGCCGGCGACCAGCTCGGCGGCGGCGGCCAGATCGTCGACGAGCGCCACGTCGCGCAGCGCGCGGTGCACGGCGGGGCGCAGCTCGGCGCTGCACTCCACCAGGTCGGGTGCCCACCGGGCCCCGTCGGGCAGCTTCGGCCGGAGCGCGTCGGCGGAGCCGGTCATGCCCGGCCCGGCGGGGCTGCCGACCAGCAGGCCGGCCCGGCCGGCGTCGGAGATCTTCAGCAGCCGCATGGCCTCGACGGCCTCGTCCACCCCGCTGACGGCGACCGCGTCGGCGAGGCCGCCGAGCGCGGCGGCCAGCGCGGCCTCGTTCCCGGGCGCGACGGTGAGCAGCCCGGCGAGGCTGCCGAGCAGGCCGGGCACGTCGCCGGCACGGGCGAGCAGCGCACCCGCGCCGTCCTTGCGCCGCAGGCCCAGGGCGAGCGCCTCCTCCCGGGCCTTCCAGGTGGCCGCGTCCTTCTCCGCCGCCCGCTCGGCGTCGGCCAGCGACCGGGCGGTGGCTTGTGCCCGGTCCTGCACGGCGACCGCCTCGGCGTGCCGGGCGTCCAGGTCGGCGTTGTCCCGATCCGCCTCGGTGGACTGCGCGGCCACCGCGTCCAGGTCAGCCTGCGCCTGCTCGGCGCGGCCCAGCGCGTCGGCGTGGGCGACGGCGAGCCGTTCGATCTCTTCGCCGGCGCTGGTGGTCCGGGCCCGGGCCGAGTTGACCTGGCCGGTGAGCCGGGCCATGCCCTCCCGCCGGTCGGCGATGGCCTTGGCGGCGGCGACCAGTTCCCGTTCGGCGGCGGCGAGCTGCCGTTCCAGCTCCTGGCGGTGCTCCACCGCCTCGGCCAGTCGGATCTGGTCGTCGGTGAGCGCCCCGCGCAGCTCTTCCTCCTGCTCGCGGACCCGCTCAGCCTCGGCCTCCAGCTGGTCCGGGTCGCGGCCGGTCCGCTCGTCGTCGCCGCTGGTGCTCAGGTGCCGCAGCCGCTCCCGGGCCAGCTGTTCGATCGAGCGGAAGCGTTCCTGCAGGGCGGAGAGCTTGTACCAGGTGTCCTGGGCGGCGGCGAGCAGCGGGGCGTCCTCGGCCAGCGCGGCCTCCAGCTCACCGAGCCGGCCCTGCACCTCGGCGTGCTCGGCCTCGACCTGCTCGCGCCGCTCCCGCACCGCGGTCTCGTCGGCGATCTCCCGATCGAGGGTGCTCCGCAGGGTGGCCAGGTCATCGGCGAGCAGCCGCAGCCGGGCGTCGCGCAGGTTGGCCTGGATGGCGGCGGCACGTCGGGCCACCTCCGCCTGCCGGCCCAGCGGCTTGAGCTGGCGGCGCAGCTCGGCGGTGAGGTCGGTCAGCCGGTTGAGATTTACTTGCATCGCGTCGAGCTTGCGCAGCGCCTTTTCCTTGCGCTTGCGATGCTTGAGGACGCCGGCCGCCTCCTCGATGAACGCCCGGCGGTCCTCCGGCTTGGCGTGCAGCATGCCGTCGAGCCGGCCCTGGCCGACGATGATGTGCATCTCCCGGCCGATGCCGGAGTCGGACAGCAGCTCCTGGATGTCCAGCAGCCGGCAGGTGCTGCCGTTGATCTCGTACTCGCTCTCGCCGGAGCGGAACATCCGGCGGGTGATGGAGACCTCGGTGTACTCGATCGGCAGCGCGCCGTCGGTGTTGTCGATGGTGAGGGTGACCTCGGCGCGACCCAGCGGCGCCCGGCCGGCGGTGCCGGCGAAGATCACGTCCTCCATCTTGCCGCCACGCAGCGCCTTGGCGCCCTGCTCGCCGAGCACCCAGGCGATGGCGTCGACGACGTTGGACTTGCCGGAGCCGTTGGGGCCCACCACGCAGGTGATCCCGGGCTCCAGCTTCAACGTCGTGGCGGAGGCGAAGGACTTGAAGCCCTTGACCGTCAGGCTTTTGAGATACACCTTCTCGATCCTCGTCCGGTGGCCGCCGTACCGTCGCCGGCTGCGCGGACCTGGGTGAACCCGCAGACTAACCCGGTGGCGGGAACGGTCGGGCACTCGACCCGCCCCGGGTCACACCCGTCGTGAGTGCGGGACGCGACCGCGAGCCGGTCGCGCTGTTGTTGCGGTGGTGACGAGAAAGGCAAACACCATTCATGATCGACCAGCCGGCCGACACCTTTTCGGAAACAGTCGGCGCGGTTCCCAAGCGGTCAGCGACAAGATCATAAATCGTCGTCCGCGATAGGAGCCGGACAGCGTTGCGCGCCGGCACAGAGGTGTCGGCGCGCATTTTTGCGATGGTGCGATTCAGTTTTCCGACCCCGAAGATCAGGTCAGCGCCGGCTCGGCCAGACGGAGCAGGTCGTCCGCCTCCGCCGCGGCCGCCGCGAGCCGATCATTGTCGGCACGCAGACGCGTGATCTCGAACTCCAGTGCCTGAACCCTGGCACGCAGTCGGGTGACCTCGTCGAGCAGACGCCGGTCGGGCGCTGCACCTACGTGGCCGTAGAGGGCCTTCGCCATGCTGACTCCTTGATATGCGCTGCCGGAAAGGCCGGCCAACGCGCGCCCATTTGTACGCGGCTGTCATTCCAGCTGTATCTGGGCATGACCGGGCGCGACTGGCGACACCTATATATTGAGCCGCAAACCCCTCCTTCGTCAAGTTCTCGCAGGCCGTAGATCATCTCTACGTCGACCTGTCCACTTGTCGGGGGGCTGCCTCAAGGCACGGACACTCTCTGTCCGGACACCTTTACTGTACGCCGTGATTGCCGGAAGTCCGCACCTTGGCGTCCGACTTCCCCTTAACTCTTCCTTAGCCACGTTGCCGCAGGTAACGGGCTAGTCGTAGCGTCACCTCGGCCTATAACCGACCCCGTGGAGGCAGTGCGTGTACGGCTGGACCGACCCGATGGACCCGAACGGCGCCCCGCGGCGCGCTGAGCGGCCGACCGACGAGCCGGACTGGCTGAGCGACCGCCCGGAACCCCGTTCGGCGTACCTGTTCGGAGACGACCCCGACCAACCCGGCGACGAATGGCACCGCGCGGAGCCCACCGGCCGTTGGCAGTCGGAACCGGCGGCCCCCGCCGGGCCGGCCGACGGCCCCACCGCTGCCTGGCCGGCGTACGCGCCCGCCAACCGGCCGGGGGACGAGCCGACCGGTGACTGGCGCGCCAGCCGCCCGCTCGAGGAGACCACCGGCGGCTGGAGCACCGACGCTGGCGACGAGCCGACCGGCGGCTGGCAGACCGATACGACCGGTGCGGGCCGTTCCAACGAGGGCCGGCACCGGTCCCAGCGGCGCTGGCGCCGCCCGTTGATGATCGGCGGCGCCGCCGCAGCGGCCACCCTCGTGGTGAGCTTCGGCGTCGGCGCGCTCGCCCTGCCCGGCGGAGACGGCGCGGCCAGCGAGCCGAGCGCTGTCGACGACACCCTCGCCGCCGCCCCGGCGGTGCCGACCGAGGAGCCGGTGGGCGACAACCTGGTCGCGCCCTCCCCGACCGGCTCGCCCAGCCCGGCCCGGCCGAGCCCGACGCCGAGCAAGGTCGTCAAGCCGACCCCGGAGTCATCGCGGACCACCGCCGCCTCGCGGCGCAGCACCCCGCGCACCAGCGCGCCGAGCACCACCACAGGCTCGGGCTCCGGCTCCAGCGGCACCGTCAGCGCCCAGGCCCAAGAGGTGGTGAACCTGGTCAACGCCGAGCGCACCAAGGCCGGCTGCAAGGCGCTGAGCATCGACGACAAGCTGATGACCGCGGCACAACGGCACAGCCAGGATCAGGCCGACCACCAGAACATGTCGCACACCGGCAGCGACGGCAGCAACGCCGGCGTCCGGCTGGACCGTGTCGGCTACACCTGGCGCACCTACGGCGAGAACGTGGCGTGGAACCAGAAGACCCCGGCCGCCGTGATGGACGCCTGGATGAACAGCTCGGGCCACCGGGCCAACATCCTGAACTGCGCCTTCACCGAGATCGGCGTCGGCATCGCCAGCAGCAACGGTCCGTACTGGACGCAGGTCTTCGCGGCGCCGCGCTGACCGCGCGTCGTTCCCGCCCCCGCGCTCGTTTGACCCGGTGAGGTACGTCGGGCCGGAGCGTGGGGGCGTCGGCGTACCGGTGAGGGCGGCGACGGGCCGCCCGCGACCCGGGAGCTGCCGATGCGGATCCGGCCGCGGCGACGCGCCGCCGTACGCCCGCTGCGCCGGATCCTGTCGGCCGCCGTCGCGCTCGTCCTGGTGGTGCCGGCGTACGGCTGCCGGGTCGACCTGCACACCCCGCCCGGTGCGCCCACCCCGTGGCCGTCCGACCAGGCCCGCCACTGGCAGTGGCAGTGGCAGCTCAGCGGCACGCTCGACCCGGCGGTGGACGCCGACGTCTTCCTGCTCGACCCGGTGGCCACCACGGCCGCCCAGACCGCCGAGCTGCGCTCCCGGGAGCGCCGGCTGATCTGCCAGGTGCACGTCGGCTCGGTCCGCTCGGTCGACCCGGACGCCAGCCGGTTCCCGGTGGCCGTACAGGGCTCGGACGGCCGCCGGCCCGGCAGCCGGTGGCTGGACGTCCGGGGGTGGGACGCGCTGGAGCCGGTGCTGGCCGACCGGTTCCGGCTCTGCCGGGGCAAGGGCTTCGGCGCGGTGGCGCTGGCCGACGCCGACGGGTACGCGTCTCGCAGCGGCTTCCCGCTCGACTTCGACGACCAACTGCTGTTCAACCGCCGACTGGCGCAGCTGGCCCGGTCGCTGGACCTCTCCCCCGGGCTGGTCAACGACGTGCCGCAGCTCGCCGCGCTGGCCCCGGACTTCGACTTCGCGGTCAACGAGGAGTGCGTCCGGCTGGACCAGTGCGCCAAGCTGCTGCCGTTCGCCGACGCCGGCAAGCCGGTCTTCCACGTCGAGTACACCGGCTCGACCGACGACTTCTGCGTCACCACCGTCGGCTACGGCTTCGCGTCGATCCGTAAGGAACGGGCGCTGGACGCCTGGCGGGCAGCCTGCCCGCTGCCCTGAACGTTCGAGGGCCGACCGGGGCGCGACGGTGAGACACCGCCGGGCCGGGCCGCGGTCGCGGCTCGGCCCGGCGGCACGTGCGGGTCAGGGCACCGCCACCAACTCCGGGGAGGGGGCCGGCGGTTCGGTGGGCGCGGGCGCCGGACGCCGCCGAAGGAAGCGCGGAGTCCACCAGTTCGCGTCGCCAAGCATGGTCATCAGCGCCGGCAACACCACGCCCCGGATGATCGTGGCGTCCAGCAGGATCGCCGCCGCCAGGCCGATGCCGAGCTGCTTCATGTCGATCGTGCTCAACGTGGCGAAGATCGAGAACACCCCGACCATCACGATCGCCGCGCTGGTCACCACGCCAGCCGACGAGGTGATCCCGTACGCCACGGCGTCCCGGTTGGACATGCCGGCCCGGATCCCCTCGCGGATCCGGCTGACCACGAAGACGTGGTAGTCCATCGAGAGGCCGAAGAGCACCACGAAGAGGAACAGTGGCAGCCAGGACACGATCGCACCCATCGAGGTGAAGCCGAGCGGCCCGGCCGCCCAGTCGCCCTGGAAGATCAGCACCAGCAGCCCGTACGCGGCACCGGCGGAGAGCAGGTTCAACGCGATCGAGCTGGCCGCCACCACCACCGAACGGAACGTGAACATCATGACCAGGAAGGTGAGCACCAGCACGAAGCCCATCACCAGCGGCAGCTTGTCCCGGATGTGCTGTGCGTAGTCCTCGCTGTCGGCCACACCGCCGCCGACCGCGTACTCGATGCCCGGGATGTCCCGCAGTTCGGCCGGGACCAGGTCCTCACGCAGTTTCTCCAGCGACTGCACGGAGCGGTCGTCGCGGCTGGCGTACGGGGTGGCGACGTCCAGCACCGACACCCGCCGGTCGGCCGACACCTCGATCTTCGGGCCGTCCGTCTCCGTGGGGGCGAACAGCGGGTCGCCGGCGGCCCGGGCGGCCAGGTCGGTGAGCGCGGCGTGGACCCGGTCGGCCTGCTCGGCCGGTGCCCGGACGGCCACCACGTGGTTGGTGCCGGTGCTCGGGAAGGCGGCGGTGAGCCGGTCGTACGCCTGCATTGCCGGGGTGGTGCGTGGCAGGTCCTCCATGCCGGGGAACTTCAGCTTCATGCCGAGCGCCGGGGAGGCCAGCGCGAGCAGCAGACCGACCGAGATGACCAGGGTCGGCACCGGGGCGCGCAGCGCGGGCCGGAGCACCGCCGGCCAGAGCCGGGGCGAGCGAGGCTCGCCGTGCCGGCCGGCGCGCGGCGCGGTCAGTCGCCAGAGCAGCGGCACCCGGGGCCGGTCGACCCAGCGACCGAGCTTGGCCAGCAGAGCGGGCAGCACGGTCAGCGAGCCGACCACCGCGACCGCGACCACCAGGATCGAGCCGACCGCGAGCGACGAGAAGACAACGTCGCCGGCGAGCAGCAGCCCGGCCATCGAGATGATCACGGCGAAGCCGGAGACCACCACGGCGTGCCCGGAGGTCTCCGCCGCGATCTCCACCGCGTCCAGCCCGGAGCGGCCCTTGGCGCGTTCCTCCCGCTCCCTGCGGACGTAGAACAGCGAGTAGTCGACCCCGACCGCCATACCGATCAGCAGGATCACGGGGGCGGTGGTGTCGGTGGCCGGCACCAGGTGCGAGGCGAGGGTGGACAGACCCATCGCGGCAGCCACCGAGGAGAGCGCCAGCAGCACCGGCACGCTGGCCGCGATCAGCGCGCCGAACGCAATGATCAGGATGGCCAGGGTGACCGGCAGGCTGAGCAGCTCGGCGCGCTTGAAGTCCTTGCCCAGGGTGTCGTCGAGGGCCTGCCCGATCGACGGCCCACCGACCTGCTCGACGCGCAGTTGCGGGTGCGCATCCTGCACGGTGGCGGTGGCGTCGCGCAGCGGCTGCACCCGGTCCGACGCGGTGTCCGGGTCACCGGACATGGTGATCGGCAACAGCAGCGCCGAGCCGTCCCGGGAGAGGACCGGCTGACCGACCTCGGCGACCCCGGTGACCGTACGCAGCCGGGCCGCCGCATCGTCCGCCGCCGCCTTCGCCGCCGCCGGGTCCAGTGCGCCGCCCCGGGAGGTGATCAGGACGTTGTCCACGGCCGGGTCTTCGAAGGCGCCGGCGTCCACAATCAGGCCGGCCCGGCCCGCCTCCCCGATCGCCTGGTCGCCGCTGGTCGCCTCGTTGAGGCCGGCGGCGTTGCCACCGACGAAGCACACCGCCACGAACACGGCCCACAGCGCGATCGCCCGCCACGGGTGCTCGGCGCTCCACCGCGCCATCCGCACCGTCACCGGTCTCGTCCCCATCTCGGGTCCCCCTGTCACGTCAGCCCCCTGTCAACGGTGCTGACGCTAGGGACGTGACGAGGCGGACGCATCGGGGATCGGCCCCGGCCGTCCCCGGAGTCCGGTCCCCCCACGTCGAAGGGACCGCTCGGTGCGGCGCGGCGGGCATCAGCCCGCGATTCGGACAACCGCCGGGGTCCAGCCCGGAGCGGTCGGCCGCGACCCGCCGGCACCGACCCGGAGCCGACTCCGGGTCATCCCCGAAGGGAACCCCGGGGCCGCGGCTGACAGCGTGGGCAGCTGTACGAGGACCGGTTCATGAACGCCTCGCGGCGGACCGGCGCGCCGCACCGCCGGCACGGCTCACCCTCCCGGCCGTAGACGTTCAGCTCCCGGTCGAAGTAGCCGCTCTCGCCGTTGACGTTGACGTAGAGGGCGTCGAAGCTGGTGCCGCCCTCCTTGATCGCCTCAGCGAGCACGTCGCGGACGTGGCCGAGCAGGCGCTGCGCGGCCGGGCCGGTCAGCGCGTCGGTGGGACGGGCACCGTGCAGCCCGGCGCGCCAGAGCGCCTCGTCGGCGTAGATGTTGCCCACGCCGGAGATCAGGGTCTGGTCGAGCAAAGCCCGCTTCACCTCAGTCCGCCGGCGGCGCAGCGCGGCGACGAAAGCCGCGTCGGAGAACTCCGGGTCCATCGGGTCGCGGGCGATGTGCGCGATCTCCGCGGGCAGCTCGGCACCGCCCTCGCTGACCGAGAGCCCGCCGAACGTGCGCTGGTCGACGAAGCGCAGCTCGGGCCCATCGTCGGCGAACCGGAACCGCACCCGCAGATGGGTCTCGTCCGGCGTGCCGGGTGGCTGGAGCAGCAGCTGACCGGACATCCCGAGGTGCCCGATCACCGCGTCGCCGCTGTCCAGGGGCAGCCACAGGTACTTACCGCGGCGGCGGACGTCCAGCACGGTCCGGCCGGCGAGCACGTCGGCGAAGTGCACGCCGCCGGGGATGTGCCGGCGGACCGCGCGGGGGTGACGAACCTCCACCGACGCGATCCGGCGGCCGGTGACCCACTGCGCCAGCCCCAGCCGGACGGTCTCCACCTCGGGCAGCTCAGGCACGGCGTCGCCCCGTCTCACGGCCTTCGGTGGCTCCGGCCCGGTCGGCGCCGGCCGTCTGGGCACCGTTGCCGTCGGCGGCCGGACCCGCGCCATTGCTGCTCGGACCGGCGCCGTTGGCCCGCTCCGCCGCGACGTCGGCGGGCATGGCCTGCGCCGCGTGGTCGGCCTCCTCGGTCCGGGCCACCCGTGCGGCCCGCTCCATCGGCCCGATCGGCCCCTCGCGGTCGGCCGAGCCGTCCAGGTTGGTCCGTCCGTCCGCTCCGGCCTGGCCGTCCTGGCCGTCCTGATCGTCCTTGTCGTCCTGGTCGGCGAGCATCCTCCAGGCCGCCTCGGCGGCCCGCTGCTCGGCCTCCTTCTTGCTGCGCCCCTCGGCGCCGCCGTACCGGTTGCCGGCCACCACCACCCAGGCGGTGAACGTCTTGAGGTGGTCCGGACCGGTGCCCTCGATGCGGTATTCCGGCACGCCGAGCCCGAGCGCCGCGGTCAGCTCCTGGAGGCTGGTCTTCCAGTCCAGGGCGGCGCCCCGACCGGCCGACTCGGCCATCAGCGGGTCGAAGAGCCGGTGGATGACGATCCCGGCGGTGTCCAGCCCGTACTGGAGGTAGATCGCGCCGAGCAGCGCCTCCAGGGTGTCGGCGAGGATGCTCGCCTTGTCCCGGCCGCCCGTGGTCTCCTCGCCCTTGCCGAGCAGCAGGTACGCGCCGAGGCCGTCCGGGCCCAGACCACGGGCCACATCGGCGAGCGCGCGCATGTTGACCACGCTGGCCCGCAGCTTGGCCAACTGCCCCTCGGGCAGGTCCGGATGGTTGTGGAAGAGCGCTGTGGTGATCACCACGCCGAGCACCGAGTCGCCGAGGAACTCCAACCGCTCGTTGGTCGGCAGGCCGCCGTTCTCGTACGCGTACGAGCGGTGGGTCAGCGCGCGTTGCAACAGGTCGGGTTCCAGGCTCACGCCGAAGGCGGCTTCCAGGTGACCGACGGACGCCTGCCGCCGCTTGTCGTTGCTCATGATGTGCGTACCTCGGTGTCGGTGGAACGGTCTGTGCGGTCCGTCGCGGCGTCGCCGTCGAGCAACGCGGAGATCAGGTCAGTGGCGCGCCGCCGCCACAGGTGGGCGGCGAGGGCGATGCCGGAGGCGACGTCGTCGGCACGGGCGGCGCCGTGGCAGACGACCACCGTTCCGGCCACTCCGAGCAGGACGGCGGCGCGGGGGGCGACACCACCGACGGGCGGGCCGCCGGCCATCGCGTACGCGCCCTCGATCGCCTTCAGCAGCACGTTACCGGTGAAGCCGTCGGTGACCACCACATCGGCGCGCGCGCCGAGGGCCACGTCGTACCCCTCGACCAGGCCGACGTAGCGCGCCCCGCGGGGCAGCGGCTCGACGGCGAGCAAGGGGTCGGAGGCACGGCGAACCCGGTCGCCCTTGCCGGCCTCGGTGCCGACGGAGAGCAGCCCGACCCGAGGCTCGGCGATCGAGTGCGCCACCGCGGCGTACGCGGCGCCGAGCACGGCGTGCCGGGCGAGGGTGGCCGGACGGGGCTCCAGCGAGCCGCCGACGTCGAGCAGGACGACCGGCCCGGCGACGGCGGGCAGGGTGGCGACCAGGGCGGGTTGGCGGATCTCCGGCCAGCGGCCGAGGCCGAGCACGGCGGCGGTGACGGTCGCGCCGGTGGCACCTGCGGAGACCAGGGCGTCGGCGGTGCCGTCGCGGACGGCGGTGACAGCGGCCCGGACGGTGCTCTCCGCGCGGGCGGCGCTCGGATGGTCGGCCATGCCGACGGCGTCGCGAACCGGCCGCACCGTGATCCGGGCCCGTTGGGCCGGATCGAGGGCAGCAATCAGCTCGTCGGCCACCTCACTCGGGCCGACGAGCAGCAGATGCAGGTTGGGGTCGGCGCGCACGGCACGCAGAGCGCCGTCAACCACGACGGCGGGAGCGTCGTCCCCGCCGAGGAGGTCAACGGCGATCCGCGCGGTGCCCGGCTCCACCGGGACGTCGACCGGAGTAGGCCGGCCGGCGTCGGAGGGAGCCGGGGCACCGGGCGAATGCCAGGGTGCGCGCGCCGCCCGACCTGGGGTCGGGGGCGTCACTCGGCGTCCAGGTCAGACCTCGAGAACCTGGCGGCCGTTGTAGGTGCCGCAGACGGAGCAGGCGGCGTGCGGCAGCTTCGGGGACTTGCACTGCGGGCACGCGACGGTCGCGACCACGGTCGCCTTCCAGTTCGCCCGGCGGGACCGGGTGTTGCTGCGCGACATCTTGCGCTTCGGGACGGCCACGGTTCTTACTCCTCTGTACGGGTCAGTTGCGTCAGGCCCGCCCAACGCGGGTCGATCTGCTGGTGACTGTGGTCGGCCGGCAGATCGTCCCAGTGCACCCCACACTCAGGGCACAGTCCTGGGCAGTCCTCCCGGCAGAGCGGGTTGGTCGGCAGCGTGAGCACCAACGCGTCCCGCAGCGCCGGCTCCAGGTCGATCAGATCGCCCTGCATCCGGCCCACCTCGTCCTCGTCGGTCGTGACGTCCGTGGTGCTGTTCTCGTACGCGTACAGCTCCTGGATCGTCACGGCCATCGATTCGTTGATCTCGCGTAGGCAGCGCCCGCACTCGCCCCGGATGGGACCGGTGATGGTCCCGGAGACGAGCACACCCTCGGACACCGACTGCAACCTCAGATCGAGGTCGAGGCCCGCGCCCTCCGGCACGCCGATCAACTCCACACCGAGGTCCGCCGGTGCCGGCACGACCCGCTGGACCTCACGCAACGCGCCAGGGCGGCGCGGCAGGTCCCTCGTGTCGAGGACCAGCGGCGACCTGGGGTCGAGTGTCGATGGCGAGTGCTTGGGCATAGTCAGACTCCGGCCGGTGAGAGGCCGACAAAAAAGGTTACCTGGGCGACCGCCGGACCGTCGAACCGGGGGCGACGCCCGCCCGAGAATGTCGGCTGGTGAGGTGCCGCTCAGAAGGGTAGCGGGCGTTCGGCCTCATCCCCACCGAAGGTGCCGATCTCCCGTAGCGCGTGCATCTTGTCGCGGCCACGCTCTATCGAGGCGAGCGCCCGGGTGAGGAACTGCTCGAAGTTGGCCAGCGCCGTGTCGACGTAGTCGTCGACCTCCTCGCGCAGGCGCTGCGCCTCCGCCCGGGCCTCGGCGATGATCCGGGCGCCCTCGTGCTCGGCCGACACAGTGATTTCGTTCACCGAGACCAGGCGGGCGTGTTCCGCCTCACCCTCGCTGATGATCCGATCCGCCTCGCGCTTGCCGGCTTCCATGATCTTGTCGCGCTCGTCCAGCAGCGCGGCGGCACGACGCAGGTCGGCGGGGAGGTCGGCGCGCACCTCGTCGAGGGCCGCGATCATCTCACCCCGGTCGACCATGCAGTTGTTCCGCGACATCGGGACGGAGCGGGCCTGCTCCACCATGGCGATCAGTTCGTCGATGCGATCGAGCGGGTCCACCGGTACCTCACTCCCTGTCGTTCTTCGGCCGACCTCCATGATGCGGGCTACGGCCGGTTCCCCGCTCTACCAATCATGTCGTGCCCGCCCCACACCTGCCCCATCCACCCCAACCCGGCGCGTCGCGACATCATGACATTCCGCGACCACCCGCGATCCAGCCCCGTCGATCTTGCACTTCCTGCCACGACCGGGCCCGCCCGGTCGCCGCAGGGGCGCGCGAGCCACCGACCGCAACTGCAGACCGGCGGCGCGGAGGGGTTACGGGCGGGGGCCGAGGCGGGACTGGAGGGCTTCCCGGACCGGGTCGGGGACGTGGGCGGAGATGTCGCCGCCCCACTTGGCCACGTCCTTGACCAGGCTGGAGGAGAGGAAGGAGTAAAGGGGGTTGGTCGGCATGAACAACGTCTCGACCCCGGCCAGCCCGATGTTCATCTGGGCCATCTGCAGCTCGTAGTCGAAGTCGCTGACCGCCCGCAGGCCCTTGATCAGCACGCTCGCCTGCTGGGCGCGGCAGAAGTCGACCAGCAGCCCCCGGAACGACTCGACCCGCACGTTGCCGTACGAGGCGGTCACCTCGCGGAGCATGTCGATCCGCTCCTCGACGGTGAACAGGCCACTCTTCGACTGGTTTATCAGCACGCCGACGATCACCTCATCGAAGAGCCGGCTGGCCCGGCCGATGATGTCGAGGTGTCCGTTGGTGACCGGATCGAACGAGCCGGGACACACCGCACGTCTCATGATCGGCGACCGTACCAAAGGGTGGTCTCGCCGTAACGGCGACTGCGCTCGGCAGTGATCCCATCCACCCAGTCGACCGGCCCGGTGCGGCTGGACCGCTCCACCACCACCAGGGCGTCGGGCACCAGCCAGCCGCCGTCGACCAGCGTCGTCTGCAGCGCGGTGATCTCCGCGTCCGGCACGGCGTACGGCGGGTCGGCGAAGACCACGTCGTACGGCCCACCGTCCGGACCGGCGGCCAGCACTGTCGCAACCTTGCCGGTGACGAGGCGGACGGCCGGGCCGGCCCGCAGGGCCGCCGCGTTCTCCCGGATCACCCGGGCCGCCCGAGCGTCGGACTCGACCAGCAGGACGTGCCGGGCCCCCCGGGAGAGCGCCTCCAGCCCGACCGCGCCGGAACCGGCGTACAGGTCCGCGAAGCGGGCGCCGTTGAGGTCGACCTCGGCCTCGACGGCGCTGAAGAGCGCCTCTCGGACCCGGTCGGAGGTGGGTCGGGTGCCGGCGCCGGGAGGCGCGGCGATCCGCCGGCCGCCGAGCGTCCCGGCCACGATCCGGGTCACCGTTTCCTCCTGCTCATACCCCCGACGCTACGCGAGCCGACGGAGACCACGACCGACACCGTAGGTATCGCCTGGGCGAGCACATGATCACTATTCGTATATCAATGATCTCACATTCATAACATCAGTCTTAGCAAATCCTGAGGGCTGTATCACTCGCGAGGATCTCGCTAGGGTCTGCCGGGTGTCGGCGGCCACCCGCCGGCCCACGGCTCGGGAAGGCACCTAGACATCCGGACGTGCAGTTACCGTCCACTGTCGCTCCCGGGCCACGCCCCTGACGCTTCAGCACTCCAGGAGTACCCGTGATCCGTCCCAAGCTGTCGCTCCGGCGACCGCTGGCCGTCCTGGGAGCCGCCCTCATCGGCCTCACCGGGGCCGTCGCGGTGGCCGCCCCAGCCAGCGCCCACCACACCACGATCACCGCCACCGCCGACTGTGACCGGCTCACCGGTGAGCGCGTGATCAACTGGAAGGTGGAGAACAGCGAGCGCGACAAGGCCGTCACCCTCAAGAAGGTGACCCCGACCCCGGCCACCCCGGTGACCGTGCCCGTCGAAGGCGCCGACGCGGTCGCCCTAGAGGGCTACGTCATCGCCAAGGGCGGCGTCGTGAACGCCGTCCAGCGGGTGCCCGGCGACACCGCCTCCGCCAAGCTCGTGGTGTTCGGCAAGTGGAAGAAGAACGGCCAGGAGGCCACGAACGAGGGCAGCATCAACCTCGCTGGCGACAAGTCCTGCACGCCGGCGCCGAAGTGCATCGACGCCAGCAAGGCCAAGTACAGCCACACGTTCGACGGTCCGAAGGGGACCGCCACCGTCAAGCTCGACGGTGACCTGCCGCTCTGCGGCGAGGGCAAGCAGTGGTTCACGCTGGTGTCGTACTTCGCGCCGCGGCCGGAGTTCGCCACCCCGCAGTACGTGTACGGCACGCCGGACAGCGACTTTGTCGGCGGCACCCAGACCGAGATCGAGCTGAAGGTCGAGATCCCGGACTGCCACACCCAGGTCGACCTGATCTGGGGCGACGTGGAGCAGGTCATCGACCCGCTGGTCGAGGGTGGCAAGCGGTACGACAACAAGAAGCTGGGTTCGCCGGGCGCCCCGGGTAACCGGTCCAGCGGCCCGCAGGGCTGGTACAACGGCGGCGACAAGAGCTGCACCACCCCGGCTACGACCTTCGCGTCCAAGTGCGACGGTTCGGTGGTTGTCTCGCTGACCAACGACGGCAAGATCAGCAAGTACCCGGTCGAGTTCGAGGTCAAGGGCGAGAACGGCTTCTCCAAGAAGGTCTCCGTCGCGGCCGGCAAGGCCGACAACAGCATCGTGGTTCCGGCCGCCGACGCCGGCAAGATCGAGGTGCTGGTCGACGGCAAGGTGATCGACAAGGGCACGTACTCGTGGCAGCGCCCCGAGGACTGCCCGCTGCCGGTCGTGACCACCGAGGCCGACTGCAAGAACTTCGCGCTCACCGTGACCAACCCCGAGGGTGGTCTGCCGGTCAAGGCGACGTTCACCTACGGCGACAAGACCGAGACCCGGACTGTCGCGCCCGGCGGGTCGGAGAAGGTGACCTTCAAGGCCGGCAAGGCCGAGACCGCACTCGTCGCCCTGCCTGACCTGGACCTCGAGATGGAGGCGGTCTACACGCCCGAGCAGGACTGTGGCGGCGGTGGCGGGGGCGGCGACGAGCCGGGCCTCCCGGTCACCGGCGCGGCGGCGGGCGGCATCGCCGCCGGCGCGATCGCGCTGCTGATCGCGGGCGCGGTGCTCTTCGTCATCGCCCGTCGGCGTCGGGTGACCTTCACCGCCTGACCTGACCTGCGCTGAAGCCCGAGGGCGCGTCGACCACCTGGTCGGCGCGCCCTCGGTCGTTTTCGTTGGCGACACCTGAGCGCAGCCAGCGTCCTGCGCCAGCCGTGGAGGGAGTTCGGAGCTCTGTCGGTGCACGGCGGGTGGGCCACCCGCCGTGTCGGCGTCACCCCTAACCTGCCGGGCGACCGAGGAATGCCGGGGGAAGATTGACGGTCAAGCGAACGGGCTACCCGTGGTGCCGACATGGTGCGGCGGAGCCGGGGGCCACGTGGGCCAGGCTTAGATAGGTTGGCCAGCAGTTGAAACGCGGCCTCGATCTGCCGGCCCCACCATCGGCGACTTCAAGGCAAAGGCCTGGCTGCCACTCCGCGGCGGGACACGACGCTCCCCCTGCACGCCTTCGGTGGCCCTGCTGGCAGCGGCCACCTCTGAACCGCTGCGGCTCAGGTTCTGCCGCAACAATGTCGACCAGCCCGGCCGGCTGCGGCGTGAGGTACGCGGGTAGGACGAACGAAGCCATCCACCGTCATACATAAAACCGCCGAGGGCATGGCTGCCGATCGCTGCTGCGGACGGCGGCTTGAAATCATTCGCCCGGGTGCCCCGTCGGGTTTCCGGGCGCCCTCTCATTCAGCAAGGCCTTTAGCCGCATCCCAGAGGACCCAATGAAGCAACTGATCACGCTCGGCCGCGTCAGCATTATGCAGCCTGCGAAATTCCTTAATTGATACGTCGAGACGGGAGTAGCGTAGCTCGGCCCGCTCAGCGTCAGCCAACTGCATGGATCTCTCGACCGCCACTACAAGGCTCATCCAACACGGCTCAGGAGACGACTCTCGCAGGTAGGGAAGAAGGTAGTAGCGCCAGTCCTGTTGAACCACAAGACCTTTGCCCTTCCGACTAAAACCAGAACTCTTGGCAGTGTCAAGGAGCACGGACATCCCGCGCGGGGAGGCTACCTTGGCAACCCGAGGAACAGGCCATCCAAGACGCGACCTAACCATCCCCCCACGCCAGATCCTTATCATCTTGACCGCTCTCCAAAGACATTCGTGCTTGTGGTCCAGCTCAAGTCATCACCGCACAACCAAAAATTCGGTGTCGGGCGTGATTCCTTTGTAGAATGAATCATCCATTCTACGAAGCGCCTCCACCGGCGATCCGGGCGGAGCACTCGGCGCCTACCAGAAGGCTCGTAAGTCCTTCAGCGAAGCTCTCGGCATCGAGCCGTCCGAACGCCTCCGACAGCTACAGGGCGCGATCCTGCAACGCGACGAACTCACCATCGCCCGGCCCGCCCTCTAGAAGGCCCACCCTCAGCCCTTCTCCAGGTACTCCGCGCGGTCCTCGTCGACCAGGGCCGCGACCGACGCCGCCAGCGCCGGATTCGCGGTCAGCTCCGGGTCCTCCTCGATCAGGGTGATCGCCTCGGCGCGGGCGTCGCGGATCAGGTCGGCGTCGCGTCTGAGGGACAGCAGCCGCAGGTGCGAACGGTGCCCCGACTGGGTGGCGCCCAGCACGTCACCCTCGCGGCGCTGCTCCAGATCCAATTCGGCGAGCTTGAAACCGTCGCTCGTGGACGCGACCGCGTCCAGCCGTTCCCGCGCCGACGACCCTTCGGCCGCCTCGCTGACCAGCAGGCAGAGCCCGGCGGCGGCACCTCGACCGACCCGGCCTCGGAGCTGGTGCAGTTGGGAGACACCGAACCGGTCGGCGTCCAGCACGATCATCACGGTCGCGTTCGGCACGTCCACGCCGACCTCGATCACGGTGGTCGCCACCAGCACATCCAGGTCACCGGCGGCGAAGGACCGCATCACCGCGTCCTTCTCGTCGGCCGGCAGGCGGCCGTGCAGCACCCCGATCCGCAGCCCGTGCAGCGGCCCCTCGGCCAGCAGCGGTGCCACCTCGGTCACCGCCAGCGGCGGCCGGCGCCCGTTGTCGTCCACCGGCGGCGGCTCCTCCTCCGACGCCGGGCCCTCCCCGATTCGCGGGCACACCACGTACGCCTGGTGCCCGGCGGCCACCTCCTCGCGCAGCCGGCGCCAGGCCCGGTCCAAAAAGGCCGGTCGCTCGGCGGCCGGCACCACGTGCGAGGCGATCGGCGACCGACCCCGGGGCAGCTGGGAGAGGGTGGAGACCTCCAGGTCGCCGTAGACGGTCATCGCCACCGTGCGCGGGATCGGGGTGGCCGTCATCACCAGCACGTGCGGCGGTTGGTCTGCCTTGGACCGCAGCGCGTCACGCTGCTCCACCCCGAAGCGGTGCTGCTCGTCGACCACCACCAGACCGAGATCGGCGAAGTCCACCCCCTCGTAGAGCAGCGCGTGGGTGCCGAGCACGATCCCGGCGGCACCGCTGGCCACCTCGCCGAGCGCCCGGCGGCGGGCCGCCGCGCCCAGCGAGCCGGTGACCAGCTCCACCCGGGTGGCGTTGTCGGCGGAATCCAGCTCGCCGGCCCGCCCGAGCGGCCCGAGCAGGTCGCGCATGCCGCGGTGGTGCTGACCGGCCAGCACCTCGGTGGGCGCCAGCAGTGCCGCCTGCCCGCCCGCGTCGACCACCTGGAGCATCGCCCGCAGCGCCACCACCGTCTTGCCCGAACCCACCTCGCCCTGCAACAACCGGTGCATCGGGTGCGGGGCGGCCAGGTCCGCGGCGATCTCCACGCCGACGTCGCGCTGACCGGTGGTCAGCTCGTACGGCAGCCGGGCGTCGAAGGCGTCCAGCAGCCCACCGGCGCGTGCCGGACGGGGCCGGGCCGGCCAGTCAGCGGCCCGGTGCTTGCGCTGCACCAGGGTCACCTGGACGGCGAACGCCTCGTCCCACTTGAGCCGCCGCCGCGCCCGGTAGAGCTCCTCCTTGCTGGTCGGCCGGTGGATCTCCCGCAGCGCGGTGCCCAGCCCGACCAGATTGCGGCTGGCCAGCACGGTGGCGGGCAGCGGATCCTCCGGCGGGGTGAAGGTGTCCAGCACGACCCGCACGCAGCGGGCGATCACCCAGGTCGGCACCGCCGCCGCGGCCGGGTAGACGGGGATCAGCGCGCCGGCGAACTCCTCGATCTCGTCGCTGAGCGCCGCCTCGCCTTCGCCGCCCTCGCCGAGCAGGACGTACTCCGGACCGTTGAGCTGACGCTTGCCCCGGAACTCGGTGACCTTGCCGGCGAACAGCCCCCACCGGCCCGGACGCAGCTCCCGCTCGCGCCACGCCTGGTTGCCGAAGAAGGTCAGCGTCAGCAAACCGCCCGAGCCGTCGCCGACGGTCACCTCCAGCAGGTTGCCCCGGCGCTGGCGCATCGGGCGCACCGCGGTGCGCTGCACCTGGGCCATCACGGTGACCTGCTCACCGACGTCCAGCGAGCGGATGTCGGTGTGCTCGCCGCGCTCGTCGTAGCGGCGCGGGAAGTGGTAGACCAGGTCACCCGCGGTGTGCAGGTCGAGGTGGGCGGCCAACGCCTTGGCCGTCTTGTCCCCGACCAGCTTCTTCAACGGAGTGTCCACCGTGGCCGGCTCGCTCATTCGACTCCCACCAGGAGCGGATAATACGGCTGGCCGCCGGGGTACGCCTGCACCTCGACGAACGGCCAGCGCCGCGCGACGTGCGCGCGGACGGCATCGGTGAGCCCGGCCGGCGCGTCCACCCCGGCCAGCAGGGTGACCAGTTCCCCGCCGCCGCCGAGCATCCGGTCGACGACGGCCGCGCAGGTGTCGGTCAGGTCGGTGCCGATCAGGTGCACCTCCCCCTCGACCAGCGCCAGCACGTCGCCAGGGCGGCACGGGCCGGCCACGGTCAACGCTTCCCGGCTGGCGTGGCAGACCTCGGCGTAGCGGCAGGCGCCGGCCGCCTCGGCCATCGCGATCACGTCGTCCTCGAAGCGGCGGGCGCCGTCGCGGACCGCGAGGGCGGCCAGCGCCTGGACCGGCGAGCGGGTCGGCACCACGCTCACCTTGATGCCGTACCGGTGTGCCTCGCGGGCCGCCGCGCTCGCCACGGCCTCGGTGTTCGGGTCGTTGGGCAGCACCACCACCCGGGCCGCGCCGGTGCTGCGCACCGCGTCCAACAGCTCGCCGGTGGACGGGTTGCCCGGCACGACGGTGGCGCCCTCCGCGGCGAATACCCCGGCGATCCCGACGCCGGTGGCCACCACCACGGCGGCTCGGCCGTCCGTCGCCGGGCCGAGGGACGGCTCCGGCTGGTCGGCGAAGCGGGTCACCGAGATCCGGTACGGGCGACCGGCGGCGACGCCCGCCTCGACCGCCGCACCCACGTCGTTGACGTGCACGTGCACGTTCCAGGTGCCTTCCGGCTCACGCCCGTCGCCGACGACGACCAGCGAATCCCCCAGCGCGTTCAGCGCCTGGCGCATGCCGGCCACCGCCTCCGCGTCGGCGTCGAGGAGGAACTGCACCTCGTAGGCGTACTCGTCGGAGCCGGTCTCCCGGGCAACGGTGGCCGCCGGCCGGGCGGAGCGCGGCGCCGGCGCGAGCCGGGCGGCGACCTCCCCGGTGAGCACCTCGACCAGGGCGTCGAGCAGCACGCAGAGCCCTCGGCCGCCTGCGTCGACCACGCCGGCGCGGGCCAGGGCCGGCAGCTGCTCCGGGGTCCGGGCCAGCGCCTCGGCCGCCGCCCGCGCCGCGGCCCGGGCCACCGCCGGCAGGTCGTCGCTGTCCGTGCGCTCGGCCGCGAGAGCGGCCGCGCCGACCACGGTGAGCAGGGTGCCCTCCACCGGCCGGGCGACCGCCGTGTACGCGGCGGCGGTGGCGGACCGCAGCGCGGTGGCCAACTCCCGGCCGCGCACCGCCGGCACGGCGACGACCGCGTCGGCGAAGCCGCGCAGGATCTGCGACAGGATCACCCCGGAGTTGCCGCGTGCGCCGAGCAGCGCGCCCTGGGCCATCAGCCGCAACGCGTGCCCGTGCGCGGTCGGCCCGCTGTTTGGGAGGGTGTCCAGGTCCATCGCCAGAGCCTGCTGGGCCGAGGTGAGGGTGAGCACCAGGTTGGTGCCGGTGTCGCCGTCGGGCACCGGATAGACGTTGAGCTGGTCGATCTCACCCTGGTGGCGCTTCAGCGCAGCCAGCCCGCTCGCGCACCAGCGGCGGACCGCGGCGGCGTCGAGGGTGTCCAGCACGGCCAGAAGCCTACTGGCGCACGCCGACACCCGTCGGACTCGTCCGGCGTGTCCGGTCGCCTCCGGCCCGGCGGTGATCCTGGCGCCGGTGGTCGGGGCTTCCGGTACCGTTGCCGCCGGACCGGCCCACCAGACTGCGGAAGTGCCCAGCACCACCTGCGGGCTGGGGCGCGGGCGGTCGCCCGACCGGGCCGGTTCGCCGGGTCGGCGGGTCATCGGGTAACCTGACCAGGTTGCCCGGGCAGCACCTGCCGGCGACCTCATGAACGTTTCAATCCCAGGAGTATCCCGTGGCTAGCGTGTGCGACGTCTGTGGCAAGGGACCGGGCTTCGGCCACAACGTGTCCCACTCGCACCGGCGGACCAACCGCCGCTGGAACCCGAACATCCAGTCGGTGCGTACCCCGGCCGGTGGCGGCAACACCAAGAAGTTGCAGGTCTGCACCTCGTGCATCAAGGCTGGCAAGGTCACCCGCGCCTGACGCGGTAGCACCCACCTTCTCGTACGGCTCAGCCGGCGGACCCCTGTGGTCCGCCGGCTCTGTCGTGTCCGCGCGGGGTCGCTGACGAGTACGCGACGCGGCTGCCGACCCGGGCCGCCGTCCGGTTAGGGTCGCGCTGCGCCGGCCGTCCGGTCCGGCGCGGGCGGAGGGGTGACGGGTGCAGCTGGACCTGGGCCGGGACGAGATGGTCATGGTGGGCGCCGCGTTGGACCTGCTGCGCGGGCTCGGCGAACTGCTGCCCACCGGCAGCGTGGTGGTGGTCGAGGAACCCGACCTGATCCGCCGCCGCGACCTCGACCGGCACTGCGCCGCGCTGCCGTTCGTCTCCCGGGTGGTGGCCGCGGAGTACCAGACCGACCTGGACCCGGCGGCGCTGCTCGCCCGGGAACCGGGGCTGACCGCCGCGCGGCTGGTGGTGCCCGGCCAGGAGTACGGGGTGCTCGCCGCGGCTCGGCTGGCCGACGCGCTCGGCCTGCCCGGTGCCGGCGTCAAGGCCGCCGAGATTTTCACCGACAAGCACCGGATGCGGTTGCTCGCCGCGGCGGCCGGCCTGACCAACCCGGCGTTCGCGCTGGTCGGCACCGCCGCCGAGGCGACCGCGTTCGCCCACCGACAGGGTGGGCGGTGCGTGTTGAAGCCGACCCGCCGCGCCGGCAGCCTCGGCGTGCAGATCGTCCCCGATCCGGCCCTGGTCGCCGCCGCGTGGGCCGCCAGCGCCGACCCGGAGACCTCCCCCGACACCACCGGCCGTGGCCTGCCGACCGCAGTCCTCGCCGAGCAGGTGCTGATCGGCACCGAACACAGCGTGGAGCTGTTGGTGGCCGACGGCGAGGTGCGCTTCGGCAACGTCACGGACAAGCGGGTGCTGGCCGGTGGGCGTCCGGTCGAGACCGGGCACACCGTGCCGTCCGCGCTGCCCGAGGATGCCCGGCGGGAGTTGCTCGACGTGGCGGCCCGGCTGGCCGGCGCCGCCGGCTTCCGCACCGGCGTGCTGCACAGCGAGTGGATCCGTACCGCGGACGGCCCGGCGTTGGTGGAGTGCGCCGCCCGGCTGCCCGGTGACCTGATCACCGCGCTGATCTCGGTCGCCTACGAGTGCGGGTTCGTGGCGGCGTACCTGCGGACTCTGCGCGGGGAACGCCCGGACCTGCCGGCACGGCCGTCCGGCGCGGCGGCGGTGGAGTTTCTGCTCGCCCCGCCGGGCACCGTCACCGCCGTGGACGGGGTACGCGCGGCCCGTCGGGTGCCCGGTGTGCTGGACGTCGGCGTGAGCGTGGCGGTGGGCGACCAGGTGGCCGAGGTCACCTCGTCGGTGCGGCGCAGCGGCCAGGTGCTGGCCTGGGGCACCGACCCGGCGGAGGCGACCGGCGCGGCCACCCGGGCAGCCGGCGGGATCCGGATCACCACCGGCTGAGCACCGCCGCCCGCGCCCGTCGCGTCAGAGGGTGCGGCCGAAGGAGACGCAGCCCTCCGCGTCCTTGTAGAAGCCGAAGTTCGGGATCTGGTCGTAGCCAGCGGCGGTGTACATGGCGATCGCCTCGGGCTGCTTGTCCCCGCACTCCAGGACCATCCGCTTGCGGCCCTGCTCGCGGGCCGAGCGCTCGACCGCGGCCAGCACCGTCCGGGCCACACCCCGCCCACGGGCCGCCGGGGCGGTGTACATCCGCTTCAGCTCCGCGGTGTCCGCGCCGTGGCTGCGCCAGCCGCCGCAGCCGACCGGTTCGCCGGCCAGAAAGGCGATGAGGAAGGCGCCGTCCGGCGGCTCGAACTCGGTCGCGTCCACCGGGGTGTCGTCGCCGGTGCCGCCGTAGCGGGCACCGAGGTCGGCCAGCGCGGCACTGATCAACTGCTGCGCCACCGGCGCGTCGAACCGCACCACCCGGATCTCGATCTCACTCACGGTATCCAGCGTACGACGGGCCTGGGGCCTCACCGGAAGTGGTCCCAACCGCGCGGGCCGTCGTAGGCCGCACCGTCGACGGTGACCCCGGCACCGGCCGTGACCAGACCGATCGGCCGCCACTCCGGCGGCAACGCCACCGCCGGGGGGAAGGTCGCGGCCAACGCGTGGTCCTCGCCACCGGCCAGGATCCAGGTGTACGGGTCGACGCCGAGCGCCTGCGCGGCGTCGGCCATCTGCCGGGGTACCTCGAACGCGTCCCGGCGCACGTCGATCGCCACCCCGCTGGCCGCCGCCACGTGCCCGACGTCGGCGAGCAACCCGTCCGACACGTCGATCATGGAGGTGGCGCCGAGCCGGGCGGCCTGCGGCCCGGCCGAGTACGGCACCTCCGGCCGCCGGTACGCCTCGACCAGCAGCCGGGGGGTGCGGAAGCCGCGGGTGAGCACGGTCAGTCCGGCCGCCGCGTACCCCATGCGGCCGGCCAGGGCCAGCACGTCGCCGGGGCGGGCGCCGGAGCGCACCACCGGCGGGCGGCCACCGAGGTCACCCAACGCGGTGACCGCGATGGTCAGCGTGGGGCTGGACGACATGTCCCCGCCGACCACGCTCGCGCCGACCGTGGCCGCCTCGGCGCCCAGCCCGTCGGCCAACTCCTCGGCCCAGCTGGTCTCCAGGTCCGCGGGCATGCAGAGGGCGACCAACAGGGCGGTCGGGGTGGCGCCCATCGCCGCGATGTCGGCCAGGTTGGCCGCCGCCGCTCGATGCCCGACGTCCCGCGCCGAGCACCAGTCCCGCCGGAAGTGCCGCCCGTCGACCAGCACGTCGGTGGAGGCCGCAACCCGGCCATCCGGGGCGGCCACCACCGCCGCGTCGTCCCCTGGGCCGAGCAGGGTCATCGGCCCGGACGGCAGCCGGGCGGTGATCCGCCCGATCAACCCGAACTCGCCGATCCCGGCCACGCTGGCGCCACTGCCGGCGTTCCGCCCGTTCTGCCCGGCTCCGCCGCGCTCGCTCACTGCTTCTCCTTGACCACCGATAGGGATCAGACCTGGTCCGTAAGGTAGTTTCACCCTTCGGGCCGCCCCGGGGCGGCGACGGACGGAGGTCGAGTCGTGGTACAGGCGTACATCCTCATCCAGACCGAGGTCGGCCGGGCACGTGACGTGGCCGGTCTCATCGCGGACCTTGCCGGCGTGGTGCGCGTCGACGCCGTCACCGGGCCGTACGACGTGGTCGTCCTCACCGAGGCGAACACCGTCGACGAGCTCGGCAAACTCATCGTCAGCAAGGTGCAGATGGTGCCCGGCATCACCCGCACCCTCACGTGTTCGGTGGTGCGGCTGTAAGTGGACGAGATCAGGCCCTCCTCTTCCGCAGCTCTCGACGGCGACGGGTCCGACGCGACGCGTGACGTGGCCGACGGGACCGGGCCGGCTGACGGTATCCGCGAGCCGGCCGAGCCGGCCACGGACGCGCCGGCCGGCCGGGACCGGACCATCCGCGGCGCCGCCCTGCTGGCCACGTTGATCGCGCTGCCGGTCACGCTGCTGGTGGCCGTGCTGGCCTTCGCCAAGCTCTCCCCGGCCGATCCGGCCGCCGCGCCCAGCCCCTCCGCGACCACCGCCCGGGTGCAGTCCACCGCCCCGGTCGAGATGGCCGCCCCGGCGCTGGCCGCCCGCCCGGCCACGGTCTGCCGCGCCCTGCTCTCCCAGCTGCCGCAGAGCATCCGCGACCTGACCCAGCGCCCGGTCACCGCCAGCCCGGAGCAGAACGCCGCGTACGGCGACCCGGCGCTCACCGTCGCCTGCGGCGGCACCGAGCCGGCCTTCCCGGCCACCGACGAGGTCTGGCGGGTGAACTCGGTCTGCTGGCACCCGGTCGTGCAGGGCGACGCGACCGTGCTCACCACGGTCGACCGGGAGACGCCGGTGACGGTGCGCGTTCCACTCTCGTACGAGCAGCCGTTGCAGTGGGTGTCGCCGCTCTCCGACGCGGTCGTGGCATCGGTGCCCTCCGGGGGCGACATCCCCGCCGGCTGCCGGGCCTGATCCGACCGGCGTCCGGCCCCGAGCGGAAACACGGGCCGGCCCGTCGTCGTGCTGGCCGCTCCGCAGTAGCCCCGTCGTCGTGCTGGCCGCTGCGGAGTGGTGGCTGCTCAGTGCAGGCCGACGCCGCGTCGCTGGGCGGTACGGATCAGGCGGTTGACCAGCTTCGGGTACTCCAGGCCGGAGGCCGCCCACATCCGCGGGAACATCGACGTCGGGGTGAACCCGGGCATCGTGTTGATCTCGTTGAGGTAGATGTCCAGCTCGGGGGTGACGAAGAAGTCGGCGCGGGCCAGGCCGGCGCAGTCCAGCGCGGTGAACGCGCGGACGGCGTACTCCTGCACCTGGCGGGTCACCTTCTCCGGCAGCCCGGCCGGAATGTCGTACTCGCAGGAGTCGTCGAGGTACTTCGCCTCGAAGTCGTAGAAGTCGTGGTCGGCGACGACCCGCACCTCGGCCAGCACGGACGCCTCGGGCGCGCCGCCGGCCTCGCCCTCCAGCACGCCGCACTCGATCTCGCGGCCGACGATCGCGGCCTCGATGATGACCTTCGGGTCGAACTGCCGGGCGGTGGCGACGGCCGCGTCCAGCTGCGCCCAGTCGGTGACCCGGGTGATGCCGAACGACGAGCCGGCCCGGGACGGCTTGACGAAGACCGGCAGGCCGAGCCGCTCCTTGTCCTGCTCGCTGAGCGTCATGCCGTTGCGCAGCACCGCGTACGGGCCGACCGGGATGCCCTCGACCGCGCAGAGCTTCTTGGTGAACTCCTTGTCCATCGCTGCGGCGGAGGCGAACACGTTCGCCCCGACGTAGGGGATGCCGGCCATCTCCAGCATTCCCTGGATGGTGCCGTCCTCGCCGTACGTGCCGTGCAGCACCGGGAAGACCACGTCCACGTCGGCCAGCGCCCGGGGGCCCTCGGTCGGGTCGAGCACCATCAGCCCGTTGCCGGTCGGGTCGGCGCGCAGCACGATGTCCTCGCCGGAATCGGCGGTGATCTCCGGTAACTGGCGGGCGTTGATCGCGAGCTGGGCGGGATCACCGCTGGTCAACACCCACTGGCCAGCCCGGGTGATGCCCACCGGCACCACCTCGTACTCGTCCGGGTCGAGCGCGCCGAACACGCTGCCCGCGCTGACGCAGGAGATGCCGTGCTCCGGGCTGCGGCCGCCGAAGACGATCGCCACGCGGGTCCTGCCTGGGGTGGTCACTCCGGTCACCTCTTCGTACGCGACTGCGGCTGATCGTGCTCGCCGGTGGCGCTCACCCGGTTGACCTTACTGTGCGTGGCGGTGGGGCGAGGCGATACCCGGCGAGCCACGGTACGACACGGCATTCGGTCAACAGGGGATATACGGTGCGTGACGGGATGTTCGACGGAGCGCGGGGCGCTGGTCGGGGTGGTCAGTCGCGGGAGTGTCGGCGGCCGACCGCGATCACCTTGACCCGCTGCCGGCCGGCCCGGACCATGCCCAGGGCCATGAACGCCCCGGCGATCCGGTCGGCGGCCTCCCGATTGCTGGCGCCGACGACCTGCCGGCGCCGCTCGGGGGCGGTCCGCTCGTTGCGGTCGATGCCCTCGACGGGACGCACGTCGGTGAGCACGACCAGGAAGCGGGTCATCGCCGGCCGTCCGGGGGCACGGCGGGGGGCTCCTGACCGGTACGCACGTCGTCTCCTTCCGGCGGGCCGGGATGGCCGCGGCACGCGGCGATCGAGTACGGGGGAGAAACCCGATCGCCGCGTGCCCCATCCCCTCCGGTCGCTCACCACCACCGTCGCCACGACAACCGGCAGTGAGGACGCGATGACAGATTGACACGTGTACAGCAATGAATGCAACTCTCATCGACGTTCTCTCATGCAGACGTTCCCGCAGATGTGTGCGACCATCGATGCATGGCTCCGAAGACCGCCCGTGCCCGCCGGCTCGGCATCGCCCTGCGCCACCACCGGGAAGCCGCCGGGCTCACGCTGGAGACCGCTGCGGACGAGATCAACAGCACCCGCAGCACCCTGTCCCGGTACGAGAACGCGCAGACGCTGATCAGCCCAGCCACCGTGCGCGCCCTGCTCACCTCGTACGGGGTGGGCGCCGAGGAGGTGGCCGCGGCGGTGCAACTCGCCAAGGACGCCCGCAAGCCGGGCTGGTGGGTGTCGTACTCCTACCTGCTGGATCCACGCACCATCGACTTCATCGCCCTGGAGGCCGAGGCCACCGCGATCGCCAACTTCGAGCCCTCGGTCGTGCCCGGCCTGCTGCAGACGGCGGACTACATCCGAGGCGTGATGCGCGGCGGGCCGCACACCCTCGGCGACGACCTGGTGGAGCAGCGGGTCAAGGTCCGCCTCGACCGGCAACAGCGGCTCACCAGTGACGAGCCGCCCATCCTCGACGCGATCATCGACGAGGGCGCGCTGCTGCGACCGGTCGGCGACCGGTCGGTGATGGACGGGCAACTACGCCACCTGGTCAAGATGGCCGAGCTGCCGAACATCACCGTCCAGGTGATCCCGCTCTCCGCCGGCTACCACCGGGGCACCCGCGGCTCGCTGCACATCCTGGAATTCGCCGACCCGGAGGACCCGATCATCGCCTCGGTGGAGACCGTCGCCGGCCAGATGATCCTCGACCGAGCCGGCGAGACGCGTACCTGCACCAAGATCATGGAGCACCTGCGGAGCGTGGCGCTCAGCCCGGCCGACAGCCGCGACCAGCTCCTGACACTCCTGAAGGGACGGTAGGACCGATGACACCGACGATCACAGCGGCGCTGGCCGCGGCGGCATGGCGCAAGAGCAGCCGCAGCGGCGACGAGGGCGCCTGCGTGGAGGTGGCCGCGATCCCGCGGCTGGTGGCCGTCCGCGACTCCAAGGACCCGGCCGGCCCGGCCCTGCTGTTCCCGCCGGCCGCCTGGGCCGCCTTCGCCCAGGCACCGCCCCGCCCCTGACCGGGCGAGGTGGGCCGGGCCGGGCTCAGGCCACCAGCGGCCTGGGCTCCGGCACGGCACGTAGCGCCTCCAGCGCGGCGATCGCCACCCCGCGGGCACCGGCCATGTCCCGCTCCGGCACCAGGGCGAAGGTGGCCACCGCCGCCTGCTCCTCCCGGAGCACGGTGTGCTCGCGGACCGTCGCCAGGAACCAGTCGCGGAACTCCGGCGCCGCTTCCACCACCCCGCCGCCGACGAAGTACGCGTGCGGGTCGGTGAAGTTGGCCGCCACGGTGAACAACCGGGCCAGCGCCATCGCCTGCTGGGCGAAGAGGTCCCGGGCCAGCGCGTCCCCCCGCTCGCCGTAGCCCCGGACCAGCTTCGCCGCCCGGGCCACCGGCTCCGCGGTGAGCGGGTGGTCGGGATACCGGGTCAGCCAGTACGGCAGCAGATTGCGCTCGATGCCGGTCAGCGAGGCGACGCTCTCGACGTCCCCGACGAAGCCGCAGGCGCAGGTGGGCTCCGGCTGCCCCGGGCCGAGCAGCCCGGTCAGCGGGATGTGCACGTGACCCAGCTCCCCGGCCATCCCGGCCGCGCCGGCGATCACCCGACCGCTCTCGACCACCCCGCCGCCGAGGCCGGTGCCGACGATCGCGGAGACCGACGACCGGTTCATCGCCTCGGCGCCGAAGTACACATGGTGGGCGTAGAGCGCGGCCGCGTTGCCGTCGTTGTGGTAGACCACCGGCAGGCCGAGCCGCCGCTCCAACGCGCCGCGCACGTCGAAGCCGCGCCAGGCCGGCTGGGAGAAGTTGGTGGAACCCCGCGAGGAGATGACGCCGGTGGCGCTGGCCGGGCCGGGGGTGTCCAGCCCGACCGCCCGGACCAGCTCACGCGGCACACCGGTCTGCGCCAGGGCCCCGTCCAGCGCCCGGGCCAGCGCCTCGATCGCCGCATCCGGCCCGTCCCGCACCTCGCTGGGGATCTCCAACAGCCCGTCCACCAGGAAGCGGCCGTCGACCGTCAGCACCGTGGCGTTGTTGCTAGTGCCGCCGTTGTCCAACCCGACGACCACCGGCACCCCTGCGCTGCCCACCGAAACCGCCTCCCGCCGTCGTGAGTGTGAGCCGAGGCTAGTGCGTGGGCCCCTCCCCCGCCACGCCCGCCTACCCCAACCGGGCTCAGCCGGGGCTGCGGGCGGTCACCGCGGTGGCGTCCAGGTCCTCGTCGTGCCGTACGGCCGGCACCAGCCCGACCGCGCGGAGCGCCGCGCAGAGCGCATCCGCCTGCCCGGCGCTGACCTCCACCGCCAGGTGTCCACCGGGTGCCAGCCACCGGACCGCGCCAGCGGCCACCCGGCGCAGGACGGCCAACCCGTCCGGCCCACCGTCGAGCGCCACCGGGGCCTCGTGCAGCCGCGCCTCGGCGGGCATCAGGGCCACCTCGGCCGTCGGCACGTACGGGGCGTTGGCGACCACCAGATCCAGCCGACCCCGCCAGTGCGACGGCAGCGGTGCGAACAGGTCACCCTCGAACACCTCGGCGGCCAGCCCGGCGAGGTTGCGGCGGGCGCACGCCACGGCCGCCGGGTCGATGTCGGCGGCGGCCAGCCAGCGGGGCGCGAGCCGGTGCGCCAGCGCCACCGTGGTGGCCCCGGAGCCGCAGCAGAGGTCGACCACGGCCGGCGCCGGGCCGGTCACCGCGGCCGCCGCCTCGACCAGCAGGGCGGTCCGGCCGCGCGGCACGAAGACGCCTGCGGCGACGGCGATCCGCCGGCCGCAGAACTCCGCCCAGCCAAGCAGGTGCTCCAGCGGTTCGCCGGCCACCCGGCGGTCGGTCAGGGCGGCCAACTTCGCCGGGGTGTCGGCGGCGGCCAGTAGCAGGTCGGCCTCGTCCTCGGCGTAGACGCAGCCGGCGGTGCGCAGCCGGTGCACGAGGGCGGGTCGGTCGGTGGAAAACGGTGGTGCCATGGGAAACCTCCGGGAAACGCTCGCCGGCGCTCCCGCGGCCGCTATCGCGGCGGGCACACGCGAGGAAGCGCCGGTCCTCTGGGCTGGCGGATCGGACTCACCTCCTCCGGTCGGGGCCCACTGTGGCGGGCCGCCGACACGATAACTCAGACCGGCCCGGCGGCGTCCAGCGCGGCCGCGATGTCGGCCACCAGGTCGGCCGTGTCCTCCGCCCCGCAGGAGAACCGGACAAAGCCGGGGGAGGTGTCGTCGCCCCACTGCGCCCGCCGGTCGGCGGTGGTGTGCAGGCCACCGAAGGAGGTGGCCGCCGCCACCAGCCGGGCGGCGTTGATGAAGCGGCCCACCCGGTCGGCGTCGCCCAGGTCGAACGAGAGCACCCCGGGTATCCGGCGCATCTGCGCCGAGGCCACCGGGTACGCGGGGTCGTCCGGCCGCCCCGGCCAGCGCAGGCCGGTCACGTCCGACCGACCGGCGAGCAGGTCGGCGACGGCGGCGGCGTTCGCGCTCTGCCGGGCCAGCCGCAGGTCGAGGGTGGCCAGCGACCGGTGGGCCAGCCAGGCGTCGAACGCGCCCGGGACCGCCCCGGTGGTGGAGCGCCAGACCGTCATCGCCTCGATCAGCTCGGCGGACCGGCTGGCCAGGTAGCCCAGCAGCAGGTCGGAGTGGCCGGTGAGCGCCTTGGTGCCCGAGGCGACCACCAGGTCGGCGCCGAGGTCCAGCGGGCGCTGGCCGAGCGGGGTGGCGGTGGTGTTGTCCACCGCGAGCAGGGCGCCGGCAGCGTGCGCGCGCTCGGCCAGGGCGGTCACGTCGACCACGTCCAGGCCCGGGTTGGCCGGCGTCTCCACCAGCACCAGGCGGACGCCCTCCAGCGACGGGTACGGCCCGACGGTCGGGACGAAGAGCACCCGGACACCCATCGTCTCCAGCACGCCGGTGGCGAACGCCCGGACCGAGAAGTATCCGTCGCTGGGCAGCAGCACGGTGTCCCCCGGGCGCAACAGGGTGAGCAGCATCCCGGTGATGGCGGCCTGACCGGTGGAGAAGACCAGGCAGTCACCGCCCTCCAGCTCGCCCACGGCCGCCTCCAGCAGCCGCCGGGTCGGGTTGTCGGGGCGGCCGTAGCCGTTCGGCGAGCCGGCCGGGCCCTCCCACGGGTCGAGGTGGTACGGCGCGGCGAAGACCGGCCCCGGCAGGAACGGGTCCCCCGGTGCCGGTTCGGGCAGCCCGGCGCGTACGCAGCGGGTGCCGTCTCCCAGATCGCTCATCGAATCCTCACTCGTACGACTCGGGCTTGGCTGTCCGGCTCATCAAGTTCTCCACGGCGAGACGCGGGTCCATCCCCTCGTGACAGATCCGCTCGACGTGCTCGGTGATCGGCATCTCGACCCCGTGTGCCCGCGCCAGGTCACGGATCGCCAGGCAGCTCTTCACGCCTTCGGCGGTCTGCCGGGTGGCGGCCTGGGCCTGCTCCAGCGTCTCGCCCCGGCCCAGGTGCTCCCCGAAGGTGCGGTTGCGGGCCAGCGGGGACGAGCAGGAGGCGACCAGGTCGCCCATGCCCGCCAGGCCCGCGAAGGTGATCGGGTCGGCGCCGAGCGCCACGCCCAGGCGGGCCGTCTCGGCCAGCCCGCGGGTCATCAACATGGCCCGGGTGTTGTCGCCGAACCCCATCGCGGTGGCGATGCCGTACGACAGGGCGATCACGTTCTTGACCGCGCCGCCCAGCTCGCAGCCGATCACGTCGTCGTTGGTGTACGGGCGCAGGTACGGCGTCCGGATCGACGCCTGCACGAGCGCGGTGCGGTGGCCGTTCGTTCCGGCGACCACCGTGGCGGCCGGCTGCTCGGCGGCGATCTCCGGGGCCAGGTTCGGGCCGGAGACCACCACCACGCGGTCCGCGGCCACCCCGGCGGTCTCCACGATGACCTCGCTCATCCGCTTGGTGGTGCCGAGCTCGATGCCCTTCATCAGCGACACCAGGGTGGCGTCCGGGTGCAGGTACCCGGCCCACTCGGCGAGGTTGCCGCGCAGGGTCTGCGACGGCACGGCCAGCACCACCACCTCGGCACCGGTGATCGCCTCGGCGGCGTCGGTGGTGGCCGTGACCCGGGCCGGCAGCAGCAGGTCCGGCAGGTACTCAGGGTTGCGGCGCTCGCTGCGGATGCTCTCGGCCACCGGCGCCCGGCGGGCCCACACCGTGACGTCCCGCCCGGCATCGGCGAGGATCTTGGCGAACGCGGTGCCCCAGGAGCCGGCGCCGAGCACCGCGACATGGCCGTGTCCGACGGTTCGCCCGCTGCGCTCGCTCACGCGGCACCACCCTGCTGCTGGCGCTCGGCGGACGGCCGGGCCGGTCGTTCCCACAACGGCGGCGGGGTACCGCCGCGGATCTCGGCGAGCATGTCCCGCAGCCGCAGCATGATGGCTTCCGTCATCTCCTCGAGGGTGGCCCGGGTCGGTGGGGCGTCCGCCCACCGGCTCAGGTCGATCGGTTCACCGGCGACCACGGTCACCGGTATCCGTGGGCGCAGGCTGAGCCGGGTGGTCCGCGGGTCGAAGATCTTCTCCGGCCCCCACATCACCAACGGCACCACGGGCGCGCCGGTGGCCAGCGCCAGCCGGGCGGCGCCGGTCTTGGCCTTCATCGGCCACAGGTCCGGTTGCCGGGTGGTGGTGCCCTCCGGGTAGATCACCACGGCGCCGCCCTCGTCGAGCGCGGCGACCGAGGTCTCCAGCGAGCGGACCGCGTCGACGGTGCCCCGCTCGACCGGGATCTGCCGGCACCTGTGCAGGATCCAGCCGACCACCGGCACCCGGAACACGCTGGCCTTGCCCAGGTACTGCGGCCACCGCCCGGAGTCGTAGACGAAGTGCGCGGAGACCAGCGGGTCGGCGTGCGAGATGTGGTTCGCCACGATGATCACGCCGCCGTCTCCGCCGAGGTGCTCCAGGCCGCGCCAGGTACGCCGGGTCCAGACGATCATCACCGGCTTGACCAGCGCCACGGCGAACCGTTGCCAGAACCCCAGCCTCCGCCGTGCCACTGTGCCTCCTCGTCGCGCCCCGACCCCGCCGCGGAACCCCGCCCGCGACACCCGCAGCGGAAATCATGCCTGCTCGCCCCCGGTACGGCCAGAGAGGGTCCCAGCGGCCGGCTGGCAGGATTGCGGGCGTGAGTCAGCCGAGGTGGGCCGTGGTGGTGCCGGTGAAGCGTCTGGCCGCCGCCAAGAGCCGGCTGCGGGGCGGGCTGCCCGGCGTACCGCACGAGGAGCTGGCGCTGGCACTGGCGGCCGACACGCTCCGCGCGGTGCTGGCCTGCCCGGCGGTCGCCGAGGCCCTGGTGGTGACCGACGACCCCCGGGTGGCGGCGGCGGCCCGGGCCGCCGGCGCACGGGTGCTCCCCGACAAGCCGGACGCCGGCCTGAACGCCGCCTTCCGACACGGCGCGGCGGGCGCGACCACCGGGTGGGTGGCCGGGCTCACGGCCGACCTGCCGGCGCTGCGCCCGGCCGAGCTGGCCGCTGCGCTGCTCGCGGCGCGGACCGGCCCGGCCGGGGTGCGCCGGTTCGTGCCGGACGCCCCGGGCGGCGGCACGGTGCTGCTCGCCGCGCCGCCAGGTGTCCCCCTGGACCCGCGGTTCGGGGTGGGGTCGGCGGCGGCGCACGCGGCGAGCGGAGCGCTCCCGCTGACCGGCGACTGGCCCAGCCTCCGCCGGGACGTGGACACCGCCGCGGACCTGACCGCCGCCGCCCAGCTCGGGCTGGGGCCGCACACCGCCGCGCTGACCGACGCGGGCTCCCCGGCGCACTCCGCGGGCTGACCCGCCCGGTGTACGGTGCCAGCATGCAAGGCACGGTGGCCAGCTACGACGCGGCGACGCGCAGCGGGGTCCTGCTGCTCGACGACGGCACCGAGATGCGCTTCCCGGCTCGGGCCTTCGACGCCTCCGGGCTGCGGCTGCTCCGGCTCGGCCAGCGGGTCCGCATCGACACCGATCCCGACGGCGAGGTCGTCCGGGTGACATTGCCGACGATGAACTGAGCTGGCGAAGCCAAGTTCATTTTGCGTTAACCAGAATCGGGTGATTATGAGCGGGTGAGCACCCCTCGCGAGCACCCGGCCAGCCCGCCCACCACCGACCCCCTCAACGGCGTCCGCACGCGCGGCGCCGACGGCCGCTTCCGCCCGTCCAGGGCCGAGAGGGCTGGCGCCGCCCGCGCCGACGCGCTCGACACCGACCCGGCCGCCGCCTCCTCCGGCCTGGACGAGGTCATCGACCCCGCCGCCGAGCCGACCGAGACGGACGGGCCGGAGGCCGGTGGGGTACGGCCGTACGGACCGCAGGCCGGCGGCGAGCCGGACGACGAGCCGCCGGCGCCCACGCCGCTGCCGGAGGACCGGTTCCTCAACCGCGAGCTCTCCTGGCTCGACTTCAACGCCCGGGTCCTCACGCTCGCCGAGGACCAGCGCACCCCGCTGCTGGAGCGGGCCAAGTTCCTGGCCATCTTCGCCAGCAACCTCGACGAGTTCTACATGGTGCGGATCGCCGGTCTGAAGCGGCGGCTCTCCGCCGGCCTGCCGGTACGCGGCGGGGACCGGCTGCCCCTGCGTACCCAGCTGGATCTGATCTCCGAGCGGACCGCCGAGCTGGTGGCCCGGCACGCCGCCTGCTTCGGCGACGACGTGCTGCCCAAACTGGCCGGCGAGGGCATCCGCATCCTGCGCTGGAATGAGCTGGGCGACCCTGAACGGGAGCGGCTGCGCACCTACTTCCGGGAGCAGATCTTCCCGGTGCTGACGCCACTCGCGGTGGATCCGGCGCACCCGTTCCCGTACATCTCCGGGCGGTCGCTGAACCTGGCGGTCGCGGTCCGCGACCCGGACGGCGGTTCGGAACTGTTCGCCCGGGTGAAGGTGCCCAACAACGTCCCCCGCTTCGTACGGGTGGACCGGGAGCAGCCCGGTGTGCGGATGCTGCCGGTGGAGGACCTGATCTCGGTGCACCTGGGGCAGCTGTTCAGCGGCATGCAGGTGGTCGAGTGCCACCTGTTCCGGGTCACCCGCAACGCCGAGGTGGAGGTCGACGAGGACCGCGACGAGGACCTCCTACAGGCTCTGGAGCGGGAGTTGGCCCGGCGCCGCTTCGGCCCGCCGGTCCGGCTGGAGGTGGCCGCGTCGATCTCCGACCACATGCTGGAGCTGCTCGTCCGGGAGTTGGACATGGACGACCAGGACGTGCTGCGAGTGCCCGGCCTGCTCGACCTCTCCGCGCTGTGGCAGGTCTACGGCGAAGCCGACCGACCCGATCTCAAGGACCCGCCGTTCGTGCCGGCCACCCACCCCCGGCTCACCGAGGGCGAGGTGCCGCGCAGCGTCTTCGCCACCCTGCGGGACGGGGACATCCTGGTGCACCACCCGTACCACTCGTTCGCCACCAGCGTGCAGCGCTTCATCGAGCAGGCCGCCGCCGACCCGAACGTGCTGGCCATCAAGCAGACCCTCTACCGGACCAGCGGAGACTCCCCGATCGTCGACGCGCTGGTCGACGCGGCCGCCGCCGGCAAGCAGGTGGTGGTGCTGGTGGAGGTGAAGGCCCGCTTCGACGAGGTCGCCAACATCGGCTGGGCCCGCACGCTGGAACGCGCCGGGTGCCACGTGGTGTACGGCCTGGTCGGCCTGAAGACGCACTGCAAGACCGCGCTGGTGGTCCGGCAGGAGGGCAACCAGATCCGCCGGTACTGCCACATCGGCACCGGCAACTACCACCCGAAGACCGCCCGTCTGTACGAGGACTTCGGCATGCTCACCGCCGACCCGGAGATCGGTGCCGACCTCACCGACCTGTTCAACGTGCTCACCGGCTACAGCCGGCAGACCGCGTACCGGCGGCTGCTGGTCGCGCCGCAGGGCATCCGCAGCGGCCTGATCGAGCGGATCGAGCGGGAGATCTCGCACGTCCGACTGGGCATGCCGGGCCTGGTCCAGTTCAAGGTCAACTCGCTGGTCGACGAGGGGGTGACCGACGCGCTGTACCGGGCCTCCCAGGCTGGTGTGCACGTCGACCTGCTCATCCGGGGCATGTGCACGCTGCGCCCGGGGGTGCCGGGGCTGTCGGAG
Source organism: Micromonospora sp. NPDC005173 (assembly GCF_040608515.1). Classification (NCBI taxonomy): domain Bacteria; kingdom Bacillati; phylum Actinomycetota; class Actinomycetes; order Micromonosporales; family Micromonosporaceae; genus Micromonospora; species Micromonospora sp. NPDC005173. Next base: position 50,113 of record NZ_JBEXIK010000011.1, read on the forward strand.
AACATCCGGGTCCGCTCGATCCTTGGCCGTTTCCTGGAGCACTCCCGGGTCTTCCGGTTCGGCAACAACGGCGAGGCCGAGTTCTGGATGGGCTCGGCGGACCTGATGCACCGCAACCTGGATCGGCGGGTGGAGGCGCTGGTGCAGGTGAGCGACCCGGTCGCCCGAGCCGAGCTGGACCACGTGCTGGCCCTGGCGATGGGCCCCGACGTGGACGCGTTCGAGCTGGCCGGCGACGGCCGCTGGACCCGGCGCACCGGCGACGACGTGGCCCGCGTCCATCTCCAGGAACTGCTGCTGCGCCGCGTCGGTGGCACCGCCGGCTGACCGGGTAGCGACATAGGGTGAGCTGATGGTGGAGGAGGAGCAGAAGTACGAGGTGGACGACGCCTACGTGCTGCCGGACCTGTCCGCCACGTCGCCGGACGGTGGCCGGGTCCGGGCGCTGCCGCCGGTGACGCTGGTCGCCCGCTACCTCGACACGGTCGACCTGCGGCTGGCCCGCGCCGGGGCCTCGTTGCGCCACCGCCGGGGCGACGAGCTGCCCTGGACGGTGAAGCTGCCCACGTCGACGCCCGGCGTCCGGCACGAGATCTCGCGGCCGGGGCCGGTCAAGCAGCCGCCGCCGGAGTTGGTGGAGCTGGTCACCGCCCTGCACCGGGGCGCGCCGCTGGCGCCGGTGACGGTGGTGCGGACCGTTCGGCACGCCCACGAGGTGTGCGACAAGGGCGGCACGGTGCTCGCCGAGGTGGTGGACGACCACGTGACCGTGCTCGACGACTCCGGCGCCACGATCGGCTCCTTTCGGGAGTTGGAGGTGGAGCGCAAGGCCGGCGACCGGAAGTTGCTGGACCACGTCGGCACGGTGCTGCGGAAGGCCGGTGCGCGGGGCGGGTCGTTCATCCCGAAACACGTGCGGGCGTTGGGCGCGGTGGCGCGGGCCGAGCCGGATCTGGTCGCACCGGCCGGGCTGAGGGCCGACCCGAGCGCCGGTGACGTGGTGACCGAGGCGGTCCGCAAGGAGGTCCGCCGGCTGCTGGCGCATGACCCGCTGGTCCGGCTGGGCGTCCCCGGCCGCGGGGGCGACAGCGCGGTGCATCAGATGCGGGTTGCCTGCCGGCGGCTCCGCAGCGACCTGCGCACCTTCGCGCCGCTGGTCCGCAAGAAGTGGTCCCGCCCGCTGCGTGCCGAGCTTCGCTGGCTGGCCGGGGTGCTCGGCGCGGCCCGCGACGCCGAGGTGCTGCGCGACCGGCTGCGGCGCACGGCGGCCGCCGATCCGCTCAGCCCGCTCGACCCGGGGGCGGTGGACCGGCTGGACGAGGCGCTCGCCGAGCGGCAGCGGCAGGCGCTCGCCGCCGTCAATGAGGCGCTGCGCTCCGCGCGCTATCTGGCCCTGGTGGACGCCCTGGTACTGGCCGCCAACGCTCCCCGGCTCACCAGCCGGGCGGCCGCCCCGGCGACGCGGGTCCTGCTCGGGCTGGTGGCCCGCCCCTGGCAGCGGCTCACCGGGCCGGACGGCGTCGACGCGCTCGACCCGCTGGCGCCCGACGACCGCTGGCACGCCGTACGCAAGGAGGGCAAGCAGGCCCGGTACGCGGTCAACGCGGTGGCCCCGGCGCTCAGCAAGGCCGCGCGCCGACTGTCCCGCGCGCTCGCCGGGGTGCAGGACGTGCTCGGCGAGCACCAGGACGCCGCCGTTGCGGCGGACACCTGGCTGGCCATCGCCGCCGAGCGGCCGGAGGATCACGAGATGGCGGTCACCGCCGGGCGGCTGGCCGAGCGGGAACGCGCCACCGTACGCCAGATGCGGGGCCGTTTCCCGGCGGCCTGGCACCGGGCCACCCGGCGGCGGCGGACCAGTTGGCTGCCGTGACCGGCATCCGGGCGGCCGGCGGGGTCGTCTGGCGGCCGTCCGCCGATGGCGCACAGGTCTGCCTGGTGCACCGCCCGCGCTACGGGGACTGGACGCTGCCGAAGGGCAAGTTGGAGCCGGGCGAGCATCCGCTGGTCGCGGCGGTCCGCGAAGTCGCCGAGGAGTCCGACGTCCGGGGTGTGCCGCAGGTGCGCCTGCCGTCGGTGCGCTACCGCAGCGAGGGCCAGCCGAAGCTGGTCGACTACTGGTCGATGCTCGCGGTGGGCACCGGCGGTTTCCAGCCCGGCACCGAAGTGGACGACACGCGCTGGCTCGCCGTGGACGACGCCATCCGGCTGGTCAGCTATCCGCACGACGCCGAGGTGCTGGCCGCGTTCGCCGCACTGCCACCGGTGACCGGGACGATCGCGTTGGTCCGGCACGCGCACGCCGGCAAACGGACTACCTGGACCGGCCCGGACACCGGCCGGCCGCTGGACGCCGAGGGGTGGGCCCAGGCGAACGCGCTGGCCGGGCTGGTGGCCGTGGTCCGACCGGCCCGGCTGCTCTCGGCCTCGCCGCGCCGCTGTGTGCAGACCCTGGACCCGGCCGCCGCGCTGCTCGACCTGCCGATCGAGATCTGTGGTGACCTGGACGAGCCACAGCCGGGCCAGCAGCACGACGAACAGGTCCTCGCCACCGCCGCCCGGCTGCTCGAGTTGGCCGGTGCCGGCGGGCAGGTGGCGGTGTGCAGCCAGGGCAAGGTGCTGCCGGGCGCGTTGGAACGGCTGACCGGCCGCGACGACGAGGACTTCACCACGCCGAAGGGCGGCGGGTGGCTGCTCGCCTTCACCGCCGACCGGCTGCTCGCCGCCGACCGCCTGTAGCCCCCGCCGACCGCCTGTAGCCCCCGTCGGCCCCGGGCGTCGTGGAGCGGGTCAGCGGGGCGGGAGGGTGAGGGTGACCGCGACCGGCAGGTGATCGCTGGCCGTGCCGCGCGGCGCGACCGGATCGGTGGGCGTCAGGCCGGGCGAGACGAAGACGTGGTCGATCTGCTCGCGCGGGTCGTCGGCCGGGCTGGTCGCCAGCGGTCGGGCGGCCGCCAACGCGTCGACCAGACCGGCCTCGGTGAACTGTCCGAACGCCTCGTCGCCCGGCTCCGTGTTCAGGTCACCGGCCACCACCAGCGGCCGGCCGGCCGCGTACCGGGTGGCGAAGTCGGCGACCGCGCGGGCCTGGACCACCGGGCCCTGGTCGGGCGGCGGTTGCAGGTGGGTGCTGACCACGGCGGTACGGACACCGTCGCCGAGGTCCAGGGTGACGGCGAGGGCCTGCGCCCCGGTGGGCGCCCCGACGGCGGGCAGCGGCAGGGTCCGCGGATCGGTCGCCGGCCAGCGGCTGAGCACCGCGTCGCCCCAGAGGGGGTCGGCGGCCGGCCCGAAGACGTACGGCATGCCGAGCCGGTCGGCCAGCAGGTCCAGGGTGTCGTGGCCACCGTTGAGCAGCCAGCCCCGGTCCACCTCGCTGAGCAGCACCACGTCGGGCGCCTGCCGTTGGACCGCGTCGGCCAGCCCGTCCAGGTCGAGACGGCCGTCCAACCCGAAGCCCATCCGGATGTTGTACGCCACCACGGTCAGCCGCTCGGGCGGACCGTCCCGGTTGCCGGCCACCGGCACATCGTCGGCGAGCAGCGGCGCCAGCAGGGCCACGGCGGCGACCACGGCCGTGGTCCGCACCGGCGGCAACGGTGCCGGTGCCGTACTGCCGACGGGACCGGCGGCGAGGGCCACGACGGCGACCAGTCCGGCGACCACCACCGGCACCGCGCCGTTGGGGTAGCCGAGGTCGTAGGCGGAGTAGTACCCGACGGCGCCCAGCACGAAGACGAGCATGCCGGCGGCGACCGCGTACCCCCGGCGGCCCGCCCACCGCGCGCTGCCTGTCGCGCCGGCCGGCGGCCCGGCACCAGCGGCGGCCTCGGGGCGACCGGCATCGCCGATTCCGCCGGCCTCGTCGGCACTCCCGGTCGCGCCGGAAGTGTCGGTGCCGCCGGCAGTGTCGGTGGGTCCGGCCGGGTCGGCGGCTCCGGCCGTGTCGGTGAGGGCCAGGCAGGCGCCGAGACCGACGGCGGCGAGCAGGACGGCCGGGACGAGCAGGTCGCCCCGGTCGAGGGCGAACAGCAGCGCGCCGGCCAGCAACGCCGCCGGCCCCAGCACGCGGCCCCACCGCCGAGGCGGGCCGGTCAACGCGGCCAGCAGGAATCCGGTGACGGCCACCGGCACCGGGGCCAACCCGAGCAGCGGCGAGCGGGCCAGGCCGTCCTCGGCGACCAGGTACGAGGTTCCGGTCCGGGCCAGCGCCGGGGCGAGCGCCACCATCCCGGCCAGCAGCAGTGCCGGCCCGGCCAGCAGCCAGGCCCGGGCGCCGCCGGGGCCGGCCGGCGCGGTGGGCAGCGCCGTGCCGAGCAGGAACAGCGTCACCGCGACGGCGCTGAGCAACCAGGCCAGCCAGTCGCCCCGCCAGACCAGGTCGTGGGTGTCCAGCAACGCGTGTACGGCCGCGTTGACCGCCAGCCCCAGCGCCAGCCCCGGCACCGGCCGGTCGGTGCTGGCGGCGGCGCCGACGAGCCAGACCAGCCCGGCGAGCAGCCCGGCGGTGGCCAACCAGAGCTGCGGACGCCCGCCGGGAGTGGCGGTGAGCGCAAGCCGGGCGGCAGCCAGCACAACGGCCGCGACGACGGTGACCGGGCGGACGCCCACGCGGCGGATCAGCGCCGGTGCGGCCAGCGCGAGCACGAACCAGCCCAGGGCGAACGCGCCCATCAGCTCGGCCGGAGTGGACGCGGCCTGGCCGAAGATGGTGATGATGCCGGGCAGCCAGACCCGCAGCACGTCGATGAACAGGATGACGCCCAGCGCGAGCGATCCGGTGGTCAGCAGGCGGTAGCGCACCGGCGCCCTCTTCCCGTCGACGGGCCGGCGGAGGGGGCCGGCACGGCGATTCTGCGCGTGCCGGCCGGCCCGGTCAACGGGTCGGTGACGGCGAAAGGGCGTCCACCCTACGGGTGGACGCCCTTTCGTGACGGTCGATCAGCGCTTGCTGGCCGCCTTCTTAGCCGGAGCCTTCTTCGCCGGGGCCTTCTTGGCCGCCGCGCTCTTGCTCGCCGCCGCGGTGGTCTTCTTCGCCGCGGTGGATCTGGTCGCCGCGGTGGTCTTCTTCGCCGCGGCGGTCTTCTTGCTGGCGGCCGTCTTGGTCGCCGTGGTGCTCTTGGTCGCCTTGGCCGGGGCGGTCTTCTTGCTGGCGGCCGTCTTGGTCGCCGTGGCGGTCTTGGTCGCCTTGGCCGGGGCGGTCTTCTTGGTGGCCGCCTTGGCTGCGGTGGCCTTGGTGCCCGCTGCCTTGGTGCCTGCCGCCTTGGTGCCCGCCGCCTTGGTGCCGGCGGCCTTGGTTGTGGTGGTGGCGGTCTTCTTCGCCGCCGCCGCGGCCTTCGGCACCTTGCCGCTGGCCACCATCTCCTTGAACCCAGCGCCGGGGCGGAAGGTCGGCACGGACGTCTTCTTGACCTTCACCGCCTCGCCGGTACGCGGGTTGCGCGCTGTTCGCGCGCCACGCACACGCTTTTCGAATGCTCCGAATCCGGTGATCGCCACCTTCTCGCCCTTGGTAACCGCCGCCTGGACCTCGGTGAGGACCGCCTCGAGGGCGTTCGTCGCCGTCTTCCGGTCCCCCAGGCGAACGGCGAGCGCCTCGATGAGCTCGGCCTTGTTCACGACTTCCTCCCGATTGTGCAACTGACTCGACGCGAGCCATTCTGCGCGCACGGTATGCCCTGTGCTGCCGGGACACAAACATTCGGTAGAAAAAAGCCCTTGTGTCGTAACGGATTCACCCCCACCGGTTGGCCCGATGGGGGTGGAATCCAGTGTGCGGTCGGGGCGTACGGCTATGCCACCGAGGGCAGGAACGGCAGTCGGCCTGTCTCGTAGGCGTCGATGTCGGCGGCGTGCCGAAGGGTGAGTCCAATGTCGTCCAGGCCCTCCAGCAACCGCCACCTGCTGAAGTCGTCCAGTGGGAATGACCAGGTGAGATCGCCGGCCCGGAGCTGACGGGCGGTCAGGTCGACGGTGATCTGGGTGCTCGGATCCGCCTCGATCAGGCCCCACAACTCTTCGACGGCTTTCAATTCCAACTCGACCGGTAGCAGACCCTCCTTGAGTGCGTTGCCGCGGAAGATGTCGCCGAAGCGCGGGGCCACCACCGCGCGGAAGCCCCAGTCCCGCAAGGCCCAGACGGCGTGCTCACGGGAGGAGCCGGTGCCGAACTCCGGGCCGGCGATGAGGATCGACGCTCCGGAATACGTTTGATCGTTGAGAACGAATGCCGGATCTTCCCGCCAAGCGCTGAACAGCCCGTCGGCGAAACCGGTCCGGGTCACCCGCTTGAGGTACACGGCCGGGATGATCTGGTCGGTGTCCACGTTGGAGCGGCGCAGCGGCACGGCCGTCCCGGTGTGGGTGGTGAACGACTCCATCGGTCGGGTCCCTTCTACAGGTCGGCGGGGGCGGCCAGCCGGCCAACCACGGCGGTGGCGGCGGCGACCGGCGGGGAAACCAGGTGGGTACGCCCACCCCGGCCCTGACGGCCCTCGAAGTTGCGGTTGGAGGTGGAGGCGGACCGCTCGCCCGGCTTCAGCGTGTCGGGGTTCATCCCCAGGCACATCGAGCAGCCGGCGAACCGCCACTCGGCGCCGGCGTCGGCGAAGACCTTGTCCAGCCCCTCGGCCTCAGCGGCCTCCCGCACGGCGGCGGAGCCGGGTACCACGAGCATCCGGACCCCGTCGGCGACCCTGTGGCCGCGCAGCACGTCGGCGGCGGCCCGCAGGTCCTCCAGCCGGCCGTTGGTACAGGAACCCACGAAGACCACGTCAATGGGCAGCTCGCGCAACGGGACGCCGGGACGCAGGTCCATGTACTCCAGCGCGCGGCGGGCCGCGGCGCGCTCCGAGTCGGTGGCGAACTCCGCCGGGTCCGGCACCGGCGCGCTCAGCGGCGCGCCCTGCCCGGGGTTGGTGCCCCAGGTGACGAACGGGGTGATCTGGCTGGCGTCCAGGGTCACCTCGGCGTCGAAGCGCGCGCCCTCGTCGGTGGGCAGCGTCCGCCACCACGCCACCGCGGCGTCCCAGTCCGCGCCCTGCGGCGCGTTCGGCCGACCCTTGAGGTACGCGAAGGTGGTCTCGTCCGGCGCGATCATGCCGGCCTTGGCGCCCCACTCGATGGACATGTTGGCGATCGTCATCCGCCCCTCCATGGAGAGCGAGCGGATGGCCTCACCGCGGTACTCGACGATGTGCCCGCGACCGCCGCCGGTGCCGACCTGCGTGATCAGCGCGAGCACCAGGTCCTTGGCGGTGACCCCGGGGGCGAGTCGGCCGGTGACGTTCACGGCCATGGTCTTCGGCCGGCTCTGCGGCAGCGTCTGGGTGGCCAGCACGTGCTCCACCTCGCTCGTGCCGATGCCGAAGGCGAGCGCGCCGAACGCGCCGTGGGTGGCGGTGTGCGAATCGCCGCAGACGATCGTCAGGCCCGGCTGGGTGAGCCCGAGCTGCGGGCCGATCACGTGCACGATGCCCTGGTTGTCGTCGCCGAGCGGGTGCAGCCGCACGCCGAACTCGGCGCAGTTGCGGCGCAGCGTCTCGATCTGCGTACGCGACGTGGGGTCCGCGATGGTGAGCAGGTCACCACGGCGGAGCCGGAACGCCGGATCGGCGTACCCGGTCGGGGTGTTGTGGTCCTCGGTCGCGAGCGTCAGGTCGGTACGGCGCACCCGGCGCCCGGCGAGCCGCAGCCCGTCGAACGCCTGCGGGCTGGTCACCTCGTGCAGCAGGTGCAGGTCGATGAAGAGCAGGTCCGGCTCACCAGCGGCGGACCGTACGACGTGCGCGTCCCAGACCTTCTCGGCCAGGGTCCTCGGCTCAGGAGTGACTCCCACCATCTGGACATCCTAAATTCTGGGAGGTAAGTTTCGGCTTGTGGGACACAGTATGAGCGGTGTCGGCGTTCTCGACAAGGCGGTGGTCATCCTGGCCGCCTGCGTCGACGGCGCCAGCCTGGCCGAACTCGTTGAACGTACGAAGCTGCCCCGGGCCACCGCACACCGGCTGGCACAGGCACTGGAGATCCACCGGATGCTGGTCCGGGACACCCAGGGTCGCTGGCGGCCCGGCCCCCGGTTGGGTGAGCTGGCCAACGCCGCGCCGGACGTCCTGCTGACCGCCGCCGAGCCGTTGCTGGCCGCGCTGCGCGACGCCACCGGCGAGAGCGCACAGCTGTACCTGCGCCGCGCCGACGAGCGGATCTGCGTGGCGGCGGCGGAGCGCGCCAGCGGCCTGCGGGACACCGTTCCGGTCGGCTCGGTGCTGCCGATGACCGCCGGTTCGGCGGCTCAGATCCTGCTCGCCTGGGAGCCGCCGGAGGCGGTGATGCCGCTGCTGCCGCGCAGCAAGTTCACCGGCCGCACCCTTGCCGAGGTACGCCGCCGCGGCTGGGCGCAGAGCGTCGCCGAGCGTGAGGCCGGTGTGGCGAGCGTCTCCGCCCCGATCCGCGACCGCACCGGCCGGGTGATCGCCTCGGTCAGCATCTCCGGCCCGATCGAGCGCCTCGGCCGCCGCCCCGGCGAACGTCACGCCATGGCGGTAGTGCGAGCCGGCCAACGCCTCTCCGGCCTCTGACCGACGCGTTGATCATGAAGTTGGCGTCACCGGCACCGGCGTGTCGCACCGCAAACTTCATGATCAACGCGGGTAGGTGGGGGTGGGACGGGAAAGGCTCGTCTCGCTGCGCGAGACGAGCCTTTGGTATGTAGCCCCGACCGGATTCGAACCGGCGCTACCGCCTTGAGAGGGCGGCGTCCTGGGCCACTAGACGACGGGGCCAGAACTTTCCTGCTTCACCGCCCTCGCGGGCGGTGCGGCTGTAGTCTAGCGGCACCGCACCCGGGGGTGAGCCCGGGGTGCGGGGCGGCCGGCGCACTCCGCTGGACACGAAACAGCCCGCCTCACCAGGTGAGACGGGCTGTGCACAGATGTAGCCCCGACCGGATTCGAACCGGCGCTACCGCCTTGAGAGGGCGGCGTCCTGGGCCACTAGACGACGGGGCCAGAACTAATTCTGCTCCTCAGCCCTCTCGGGCGGAGGAGCTGCACTCTACCAGAGACCACTCTCCGCCCCCGAAGGGGCGGAGTCGAACTCCGTCAGAATCCAGCGATCCGGGATTCTCGCGAATCCCAGCTGCGCTGGGGTACCAGGACTCGAACCTAGACTAACTGAACCAGAATCAGTCGGGCTGCCAATTACCCCATACCCCATTGGCCCCTTGCGGCGCCGGGAGTGAACATTACCCTCCCCGTGCCGGCAGGCCAAATCCGATCCCCCCGAACCACGCGTGAGCTGTGGAAACAGGGGCATCGCGCGGATCAGGCGACGGGGACCACGGTGTTGCTGAGTTCGCCGATGCCCTCGATCCGCACGGTGACGGTATCCCCCTCGACGAGCGGGCTAACCCCCGCCGGGGTGCCGGTGAGCACCACGTCGCCGGGCAGCAGAGTCATCACATGCGAGATGTACGACACCAGGCCCGGCACGTCGAAGACCATGTCCTTCGTCCGGCCGAGCTGGCGTACCTCCATCTCCTCCGGGTTGCGGCCCACCTCACACCGGATCTCCAGGTCGGAGACGTCCAGGCCGGTGGTGATCCACGGACCGATCGGGCAGAACGAGTCGAAGCCCTTGGCCCGGGTCCACTGCCCGTCCGAGCGCTGGAGGTCCCGGGCGGTGACGTCGTTGGCGCAGGTGTAGCCGAAGATCGCGCGCTCGGCGGCGGCCCGGTCGGCCCGGCGCGCCCCCGGCGCGCCGATCACCACCGCCAGTTCCGCCTCGTGTTCGACCTGCTTGGAGAAGATCGGCAGCCGGATGGCGTCCCGGGGACCGATCACCGAGGTGGACGGCTTGAGGAAGAGCAACGGCTCCTTGGGCACCTCGCTGCCGTGCTCGGCGGCGTGCTCGGCGTAGTTGCGACCCACGCAGACCACCTTGCTGGGCAGGATCGGCGAGAGCAGCCGGACGTCGGAGAGGGCCCAGCGGGCCCCACTGAAGGACAGTTGGCCGAACGGATGACCCTCGATCTCGGCGATGGTCAGGCCCTGCAGCCCAGCCTCCGCCTCGCCCTCGACGACCCCGAACGACATTCCCTTGGCATGAGCGAAACGAGCGATACGCACCTGGCCAATCTAGCCCCGTCGACGGGCCTGCCGGCCAGGACCGGCTGCCGGGTGTGCTCAACCCGTCAGGGCGGGGCACCTTACCCGAGGCCGCAACGGTCGGGGCGGACTTCCCGACTTCGTACCCGCACGGAGGGAGCCCGCCCCTAGCGTCGGCTCCGGAGGTTCGTTCGTATGCCTGCATCGACACGACACCACAGAGCCCTCGCAGTGTTCGTGCACTGCCTCGGCATCCTCGCCGCCGTGCCGGCCCTGCCGGCGGCGGCTCCGGAGGCGGCGGCCACGCCACGACCACCGGCCGTCACGCCACAACCACCGACAGCCACGCCACGACCGACGGCGGCGGCCACGCCCAGTTCGGTGGCGGCCACGCTGCCACCGGTCACCAGCACGCCGCCACCGGTGGCGGTGGCCGCGCGGGCGCCCACGGCGACCGCGGAACCAACACCACCCTCAGCCCCACCGGCGGTGGCGCCACCCGCCCGGGTACCGGCGTCGACGCCGCCGCCACCGGTCACGGTGGCGGTCGCCCCGGAGAGCAGCCCGGCACCGCGGTACCGGATCCACGTGCGCAACGTGGGCAACTCGCCGGTCGACACCACCGTGCGCCAGGAGCTGCCACCCGGCTCCTCGGCCACCTCGATCAGCGCCGGCGGCCGGTCCACCCGGGCCGGCGGGTCCGCCGCAGAGGTGACCTGGCGGTTGAGGCTGCCCGCGCACAGCACCACCACGCTGGGCACCGCGCTCACCGCGACCGCGCCCGGCCAGCCGCTGACCGCGCCGGCCTGCGCGTTCACCAGCGACGGCAGCCGGCCGTACGACTGCGGCACGGCCACCTGGCAGGCGGCAGCGCCACCCCCGGCCAAGGTCACCGAGACACCGCCCTGGCAGCGGATCCCGGTGCTGCTGGCGGGAGCGGCCATCCTGCTGCTGCTCAGCGCCGGTCTGGTCTGGGTGTGGCGACGGCGGCGCGGGCGTCGGGTGACGGCCGCCGCCCTGGCCACCGACGGCGGGCCAGACGCTGGACGGGGAACGATCTACCCGCGCCCGGCCGCACCCAGCCCGGCGAAGCGCCGGCGTACCCCGCCGGTCTGGTTGCTGGTGGGCGTGGCCGTGGCGGTGCTGGCCGGGGTGATCGGCGCGGCGGGGTGGACGGCGACCCAGCGGGTCGCGGCGATCGACACCGAGAAACAGCCGACCAGCGGCGCGTGGATGGGCACCGGGGTCTCCGGGCCGGTTGGTGTGCCGCTACGCGAGTCGGCGTTCGAGTTCACCGTGTACGGGATGTCCTGCGGCTCGGCCGGGGCCGCCCGGCCGGCTGACGGGGGCGGTGCGGCTCCGGCCGCCGGTCGACGCTGCCAGGCCACCGTGGGCGTGCGCAACGTCACGGGCGACCACCAGCCCTGGCACGGTCAGCTGCAACGGGCCTACCTGCCCGGGGGACGCTGGGTGAGCACCGACGAGTCGGCCACCAGGGCGGCCAACCTGGGTCGGGACGTCTTCGCCGACCCGATGGCCGCGGGCAGCCGGGTGGTGCTCCCGCTGGTCTTCACCGTCGACGGTCGGGACCCGCCCCGGCAGTTGGAGCTGCGCAGCGGGGTGTTCTCCGCCGGCGTGCGGGTGGACATGCCCTGATCGGCGGACGGGCGGCGGTCGTACCCTGGGGTCCGTGACCGCCGCCCTCGCCCCCGCCGTGCTCGACGTGGCGGCCTGGCAGGCCCGCCGCCGGGCCCACGAGGAGCGGGTGGACGTCTGGCTGACCCCGCACCTGGCCCGCCGACGCCGGGGTGAGCGGCACCCGGTGAACGACTTCCTGTTCACCTACTACTCGCACCGGCTGGTATGCAAGCGGTACGAAGCGGACAACAAGGGCCCGAACCGGTGACCAGCCTCCCAGCCACAACCTGGCTTCCCCTGTTGGAAGCTCACGAGAAGCGCGCCGACTCCCTCACCGCAGGCCACCGTGCTCGCAAGGCAACGAGGGAACGCCATGCGATCGATGACTTCTTGTACGACTACTACGGCACCAGGCCCTCTGTGCTGCGGCGGTGGCACCCCGGCGTAGGCATCTCCTTGGAGCCCGGACCGAACGGCTCTGCTCCACATCAGCAGTGGCGTTGGTACGCCACGAACGCGAACGGAGTCGTGAGCCTCGACGTCGCAGCGCTCAGGGTCGACCGGGCAGAGTCGGTACGCTTCATCCATCGGCTGCTCTCCGCGATCGCATCGCGGCCAGCCTTCACTGGCTGCTTCGGCCTGCATGAGTGGGCGATGGTGTACCGCCAACGTGAGCATCGGCATCCCCTCCCCCTGCGACTTGGGCAAGAGGGCACTGACGCGGTAGTCGAGTCCCACCAGATCCGCTGCACACACTTCGACGCGTTCCGGTTCTTCACCCCGGACGCAGTCAGCCTCAACCGGCTCCAACCCACCAGGGAGAGCCAGGTAGAGCTTGACCAGCCAGGCTGCTTGCACGCCTCGATGGACTGCCACAAGTGGGCGACCAAGCTGGGGCCTGCGGTTCCAGGGGACCTGGCGCTCGACTGCTTCGAGTTGGCGAGGGACATCCGGCTACTCGACATGCAGGCATCCCCGTACGACTTCTCCTCGTACGGGGAACCGGCAGTAGCCATCGAGACTCCTGAGGGCAAGGCCGAGTACGTCGCGCGGCAGCGCGAGTTCTCGCAGCGTGCCGGCCATCTGCGTTCCCGACTGATCGATGTCTGCGCGGCCTTGCTCGACCCAGCGGAGCCAGCGGCACGGGTGGGAGTATGACCCCCTGAAGGGCCTCACCCGCACCGCCATGTGTTAGCAGCTGTCATCTTGCCCCGGTTTCCGGGTCGATCAGACGGGGCGTCCCCCTTGAACTGGGCCGACACCACCGGATCGGCTGCCGTAACCGACCCTGGCATCAACAGACGCCCGCCTCGGCGTGGCCGCAGCCGTTAAGGCGCTTGTCAAGTGGGCGACCACACGGTCCAGCACGGCGCGGAACTGCTCGACGTCGTCCAACTCAACATGTTCGCTCACCACCGCATCCGAGCCTGCCGCAACGTAGTCGACATCGACCCATCCACCGGCGTAGAGCACGAACACCGGAGTCCGAAGATGGGCCCCTTCGGGGCCCTCTCCCCGGTTCGGTTCCTCCCCTGTGTCAGATGCTTGCCACCTTCGCGGGGTCGCCCGCCCTGAACAACACATCGACATGCCGCTCATCGGTGCGGCGGACGCCACGCCCCTTCTGGCGGAGACGACAGCTCACGACAACCGCGAGGATCAGGGACCGCCTGCGGTCTACATCCAACCCATCCCAGTGACGGCGTACCTGCTCGTCCGTCATCCCGGTGATGCCCTTGACCGCGCTGTCACTCCCCAGTTGGGATAGCTGATCCTCCAACTCATCCACCCGACTGCGCATGGTCTGGGATGCAGTCAGGAACTGCGATCGCGTAACGAGCCCGGCAGCGTAGTCGGTGGCCAGATCATCGAGCCGTGACCGCAGGCTCCCCAGTTCGTCTCTCATCTGCTGAACAGGCAGGTCATCCTCGCTCTGCTCGAACGCTTCCGCGAACTGGGGAGCGGTCAGGAACCGGATCACACGCTCGCTGACCATGGTGTCAGCCTCGTCCTGACGGTGGGATACGCAGTGCTTGAGCTTGCACTCGTACACGGCGTAGCTACCCTGCTCGCCCTTCCGTCCACGCCGTGCCGTGCGGATGGGGCCACCGCACTTGGCGCAGGTAGCGACACCCGTCAGCAGGCTGCGACGGGGACCGCCACCACCAGTCTTGCGGGCAGGGGAGTTGAGCACACGGACAGCGGAACGGTAGATCTCCTCGGGCACCAAGGCATCCCAGTTCCCAGGGCCGACCTCACCCCCTGCGTACGTACGGATAGCGCAGTTCCTGGCAGACATGAGGAGCTGACGAACAGTCGCGCCCATCCAACTCCTCCCCCTGGTGGTGAGCATGCCCTGGCGGTTCCACTCGTCAGCGATCGACAACAGGGAGCGCCCCGCCAGCAGATCCTGGTACGCACGCTGAACGGCGTCGGCTTCGCCAGCACGAGGCGATCCGTCACGCTCGTATCCGAAGGGTCGAGCCGACCACCAGGGCCGGCCCTGGGAAGCGCGCTGCGTGGCTGCGAGGCGCTGACGAGCAGCCTTCTGCTGGCCCTCGAACTGAGAGAACGCGGTGACCACGTTGGCCATCAGGATGCCTGTCGGGTTGCTCAGGTCCAGCATCCCTGCGGTCACGGCGTGGACGGGTACGCCGTAGCTGATCACCCGGTCCAGCTCACGGGTGAGGCGGACGAGCCGGTCGAGATGCCAGACGATGATGGCATCAGGCTTCGGGCTCAGGGTGAGCAGCTTCTCGAACGCCGGCCGGACACGGCCGGTCGTGGCGCTGATGCTGTTGTCGATCAGCTCCCGCGTCACGGTCCAGCCCTGACGAGCTGCCAACTCCCGGCAAGCTTCGAGCTGCCGATCAACGCCCAGCTCGTTACCCAGCTTGTCCAGGCTGAGCCGTGCGTAGATGACGACGTCCATCCCTGCGTTCCCTCCCTCGAAGTTGCCTGGGATGATGATACGCATGGTCTGTACAAGTGGGCGTACAAGCTCTCCCCGTTGGTCAGCTCGGAGCTGGTGGCCGACGCCTTCGCGCTGGCCCGGGAGATCCGCACGCTGGACATGCGGGCCAGCCCGTACGACCTGGCGGCGCTTGGTTGCCCCCCGGTACGGGTGGAGACGCCGGAGGGCCGGGCGGAGTACGCCGCCGCGCAGCGCGGGTTCACCGACCGGGCCGCCGTGCTGCGCGACCGGCTGCTCGCGGCCGTTCCCGCCTGACCGGGGTCGGCCAGGTCAGCTCGCCGGGCGGGTACGCAGACCGTCGATGAGCAGCGCGACGACCGCCGCCAGGTCGTCGTCGAGGCCCGGCTCGCTCCACTCGGCGCGGTGGGCGGGATGGTGGAACCGGGCGGTGGCCTGCAACAGCGCCCGGCCGGCCACCGCCGGGTCGGGCACGCTGAACTCGCCGGCCGCCACCCCGTCTGCGACGATCAGGCTGAGCTGACCGGCGAGGACCTCCAAATGGTTGGCGACCACGCCCTCGGAGAGGGTGGCGAGCTGGTGGAAGTTGGTGAACAGCTCGGGGTCCTCCCGGGCAATCCGGCGCTTGGTGCCGCTCAGCTCGGCCAGCCAGCGGCGCAGCCGTTGCGGGGCCGGGCCGGGCCCGGTGGCAACCTCGATCAGCGGGGTGGAGACCCGGGCCAACCAGCGGTCGGCGACCGCCTCGCGCAGCGCGGCCTTGCTGGCGAAGTGCCGGTAGACGCTGCCGTGGCTCACGCCCAGCGCGCGGGCGACGTCCAGCACGGTGGCCTTGGCCGGCCCGTACCGGCGCAGCACCTCCTCGGCGGTGTCGAGGATGCGGTCGGCCGTCAGGGCGGTGGCGTCGCTCATCACCCCAGCCTCCCTGACCGCGCGGACGGCCGTGGCGCGGCCCCCGGCCGGCGGTCGCGCCACGGCCGGGCGGTCATGCCCGCTCGCTGTCCAGGAACGCCATCTGCGCCTCGTCGTAGCGCGTGCCGGCTGCTGCGCCGGCCGGGACGGCGGCCTCGATCGCGGCCAGGTCCGCGTCGGTCAGGGTGACCGCCGCAGCGCCCAGGGCCTCGGTGAGCCGGTCCCGGCTGCGGGCACCGATCAGGGGCACGATGCTCTCGCCCCGGGCGAGCACCCAGGCGATGGCGATCTGCGCCACGGTGACCCCCCGGGCCTCGGCGATGGCGCGCAGGGCGTCCACCAGGGCCAGGTTGCGGTCGAGGTTGGCGCCGGAGAACCGGGGCAGGTGGCTCCGGAAGTCGGTGCCGGCGGTCTCCCGCCGTGCCGTCCAGTGGCCGCTGATCAGGCCGCGGGACAGCACCCCGTAGGCGGTGATCCCGACGCCCAGCTCGTGGGCCGTCGGCAGGATCTCGGACTCCGGGTTGCGGGAGATCAGCGAGTACTCGATCTGGAGGTCGGTGATCGGGTGCACGGCGTGCGCCCGGCGCAGCGTCTCCGCGCTCACCTCGGACAGACCGATGTGCCGGATGTGGCCGGCCTTGACCAGCTCGGCCAGGGTGCCCACCACGTCCTCCACCGGCACGTCCGGGGAGAGCCGGGCCGGGCGGTAGATGTCGACGTGGTCGGTGCCGAGACGGCGCAGGGTGTACGCCAGGAAGTTCTTGATCGCGGCGGGTCGGACGTCGATGCCGTTCCAGCCGCCGTCGGCGTCGCGCAGGGCGCCGAACTTGACGCTGATCACGGCGTTGTCGCGGTTGCGGCCGCGCAGCGCGTCGCGCAGCAGCAGCTCGTTGTGACCCATGCCGTAGAAGTCGCCGGTGTCCAGGAGGGTGATGCCGGCGTCCAGTGCGGCGTGGATGGTGGCGATGCTCTCGGCCTCGTCGGCGGCGCCGTAGAGGTCCGACATGCCCATCAGGCCGAGCCCGAGGGCGGAGACGGTCGGGCCGGTGGTGCCGAGGTTGCGGGTGTCCATGGGGTGTTCCTCTCACCTGGGTTGCCCGGCCAGCGTACATCCTTTGACTGACAGATTCCAGATTCTGTCACCCGATAGCCAAAGAGGCTCCCGCTCGGACTGGAGATGAGTTGTTGGTCGTTACTCGCCGTCGGTCCGGCGGTCGCGCTTGCGCTGGGACTGACGCTTCTTCTCGGCCAGCCGGCGCTCCTTGGCGCCCCGGGACGGACGGGTCGGCCGGCGCGGCGGTGGCGGGGGCGACGCGGCCTCCCGCAACAACGCGAGCATCCGCTCGCGGGCGGCCTCCCGATTGGCCAGCTGCGCCCGGTGCTCACTGGCGGCGATCGTCAGCACCCCGTCCACCAGGCGGTTGGCCAGCCGGGCCAGCGCCCGCGACCGGACCGACTCGGGCACGGCCGGAGAGTTGGCCAGGTCGTAGCTCAACTCCACCCGGGAGTCGGCGGTGTTCACGCCCTGCCCACCCGGCCCGGACGAACGGGAGAAGCGCTCCCGCAGCTCCCCGGCAGGGACGACCCACCGGTCGGTCACCCGCAGTCCGTCGTCCACGCCCCGAGGCTAACCCCCACCGGTGTTCCCGGGGTCAGCGGTGCGGCGGTTCACTCTGCGTCGCTGACGGGCTGGGCGCCGGGCCTGCGGTCTCCTCGTCCGAGCCGACCGCGGCGTACGCCACCGCGCCGAAGAGCAGCAGCCCGATCACCGCGGCCTTCACGGCGACCCCGCGGATCAGCAGCCAGGCGCCACGGCGGGCACCCGGCACCGATTTCTTGACGGTCTGGTAATCGCTCCACCCACGCCGCGCGCGGGTGTACGCCGACCCCACTGCACATCCGATGACCAGGCCCACCAGCAGGAGGACCGTGAGAAGAGGACGCTCCACCTCCGCCAGTATCCATACCGAGCGTAATATTTCCATGGCCCGATGCTCTCCGGCCGGATATCCGACACTGCCCGTGATCCCAGCGGCCACCTCCGGGCAGTCCGTGCAGCTCAGCCGCCCTTGCCGATGATCGTGTCGGCGGTCTGCTGCACCTGCTCGATCGGGATGGCGAAACCGATGCCGATTGATCCATTGCCGTCGATGGTGGCGATCGCGGTGTTCACCCCGACCACCTCACCGCGGGCGTTGACCAGCGGCCCGCCCGAGTTACCGGGATTGATGGAGGCGTCGGTCTGCACCGCGCTGTGCCGGTTGTTGCCCAACCGCACCTGACGGTCCAACGCACTGACGATGCCCGCGGTGACCGTCCCGGACAGACCGAGCGGCGAGCCCACCGCGAGCACCGGCTCACCGACCCGGGTCGCCCCCGGCTTGGCCAGCGGCAACGGGGCGAGCCCGGCCGACGGTGGCACCTTCAGCACCGCCAGGTCGCTGCGCGGTTCCCGGCCGACCACCTCGGCGGCGAACCGGCGGCCGTCGGGCAGCTCCACCGTCACCGGTCCGCCACCGCCCTTGGCCAGGATGTGGTCGTTGGTGATCAGGTGCTGCTCGTCGTCCACAGCGAAGCCGGAGCCGGTCGCGGAGCCGCCGTTCGCGCCAGCGAGCACCGACACCACTCCGGGCACGGTTCGCTGGGCGGCGGTGACCAACTCCGCCGGCACCGGGGCGGCGGACGCCGCGGCCTCGCCCGGGACGCCGTCCCGGCTGGCCACCACGCCACCGGCCACGGCCCCGGAGACGGCGGAGAGCGCCACCACCGCCAGCGCGGCGAGCAGGCGGCCCGGCCGCCGCCCGCCAGGCTCCCGGCCGGAACCGGGCGCGTCCCACCACCCGCGCCCGTCCGGGTCGAGCTCCGGCGAGATGAACCAGGGACCGCGCGGTTCGCCCAGTCCGGTCTGCACTGCCATGCGTACTCCTTCCGGTCGAAGTCCGTTGCGCGGCGAGGTCAGGGCAGCCGGGAGAACCAGCGCATCGAGCCGGCGGCGGCGCCCATCGCGAAGACCAGGCCGAGGCCGATGAACCGGGCCGAGACGTCCTGCCGCTCGGTGCGGTAGCCGACCGAGCTGCCGATGTCGTCGTAGACGGCGCGCAGCTCTTCGGTGGTGCTGGCCTCGTGGAACATGCCGCCGGTCTCGTCGGCGACCGCCTTGAGGGTCTGCCCGTCGACCGGCACCTGGATCGGCCGCCCGCCCCGGTCCACGAACCCGGACGGGGTGCCGAAGGAGATGGCGTGCACCGGCACCTCCGCCGCCACCGCGTCCGCCGCCGCCTCCATCGGATCCATCCCGGAGGTGTTCGCCCCGTCGGAGAGCAGGATGATCCGGGCCGGCGGCGGCTCCTTCGCGGCCTGGCTGTCCAAGCCCTTGACCGCACCGAGCGAGGTGTTGATGGCCTCGCCGATGGCGGTGCCCTGTACCCCGGTCACCCCCTCGGCGAGCCGGCCGATCCCGTCCTCCAGGGCGTCCCGGTCGGTGCCGGGTGGCACCAGCACGGCCGCGCTGCCGGCGAACGCGACCAGACCCACGTTGAACTCGTCGGGCAGACCCTCGACGAAGCGCCGGGCCGCCTGCTTGGCCGCGGCCAGCCGGTCCGGCTCCACGTCGGTGGCGAGCATGGAGGTGGACACGTCGACGGCCACCATCACCGTCGCCCGTTCCCGGGGCACCTGGACCTCGGCGGTGGGCCGGGCGAAGCCGACCACCAGCAGCGCCAGCATGGCCAGGAACAGCCCGGCCGGTACGTGCCGGCGCCAGGCCGGCCGCTCCGGCGCCACCCGGTCCAGCAGTCGCAGGTTGGTGAAGCGGACCGCGTACCGGCTGCGTCTGCGCTGCATCACCAGGTACGCGACGACCAGGGCGAGCACGCCGAGCAGCAGCCAGAGTCGCAGCGGCGACTGCCAGATCACGCGGCACCTCCCCGGGCGACACCGGCCGGCGCGGCGGCCAGCCGGCGCTGGGCGTGCACGTGCCGGACGATGTCCGCACTCCAGTCCCGGTCGGTGCGCAGCGCCAGGTGGGTGGCCGCACTGCGGCGCAGCGCCTGGTGGACCTGGTCACGCTGGGCGGCTGCGGCCTCGGCGTACCGCTCCCGCAGCCGACGGTCCGATGTGCACACCTCCCGGCGACGGCCGGTCTCCGGGTCGACCAGGGTGATCAGGCCGACGTCCGGCAGCTCCAGCTCACGCGGGTCGGTCACCTCGATCGCCAGCACCTGGTGCCGGGCGGCCAGCCGGCGCAGGGTCCGTTCCCAGGGCGGCGGCTCACCGGGGTCGTCGGGCAGGCCGTCGAGGAAGTCGGAGACCACCACGACCAGACCGCGTCGGTTGGCGACCCGGTGCAGCGCGGCGAGCCCGTCGGTCAGCTCCGGCGGCCCGACCGGCACCGACACCCCCACCGACGGCATCCGCCCGGGCCGGTCGCCGGGCCCGGTGGCGCGCGGGGCGGCCAGTAGCGCGCGGAGCAGACCGAGCAGATGGGTACGCCCAGTGCGGGCCGGAAAGCGGCGTACCCCGTCGGCGCGCAGCACCTGAGCACCGAGCCGGTTGCCGACACCGGCGGTCAGGAAGCCGATCGCAGCGACCGCGGCGACCGCCAACTCCCGTTTGTCCAGGTCGGCGGTGCCGAACTCCATGCTGGCGCTGGCGTCGACCAACAGCCAGGTGGTCAGTTCACGGTCGGCGTCGACCTGCCGGACGTGCGGCACGGCGGTTCGGGCCGTCACCGCCCAGTCCATCCGGCGGACCTCGTCCTCGCCCGGCCGGTACTCCCGACTGCCGGCGGGTTCGCTGCCCGGCCCGGGCAGCAGGCCGCGGTACTGGCCGTGCAGCAGGCCGTTCAGCCGGCGGGTGACGGTCAGCTCCAGGCGGCGCAGCCGCTGGTCCGGAGCCAGTTCGGCCAGACCGGGGTCCGCCGGCACAGCGACCGGCGTGGTGCTCGCGCGCCTCATGCCGCGGCCAGATCCTGGGTCTGCTGCGGATGCCCGGTGGCCAGCCGGGGCGGTGGCACCGCCTCCACCAGCCGGCGGACCACGGTCTCGGCCGACACGCCGTCGGCCACGGCGTCGAAGGAGAGCACCAGCCGGTGGGCGAGGACGTCCACGGCCAGTTCACGGACGTCCTCGGGCATCACGTACTCCCGCCCACGCAGCAGTGCCTGTGCCCGGGAGGCCGCGACGAGGCCGAGGGTGGCGCGTGGACTGGCCCCGTACGCGAGCAGCGGCGCGAGCTCCTGCAACCCGAACCGGCCCGGATCACGGGTGGCGAGGATGAGCCGGACCACGTACTCGGCCAACGCGTGGTGGACGAAGACCCGCTCCGCCCGGGCCTGGAGGTCCAGCAGCCGTTGCGCGTCGAGCACCCGGCGCGGGCTCGGCCGGTCGGTGCTCATCCGGTAGAGGATGGCCAGTTCGTCGGCGTCGCTCGGGTAGTCCACCACCACCTTCATCAGGAACCGGTCCCGCTGCGCCTCCGGGAGCTGGTAGACCCCCTCGGATTCGATCGGGTTCTGGGTGGCCAGCACCAGGAACGGCGCCGGGACCGGCCAGCTGCGCCCGCCGATGGAGACCTGCCGCTCGGCCATCGCCTCCAGCAGCGCCGACTGGACCTTGGCCGGGGCTCGGTTGATCTCGTCGGCCAGCACCAGGTTGGCCATGATCGGGCCGAGCTCGATGTCGAAGGTCTCCTTGGAGGCCCGGTAGATCCGGGTGCCGACGATGTCCGAGGGAACCAGGTCCGGAGTGAACTGGATCCGGGAGAAGGTGCCGCCGACCACGGTGGCGAGGGTCTGCGCGGCCAGCGTCTTGGCCACGCCGGGGACCCCCTCCAGGAGGCAGTGGCCATTGGCGACCAGGGCGGTGAGCAGGCGCTCGACGAGCCGATCCTGCCCCACGATCACGCGTTTGACCTCGAAGAGGGTCTGTTCCAGCTCGACGCCGGTCGGCTCGGGATCGACCGAGCTGGGCATGCTGGCCAGGGTGTCCGAGATGTCCGTCACGGTGCTTGCTTCCCGGGCGGCAGCCCGGCAAACGTCGGATTATCGGCGCCGAAGCCTCCGAGGTGGGCGGGGTCGGGATGAACTGCCCGGTCGGGGGACAACATCCCGGGATGGCATGAGCCACGCGACCTGCCGCAGACCGGACGCCGTCCGCCCCGACCGGTGGCGGTCGCTGTTGATCGACTCGGTGTCGGCGATGTCGCGGTGTCCCGGTGCGGGGATGCCCCGATGTCGGTGATCTGGAGTTGACCATCGCCATGAACCGGCGGCTGCAGGACGAACCGGGTGCCGGCCCCGCGTGGGGCCGGCACCCGTGCCGTCAGGCGGTGTGGATGACCAGGTGGAAGCCCAGGTCGACCGGGGTACCGGCCGAGTTGCGGGTCTGGATGAAGACCGCGTTCGGTGTGCTCAGCCGCGGTGCGACCGAGATCTCGCCGCCCGCAGGGACGCAGCAGGCGTCACCGCGGCCGAGGGTGGCCACGAAGACACCAGCGGTGACGGTGTAACCGACCTGGACCTCGTACTGGCCGGGGCCGTACTTGATCACGGTGCCGACGCCGCGCACCTTGGTGCCGTTGGCGTTGACGACGACGATGCTGGTGGTCGCGATGAGCGTCGAGTTGGCCTTCAGCGCGGCGCGGGCCTTGCGGGTGGATTCCGCCGTCACCGGCGGCTGGGCGTTCGTGCCGCGCGCAGCCGGCTGGACGGCCTCCTGCGGCGCCTTCGCCGACGGCTGTGCGACGGCGATGCCCCCACCGGCCAGGCTGAGCGCCAGAACGGCGAACGTAATCGCTGCCGCCTTGCGTCGGAAAGATGTTTTCATGACAGGTCCCCCTTGTGTGACCGTGCGGATTCGGCCGACCCGCGGGGCGGGACGGATGACTGCCTATAAATAAGTGGACGACGACAATGGGACCGGAAAAAGGTCTCTCACGCGCACCTGGTGAGGTTGATTTCTCAACGATCGAGATCCGGCCTGAGCTGGGCTTACTACTCAGAGTTGCGTCGTTTAGGCCAGGTGGAACGTAGCATCGTAAAAAGCCGAGCGTCAATAGTTGACCTGGCCTTAGGCCGCTGCCGGCCAGCCGTCAGATAATTGTGAAATGTGAGCGGATAACCGTTCACGAAATGGCGCGACGAATTCCGCTAGGCTGACCGCCGTGATCGTCGACGCTCCCCCCGGTCCGACCCGACGCCGCGCCGACCGGCTCGGCACGGTGCTCTGCTGGTTGGTGGTCGTCCCAACGACCGCCTGGGCCGCCGCCCGGCTGGCCGGCCTGGACCGGGGGCCGCTGGTGCAGGCGCTCGCCTTCACCCCGTACGTCGCGGGCTGGAGTGTGCTGGCCCTGGCCCTCACCCTCGCGCTGCGGCGCTGGTGGCCGGCGGCGATCGCGGCGCTGACCGCGGTGGCGCTGCTCGGCGTGGTCGCACCCCGGGCACTGGCCGCCCCGCAGCCGGCGGCGGGTGGGCCGACCGTGCGGGTGCTCACCGCCAACCTGCTCGCCGGCTCCGCCGACCCGCGGACGCTGGTCGAACTGGTCCGGCAGCATCGGGTGGACGTGCTCACCGTGCAGGAGTTCACCCCGGACGCGCAGGCCGCCCTGGACCAACTCGGCCTCGACCAACTGCTGCCCCACCGACAGCTCAACCCGCAGATCGGCACGCCCGGGTCCGGGCTCTACTCGCGGTGGCCGATCACCGACGCCGGCATCCGGCACAACCTCGAAGGGTGGGGCTTCAGTCAGGCGTACGGCACGCTGGTCGTGCCCGGCGCGCCCCCGGTCCGCGTCGAGTCGGCCCACCCCTCGGCGCCGTACGCGCTGGACCAGGTCGACGCCTGGCGTACCGACCTGGCCGCGCAGCCACCGGCCACCCCGGACGGTGGCCTGCGGATCCTCGCCGGGGACTTCAACGCCACCCTCGACCACAGCCCGCTGCGAGCCCTGCTGCGCACCGGCTACGTCGACGCCGCGGACGCCTCCGGGGAGGGGCTGACCGGCACCTGGGGCCCGTACGACGGCGACCTCATCCCGCCGGTCACCATCGACCACGTGCTGGTGGATCGCCGTATCGCGGTCCGCTCCGTCACGGTGCTCACCCTCCCCGCCACCGACCACCGACCCGTGCTGGCCACCCTCACCCTCCCCACCCCCTGACCGCCCACCCGCGACCCGGGGGGGCCGGCGTGGGTCAGACGGTGGTGGGGGCCAGGCCGTAGGTGAGGGCGTCCACGAGGGCGTGCCAGCTGGCCTCGACCACGTTGTGGTGCACGCCCACGGTGGTCCAGTCCCGGCCGTTGCCGTCGGCGGTCTCCAGCAGCACCCGGGTGACCGCGCCGGTGCCGTGACTGCCCTCCAGGATGCGCACCTTGTAGTCGGCCAGCTCGAAGTCGCGCAGTTGCGGGTAGTGCCGCGTCAGCCCCACTCGCAACGCCTCGTCCAGGGCGTTGACCGGGCCGTTGCCCTCGGCGGTCGCGATCACCCGCTCGCCGCGTACCCGGATCTTGACGGTCGCCTCGGAGACGACCGCGCCGTCCTCGCGGTGCTCGACCAGCACCCGGTACGACTCCAGGGTGAACGGCCGGGCCGGCCGGCCCTCCGGCAGCTCGGAGCGGACCAGCAGCTCGAAGGAGGCGTCCGCGGCCTCGAAGGACCAGCCGCCCGCCTCCAACTCCTTGACCCGGTTGGTGACCCGGGTCAGGGCCTCCGGACGGCCGGCCAGATCCAGGCCCAGCTCACGGCTCTTGAGCTCGACGCTGGCCCGGCCGGCCATCTCGGTCACCAGGATCCGCATGTCGTTGCCCACCACCGACGGGTCCACGTGGTTGTAGAGCAACGGGTCGACCTTGATCGCGCTCGCGTGCAGCCCCGCCTTGTGAGCGAAAGCAGCGGCCCCGGCGTACGCCTGGTGGGTGTCGGGGGCGATGTTGGCGATCTCGGCGATGGCGTGCGAGACCCGCACCATCTGTTCCAGGCAGCCCTCCGGTAGGACCGGCATGCCCAGCTTGAGTTGGAGGTTGGCGACCACCGCGAAGAGGTCGGCGTTACCGGGGCGTTCGCCGTACCCGTTGGCGGTGCCCTGGACGTGGCGGACGCCCGCCTCCACGGCGGCGATCGTGTTGGCGACCGCGCAGGCGGTGTCGTTCTGCGCGTGCATGCCGAGCAGCCCGGCGTCGACCCCGAGCCGTTGGGTCAGGTCGACGATCGCGGCGGTCACCTGGGAAGGCAGCATGCCTCCGTTGGTGTCGCAGAGCACCATCCGCTCGGCGCCGGCGGCCAGCGCGGTCTGCACCACGGCCGCTCCGTACGCCGGGTCGTGGCGGTAGCCGTCGAAGAAGTGTTCGCCGTCGACGAAGACCCGGCGGCCCTCGCGCACGAGGTGGGTGACCGTGTCGTGGATCATCGCCAGGTTCTCCGCGCCGGTGGTGCGCAACGCGCGCTCGACGTGCCGGATGTCGGCCTTGGCGACCAGCGCCACCGCCGGGGTCTGCGCGTCCAGCAGGCCGCGTACCTGGGGGTCGTCGGTGACCGCGACGCCGGCCTTGCGGGTGGCGCCGAACGCGACCAGCACGGCGTGCCGCAGGTTGAGTTCGCTGCGCGCCCGCCGGAAGAACTCGGTGTCCTTGGGCACCGCGCCCGGCCAGCCGCCCTCGATGAAGCCGACGCCGAACTCGTCGAGCAACCGGGCCACCGCCAGCTTGTCGACCACCGAGTAGGTGAGCCCTTCGCGCTGGGCGCCGTCGCGCAACGTCGTGTCGAAGACCTGGAACGTCATCAGGATCCTTTCTGGGAGCAACAAAAAGACCTCCCGCGGGTGCGGGAGGTCTGCGCGCTCGGCGGAGGGGAGGGCCGGCGCGCTAGGTCGCAATAATCAGGGCGGTGCTGGTCACGATCACTACTGTGCCACCCCGCTCCTGTATTTGGGAGGAATAATCCACATGGCGGGACGGCGAGACAGAGTCGGTACGCCCCGAGGGGTCGACGCCGCACCTGCGGTGTCGACCCCTCACCGTTTCCGGACCCCGGCGGCCGGGTAGCTCCTGCGGGGAGGCACCCACCGACGCCGAGACGATCGGCGACAGTCAGGAGTGAACGGCATGGACAGGATCGATCCGCACGCCACCCACGCCGGGCCGGACCCGCTGCGCGGCGGCGACCAGGGCGCTGTGCCCGGCGGCGCGCCGGCCGGCACCTTCGACCCCTGGCGCTACCGGGATCAGGCCGGGGTGGCCGACGCCGACCTGGTCGGCTACAAGGTCGAGGCCATCGACGGCGGGATCGGCAAGATCGACAGCGCCAGCCACGAGGTGGACGGCAGCTACCTGGTGGTGGACACCGGCCCGTGGATCTTCGGCAAGAAGGTGATGCTGCCGGCCGGCACGGTCAACCAGGTCGACCACGACCAGCGCACCGTCTCCGTCGACCGGACCCGCGACCAGATCAAGGCCGCCCCGGAGTACGACGAGACCAGCCACAGCGACCCGAGCTACCGGGATCGGCTGGGCGGCTACTACGACGAGACGTACGGCGCACTCCCGCCCGGCACCGCACGGTAGCTGAACGGACCCGACGGCCGGTGGGGCACTGCCCCACCGGCCGTTACCGTGTCAGCGTGGACGCCATCGACGACAACCGACACATCTCGCTGCCCGCGACCTTCAACTTCCGCGACGTCGGTGGCTACGCCGGCCACGACGACCGGACCGTGCGCCGGGGCCGGCTCTATCGCTCCGACTCGCTGCACCGCCTCGACGAGCAGGACCGGGACGCGTTTGCCGCGATCGGCATCCGCACCGTCATCGACCTCCGTCGCCCGCAGGAGGTGGACCGGGACGGCCGGGTGCCGGCGTACCCGGGGCTGACCTACCGGCACATCCACCCGGAGCACGCGGACTGGGCCGGGCAGCCGCACGAGGAGGGTGCCAGCCTGGCCCGCTACCTCGCGGACCGGTACGCCGACCTGGCGCAGACCGGCACCGCCGGCCTGGCCGAGGCGGTGGGGCTGATCGCGGACTCCGCCAATGCCCCGGTGGTGGTGCACTGCGTGGCGGGCAAGGACCGCACCGGCATCGTCTGCGCTCTGACCCTTGCCGTGCTGGGCGTCGACGACGCCGACATCGTCTCGGACTACGCGCTGAGCGCGGAGGCGTCGGCCCGGTACAGCGCCTGGCTGGCCGCCACCACCAGCGGCAGGGTGGACGTGCCGGCACCGTTCCTGGCCTCGCCCGCCGAGGCGATGGAGATCTTCCTGGCCGAGCTGCGCGCGGGGCACGGCTCGGTCGAGGGGTACCTGCGCCACGCCGGGGTCACCGAGGTGCAGCTCGCCGCCCTCCGCGACCACCTGCTCGACTAGCCCGCCGGTCGTCGGGGGCGATACCGCACGGTCATGGTGATGCCCGTGCGGTATCGCCCTCCGAACCGACCGTGTCGACCCGGCCGCGCCCACCCGTCCAGCCGGACCCGTGGGCGCGTGCGGGCGTCAGAGGACCCGGTGCACCCAGCCCTGCGGGTCGGCAGCCTTGCCCCGCTGGATGTCGACCAGCTGCTGGCGCAGCGCCATGGTGACCCGGCCGGGCTCACCGCCGCCGATCAGGAACTCGCCGTCCGGGAAGCGGACCCCGCCGATCGGGGTGATCACCGCGGCGGTGCCGCAGGCGAAGACCTCGCGGAGCCGGCCGCTGGCCGCGTCGGCCTGCCAGTCGGCGAACGTGACCGGCCGCTCCTCGACCCGGTGCCCGGCCGCGCCGGCCAGCGTGATGATCGCGTCCCGGGTGATACCCGGCAGGATCGTGCCGGTCAGCGGCGGGGTGACCACGGTGTCGTCGTCGTAGACGAAGAAGACGTTCATGCCGCCCAGCTCGTCGACGAACCGGCGCTCCACCGCGTCCAGGAAGACGACCTGGTCGCAGCCAGCCTCGATGGCCTCCGCCTGGGCCGCCAGTGACGCGGCGTAGTTGCCGCCGCACTTGGCCGCGCCGGTGCCGCCGGGCGCGGCCCGGGTGTAGTCCGGCGAGACCCAGACGGTGACCGGCTTGACCCCGCCGGTGAAGTACGCGCCGACCGGCGAGGCGATCACCAGGTAGAGGTACTCGTTGGCCGGGCGGACGCCGAGGAAGACCTCGCTGGCATACATGAACGGCCGCAGGTAGAGGCTGCCGTCCTCGCCGGTCGGGATCCAGTCCCGGTCGACCTCGATGAGCTTGTGCAGCGAGTCGACGAAGACCTCGGGTGGTAGCACCGGCATCGCCATCCGCTGCGCCGAGGTGGCGAACCGGGCGGCGTTGGCGTCCGGCCGGAACATCGTCACGCCACCGTCGGCGGTCCGGTACGCCTTCAACCCCTCGAAGATCTCCTGCGCGTAGTGCAGCACCGCGCTGGCCGGGTCCATCGGGATCGGCGCGCGCGCCTCCACCCGGGCGTCGTACCAGCCCTTGCCGTCGGCGTACCGGACGGTGACCATGTGGTCGGTGAAGACTCGGCCGAACCCGGGATTGACCAGCAGGGCGGCCCGGTCGGCGGCGGATACCGGCGCGGGATTCGGACGGATCTCGAAGTCGAGCTTGTCACCACCGCTCATCGCGCTGACCTCCCTGCAGGACAACGGCATGCGGGACCGCACACCGACATGGCTGTGCCAGAAACTTACCCCGAACGGTCGTTCAGCGGGTAGCGCCGCTCGGGGGCATAGGGAACCCCGGATGGCCCCTCGTCGGACCGACCGGCGGGTGGCCGGTCGGCCCCGGGGCGAGTCAGGCTACGGCGTGCGCGGCGAGCCGGTCGCCGACCTCGGCGGTACGCAGCGTCACGCCCGGGGTCCGGCCGGCAAGCTCGGCGGCAACCGCCGCGTTGACCCGGGTAGCGGCCTCGGCGTGCCCGAGCTGCTCCAGCAGCAGCGCGGCGGAGAGCACCGCGGCGACCGGGTCGGCGATGCCCTGCCCGGCGATGTCCGGCGCCGAGCCGTGCACCGGCTCGAACATGGAGGGGTACGCCCCCTCGGGGTTGATGCAGCCGCTGGCGGCCAACCCGATCCCGCCGGTGACCGCCGCGGCGATGTCGGTGAGGATGTCGCCGAACAGGTTGTCGGTGACCACCACGTCATAGCGCTGCGGCTGGGTGACCAGGAACATCGCGGCCGCGTCGACGTGCTGGTACTCGGTGGCGATGTCCGGGTGCTCGGCGGCGACCGCGTCGAAGGTACGCGCCCACAGCGACCCGGCGTGGGTGAGCACGTTGGTCTTGTGCACCAGGGTGACCTTGCGCCGCTCCCGGCGACCGGCCCGGGTGAACGCGTCGCGGATCACCCGCTCCACGCCGTGCCGGGTGTTCAGGCTCTCCTCGGTGGCGACCTCGGCGGGGGTGTCCCGGTGCAGGGAACCGCCGGCCCCGGCGTAGAGACCCTCGGTGCCCTCGCGCACCACCACCAGGTCGACCTCGCCCGGCTTCACGTTGCCCAGCGGGCCGGCGACCCCGGGCCAGAGCCGCGACGGGCGCAGGTTGACGTACTGGTCGAAAGCGAACCGGAGCTTGAGCAGCAGGCCCCGCTCCAGCACTCCCGACGGAACGGTCGGGTCACCGACCGCGCCGAGCAGAATCGCGTCGTGCCCGGCCAGCTCGGCCAGGACCGAGTCGGGCAGCACCTCTCCGGTACGGTGCCAGCGGGCCGCTCCGAGGTCGTACTCGGTGGCCTGCACGCCGGGTAGCACGGCGTCGAGGACCTTGCGGGCCTGCGCGACCACCTCGGGCCCGATGCCGTCCCCGGCCACCACCGCGATCCGCGCCACGCCCGCACTCCTCTGTTCGACTGCCCCGTACCGGGCAACGGTACGTCGCCGTCCCGCCTCCCGGTACGGATCGTCCACACTCTGGGACACACCGATACACAGCACCCTCACAGGTGGGATCCATGAGCCAATCATCTCCGCTGCCTAACGTAGGGGTCAGCGGGTCAGGGGGGCCCGCGACACGGGGTCGCCGATGACGCGACGCCACACTGTGAGGGGCAGGTGCCATGCGCATCGACGAGCAGCCGCGGACCCGCTGGCCCGATCCGTCGGCCTTCCGGAACCGCCGGCCGGACCTGCGGCTGGGCCGCCGCCGCCAGCGGATCGATCCGGCCAGCGCCACCGAGGGCCGGATCGCTGTCCAGCACACCGTGCAGACCCCGACCGCCGAGTACACCCTGCTGCTCAACGCACCCGAGTGGCTCGGCCGCCGGGGCGTCGGCGAGGCACTGCGGGACAGCGTCGCGGAGTTGCGCGCCATCGACCTCACCTATGGCCCGAACCGGCCCGAGAGTCTGGTTTCCATGCTGCGCCGGGGCGAGATCAGTCCCGATTCGTACCCCCCACTGGCCGACCTGGTGGACCGCTGCACGGCGATGCGGGCCGCCACCGACGGGTGGTTCGACGCCTGGGCGGTGCCCGGCGGCTTCGACCCGGGCGGTCTGCTCGGCGGCTGGGCGGTGGAGCGCGCCGCCGCCCGGTTGCGCGCCGCGGGCATCCACGACTACGCCGTACTCACCGGTGCCGACCTGGTGGTCCGTGGCCACGCGCCACACGGCGGCCCGTGGCGGGTGGCGGTGCATCACCCGACCGCACCCGAACGCGCGCCGCTGGTGCTGGAGATGACCGCCGGAGCGGTCGGCACCTCCGGGGTGACCGGGCGCCAGGGACATGTGGTGGATCCGCACACCGGTGAGCCGGCCAGTCAGCTCGTCGCCGCCACCGTCGTCGGCCCCGACCTGACGGTCGCCGACGCCTACGCCACCGCGCTCTACGCCGCCGGCCCCACCGGCCTGTCCTGGTTCCGCGCTGGCTCCGACTACCGCGCGCTCTTCGCCCACCGGCGCTGAGCGGAACGTTGCCGCACCGGCCCGCCTCCCTGTGGCGCTGCGTCCGATTCGCACGTCGGCCGCCACTCGGGCCCGCGATCGGCCCCCACAGTCTCGGCAACGACCGTGGGGGCCGGTCAGCGACGAGTGCGCGTGGCTCGCACAATCGAGGGGTGCGGACCGGTCGGGCCGGACGTCGACCGCGCCACCCGAAGACGGGTCGGCGCCGCGAACTCGGCCAGTGACCGCAGTCGGTACGCTAGCGAATCGACGCAACTCGACGCAAGAGTCTCCACAGCGGACCGTCGTGACCGGAGTATGGCGGATCGGCGATTGGCCTGCGGCGAGGCAGTTTCGACATGGTGAACGACGGATGGCACGCTGTCCGCCGTGAGTTTCGATCTGAGCGTGTGGGCCCTGGAGGACGGGGCGACGCCCGAGGACGTGCGGGCCGCGGTCGAGGGGTGCCGGCAAGGGCGGCACGTCGACCGATACCCGGACCCGCGAGTGGTCAGCTTCTATCGGGCGATCACCGCCTCCTACCCGGACCGGCACCCCGGCCCGGACAGCCCGTGGGCCGTGACGCCGCTGCACGCCGCCCACGACCACGTCGAGCTGAACCTGCACCCGACCTGTGCGGACCAGGTGCTGCTGGACATCGAGCGGCTGGCCGGCGAGCACGGGCTGATGCTCTTCGACCCGCAGGACGGCTCGGTCTACCCGCCCCCGGCCCGGCTGCCCGGCTGACCGGGCGGCAGGACACCCCACCACGGGTATGACGAGGGGCCCGGCGAATCGCCGGGCCCCCCGTGGTGCTGCCGTCGACTACTCGTCGCGCAGATCCGCGGCGCTGGCCGCCGTCGCGCCGATCGAGTCGGCCGCCGAGGTGAGCAGGTCGGCGCCGAGCGCCTGGTCGACGGTGAGCGTCATCAGCGTCTCGCCGCCCGCCTCGCGCCGGGCCACCTGCATGGCGGCGATGTTGATGCCCGACTCGCCGAGCAGGGTGCCGACGGTGCCGACGACACCGGGCCGGTCGGCGTAGCGCAGGAAGAGCAGGATGCCCTCCGCGCCGATCTCCACGTCGAAGCCGTCCACCTCGGTGAGCTTGAGGACGTCGCGAGCACCGGCGTGGGTGACCGTGCCGGAGACGCTGACCGTCCGGCCGTCCGGCAGCGCGCCGCGCACCGTGACCAGGGTGGGCTGCTCAGCCGTCTCGGCCAGGCTGGCCAGGGTGACCTCGACGCCGCGCTCGGCGGCCAGGTGCGGGGCGTTGACGTAGGTGACCTGCTCCTCGACCACCGAGCTGAACAGGCCCTTGGTGGCGGCGAGCTTGAGCACCGACACGTCGTGGCTGACGATCTCGCCGCGAACCTCGACCGTGACGCTGGCGGCGACACCGCCGGCGACCGCGGTGAAGGCCCGGCCGAGCTTCTCGGCCAGCGGGAGCAGCGGCCGGACGTCCTCGGCGACCACGC
Organism: Micromonospora sp. NPDC005173; assembly: GCF_040608515.1. Classification (NCBI taxonomy): domain Bacteria; kingdom Bacillati; phylum Actinomycetota; class Actinomycetes; order Micromonosporales; family Micromonosporaceae; genus Micromonospora; species Micromonospora sp. NPDC005173. The sequence continues at coordinate 82,000 of NZ_JBEXIK010000011.1, forward strand.
CGCCGGCCTGCACGTTGACCGCGTCCGGGACGAACTCGCCCTGCAACGCCAGCTTCACGCTCCTGGCCACCGCCAGGCCGGCCTTGTCCTGCGCCTCGTGCGTGGAGGCGCCCAGGTGCGGGGTGGCCACCACGTTGTCGAAGGCGAACAGCGGCGAGGAGGTGCAGGGCTCCTTGCTGTACACGTCGACGCCGGCACCGGCGACCCGGCCCTCGGCGATGGCGTTCGCGAGCGCCTGCTCGTCGACCAGACCACCGCGGGCGGCGTTGACGATGCGGACGCCGGGCTTGACGATCGCCAGCTCCTTCTCACCGATCAGGCCCACCGTCTCCGGGGTCTTCGGCAGGTGGATGGAGATGAAGTCGCTCTCCCGCAGCAGCTCCTCAAGCCCGACCAGGCGTACGCCGAGCTGCGCCGCCCGCGCCGGCTGGATGTACGGGTCGTACGCGATCAGCCGGGTGCCGAACGCGGCGATGCGCTGCGCGAACAGCACACCGATGCGGCCGAGCCCGACCACGCCGACGGTCTTGCCCTGCACCTCGACGCCGGTGTACTTCGACCGCTTCCACTCCCCCGCCTTGAGCGCGGAACTGGCGCTCGCGGTGTTGCGGGCCACGGCGAGCAGCAGCGCGACGGCCTGCTCGGCGGCGGACACGATGTTCGAGGTGGGCGCGTTCACGACCATGACGCCGCGCGCGGTGGCGGCGGGCACCTCGACGTTGTCCAGCCCGATACCCGCCCGGGCGACCACCTTGAGTCGCGGCGCGGCGGCGATCGCCTCGGCGTCGATCTGGGTCGCGCTGCGCACGATGACGGCGTCGGCCTCGGAGAGCGCCGAGAGCAGGGCCGGACGGTCGGTGCCGTCGACGTGACGGACGTCGAAGTCGTAGGCGAGCACCTCGATGGCGGCGGGGGCGAGTTCTTCGGCGATCAGTACGACAGGATTCATCGGTCCTCGTAGAGGTCGTGTTTGCGATCGGCCCGGGCGGTAAGGCGCCGCACTGCGCCCTGCGCTGATCCGTGCCGTGGCCGTCAGGTGCCGGCTGCGCACCTACCCGCGATCGTAGGTGCCTCGCTGGTCGGCATGTTCCGGTCCGCGGGGTGAGGGCCCTCACACGCCGGGTCGGGCGACGGACATCGGGCGTTCACCTGACCGACATGGTTGCCCTGGCCAGCTACAACCGGAGGCACCAGCCCTCGGGGAGGAGCCGCCCGTGCCGCTCGTCATCCGCATCACGCTGCTCCGACAGCTGACCCGCGTCGATCTCGCGCGGTTCGGTCCGATGCTGGCCGAGGCGTTGGTCACCCGGTCCCAGCAGGTGAGCATCCGACGCGGTTTCGTGGTCCGGCGCACCGCCGCCGCGGACGAGGCGGTCGCGCTCTACCGGCGGCTGGTCCAGGGCCGGTCGGGCCGGCACGAGGTGGGGCTCGCGCGAGCGCTCGTCGCGCAGGGTTCGGTCCCCGACGACCGCACCGTGGCGTCCGCGCTCGACCAGGGCTGGGAGGCGATCGGGTACGTCGAGAACGCGACCGACCGAGACGGGCTGGTCGTTCTGGCCGCAGCGCACCTGATGATGGCCAACCTGCTCTCCCCCAGCGCCCCTCAGGACGCGCTGCCCCTTGCTGAGCAGGCCCGGGCGACATGGCTACGCTGCGCGCCGCTCGGCGTCCGAGAGCTGACGGGGCTGGCCCGGTCGCTCACCGTGCTCGGTAGCTGCCAGGCGGCGCTGGACGCGCCGGTCGAGGCGTTGGCCGCCCGGGAGGAGGCGGTCGAGACCTTCCGGCGGCTTTCCGCCTGGGCGCGGCTGCGGTACATGCCCGCCCGATTTGACGCGGTGACCGGGCTGGCCGAGTCCCTCGCCAGCGACGGACGGTGGGCCGAGACGCTGACGCTGACAGCGGACCCCCGCGAGGATCTGACCTTCTGGGCCCGTTGGGAGCCGCTGCGGGCCCGGCCGGCGCTCGGCCGACTGCTGTTCGTGATCGCCACGTGCCGCTTAGAGCTCGGCGAACCGGAAGCGGCCGTGACGACGGCCGAGGAGGCGGTGGGGCACTTCCGTTGGCTGGCCGAGCACGATCCCGTCCGGTACGACCACCGGTTGGTCGCCGCGCTGCGCACGCTGGCCGGCATTCTCAAGGCCTCGGCCGGTACGAGGAGGCAGCCTGGGCAGCCGGTGAGGCCAGGTCGATCGAGCGTGGCTGAGTAGCGCGCGCGGCCGCCCGGCCGTGTCTGGACGGCCGGGCGGTCGCGCCGCGACGTCAGGCGGTCTCGGTGATCGGCCGGTCGACCCAGCTCATCATTCCGCGCAGCTTCTTGCCGGTCTCCTCGATCGGGTGCGCCGCACCCTCGGCCTGCCACTTCTTGAAGTTGGGCCGACCCGCCTCGTCCTCGGCAACCCACTCGCGGGCGAACTCGCCGGACTGGATCTCCCCGAGGATCTTGCGCATCTCGTCCTTGACGCGCGAGTCGATGACTCGCGGGCCACGGGAGAGGTCGCCGTACTCGGCGGTGTCGGAGATGCTGTAGCGCATCTTCGCGATGCCGCCCTCGTACATCAGGTCGACGATCAGCTTCAGCTCGTGCAGGCACTCGAAGTAGGCCACCTCGGGGGCGTAGCCCGCCTCGGTGAGCACCTCGAAACCGGTCTGCACCAGCGCCGCGGCACCACCGCAGAGCACCGCCTGCTCGCCGAAGAGGTCGGTCTCGGTCTCCTCGGTGAAGGTGGTCTTGATCGCGCCGGCGCGGGTGCCGCCGATCCCCTTGGCGTACGCGAGGGCGAGCGCGAGCGCGTTGCCGCTGGCGTCCTGCTCGACGGCGACCAGGCAGGGCACGCCCTTGCCGTCGGCGTACTGCCGGCGGACCAGGTGGCCCGGGCCCTTCGGCGCGACCATCGCCACGTCCACCTCGGCCGGCGGCTTGATCAGCCCGTACCGGATGTTGAAGCCGTGACCGAAGAAGATCGCCTTGCCCGGGGCGAGGTGCGGCGCGATCGACTCGGTGTACAGGGCTCGCTGGGCGGTGTCCGGCGCGAGCACCATGATCACGTCGGCCTCGGCCGCGGCCTGCGCCGGCGTGACCACCCGCAGGCCCTGCTCCTCGGCCTTGGGGCGGCTCTTCGAGCCCTCCGGCAGACCGATCACCACGTCGACGCCGGAGTCGCGCAGCGACAGCGCGTGGGCGTGGCCCTGGCTGCCGTAGCCGATGACCGCGACCTTCTTGGCCTGGATCAGGCCGAGGTCGGCGTCGTCGTCGTAGTACACCTCAACACTCATTGGGACTTCCCTTTCGTACGACGGCCGGAGCGGCCCGTCGTGGTCCGTGTGGATGGGTCAGGCGGCCCGCAGCGCGGGGCCAGCGGTGATCGAACGCGAGCCGCGCCCGATCGCCACGAGCCCGGACTGGACCATTTCCTTGATGCCGAAGGGCTCGAGGTCGCGCAGCAGCGCGTCGAGCTTGTCCGGGGTGCCGGTGGCCTCGATGGTCAGGGTGTCCGGCGCGACGTCGACCACCCGGGCGCGGAACAGGTTGACCGTCTCCAGTACCTGGGTCCGTGCGGACCGGTCGGCGCGGACCTTCACCAGCAGCAACTCCCGGGCGACCGAGACCTGCGGGTCCAGCTCGACGATCTTGAGCACGTTGACCAGCTTGTTGAGCTGCTTGGTGACCTGTTCCAGCGGGGACGACTCCGCGTTGACCACGATGGTGATCCGGGAGACGTCCGGGTTCTCGGTCTCGCCCACGGCGAGGCTGTCGATGTTGAACCCGCGCCGGGAGAACAGGCCGGAGACGCGGGCGAGCACGCCGGGCTTGTTCTCCACGAGCACGGACAGGGTGTGCATCGTCATGCCACGACCTCGCTTCGCTCACTCATGTCAGATGTCATCCTCGTCGAAGGCCGGGCGGACGCCGCGGGCGAACATGATCTCGTCGTTGCTGGTGCCGGCGGCGACCATCGGCCAGACCATGGCGTCCTTGCCGACCACAAAGTCGATCACCACCGGGCCGTCGTTGATCTCCATGGCGGCGGCGATGGTCTTGTCCACGTCGGCGGCGTTCTCGCAGCGCAGCCCGACGCAGCCCAGTGCCTCGGCGAGCTTGACGAAGTCGGGAATGCGGTGCTTGTGGGTGCCGAGCTCGGTGTTGGAGTACCGCTCGTTGTAGAACAGCGTCTGCCACTGCCGCACCATGCCGAGGTTGCCGTTGTTGATCACGGCGATCTTGACCGGGATGCCCTCCAGCGCGCAGGTGGCCAACTCCTGGTTGGTCATCTGGAAGCAGCCGTCGCCGTCCACCGCCCAGACCACCGTGTCCGGCTTGCCGACCTTGGCGCCCATCGCCGCCGGCACCGCGTAGCCCATCGTGCCGAGGCCACCGGAGTTCAACCAGGTGTGTGGCTTCTCGTAGGAGATGAACTGGGACGCCCACATCTGGTGCTGGCCCACCCCGGCCACGAAGATCGCGTCCGGGCCGACGATCTCGCCCAGCCGCTTGATCACGTACTGCGGGGAGAGCGTGCCGTCGGCCGGCTCGTCGTAGCCCAGCGGGTAGCGGTCGCGCAGGTCGTCCAGCTGAGTCCACCAGTCGGCCAGGTCGGTGCTGTGCCCGGCCGACCGTTCGATGGCCACCGCGGCGATCAGCTCGTCGATGACGTGCCGGGCGTCACCCACGATCGGCACGTCCGCGTGCCGGTTCTTGCCGATCTCGGCGGGGTCGATGTCGGCGTGCACCACCGCCGCGTCCGGGGCGAACGAGTCCAGCTTGCCGGTCACCCGGTCGTCGAACCGCGCACCCAGGGCGACGATCAGATCCGCCTTCTGCAGGCCGTAGACCGCCGCGACCGTGCCGTGCATGCCGGGCATCCCCAGGTGCTGCCGGTGCGAGTCGGGGAACGCGCCGAGTGCCATCAGCGTGGTGACCACCGGGATGCCGGTCTGCTCGGCCAGCGTGCGCAGCCCGTCGGTGGCACCGGCCTTGAGCACCCCGCCGCCCACGTAGAGCACCGGCCGGCGGGCGGCGGCCATCAGCCGGGCCGCCTCCCGGATCTGCTTGCCGTGCGGGTGCAGGGTGGGCCGGTAGCCGGGCAGATCCAGGGTGGGCGGCCAGGCGAAGGTGGTCGGCGCCTGGAGCACGTCCTTGGGGATGTCGACCAGCACCGGGCCGGGCCGGCCGCTGCTGGCCAGGTGGAAGGCCTCGGCCAGCACCTGCGGGATCTCCTCGGCGGTCTGCACGAGGAAGTTGTGCTTGGTGATCGGCAGGGTGATGCCCTGGATGTCCGCCTCCTGGAAGGCGTCGGTGCCGATCGACGGGCGGGCCACCTGACCGGTGATCGCCACCATCGCCACCGAGTCCATGTACGCGTCGGCGATCGGGGTGACCAGGTTGGTGGCGCCCGGGCCGGAGGTGGCCATGCAGACGCCGACCTTGCCGGTGGCCTGCGCGTACCCGGTCGCCGCGTGCCCGGCGCCCTGCTCGTGCCGGACCAGGATGTGCCGGACGGTGGAGTCGTAGAGCGGGTCGTAAGCCGGCAGGATCGCGCCGCCCGGGATGCCGAAGACGACGTCGACGCCGAGCGCCTCAAGGGACCGCACCAGCGAACCGGCGCCGGAGACCTGGGCCGGAGCGGATGGCCGTACCGCCGGGGTGGCCGGGCTGGCCGGGGTGCGCGCGGCGGCGGGGTCGACGTCGCCGGCCGGCTCGGTGGCCGCGCGGGCACGGCGGGCGGTATGGGCGAGGGTCTCGGGCGTGGGTCTCGTCATGACGGTTCTGGCCTTCGGCTGGAGTGGCTGGGGCTTGTCAAGCGATGCGACGCGGGCGGGGCCCGCCCCGACAGGTTCCGATGGCAATAAAAACGGCCCTCGTGCAGATGCACGGGGCCAGCGCACTCTCAATGAGGGAGAGTGCGCTCAGGTAAGTACTCGCAGCGACCGGTACGACGACATGCGGCTAAGCCTGACGCATCTCACGCGATGAGTCAACTGATCCCACATGTTGGTTAACGGAACGCGGCGCGTCCGCCGGCGACACGCCCTCGGCAACCGGGATGACCTGCCCGGGCCCGCCCGAAACCCGGCGCGGCGCGGGCAGCGGCCCGGGTCGCGCACCCGGCGAGGTAGCCGCCTCCAGCATCGCCTCCAGGTGCTCGGCCGGCACACCCCAGCCGAAGAGCGCGCCCTGACCGAACCGGCAGCCGGCCGCCACCACCGCGGCCAACTCCGTCGGCGCGGTCACCCCCTCGGCGATCACCTCCAGCCCCAGCTGGTGGCCCAGTCGCATGACGATGTCGACCATCGGCGCGAACGCCGGGCCGTCCTTGCCGACCGGGCGGACCGGCTCGTGCTCGGCGACCAGGCTGTGGTCGATCTTCAGGATGTCGATCGGCAGCCGGCGGAGCTGCCCCAGCGAGGAGTAGCCGGCGCCGAAGTCGTCCAGCGCGATCCGTACGCCGGTCAGCCGCAGCGCGGTGAGCCGCCGGATCAGCTCGTCCAGGTCGGTGGCGACCGCGTGCTCGGTGACCTCCAGCACCAGCCGCTGCGGCGGCACGTGGTGGGCGCGCAGCGCCTCGGCGACCTGGACCACGTACTCCGGGGCGTGCAGCTCGCGCGGCGAGACGTTCACCGAGACCCAGACGTCGTGCCCGTCGGCCAGCCAACGGGAGAGCTGGTAGCAGGCCTGGTGCAGCACCCAGGCCCCGAGCGTGGCGATCATCCCGCACTCCTCAGCCAGCGGGATGAACTCGTCCGGACGGACGTTGCCCAGCTCGGGGTGGTGCCAGCGGAGCAGCGCCTCGGCGCCGACCGGCCGCACCGACGGCAACGAGGCCACCGGCTGGAAGGCCAACCGCAGCTCGTCGCGCTCGATGGCGCCGCGCAGCTCGTGCTCCAGCGTGGTGCGCCGACGCAGCAGCTGGTCGTACGTGGCGTCGTAGCGCTCGATCCGGTTCTTGCCGCGCTGCTTGGCGTAGCGCAGCGCCAGGTCGGCGTGGCGCAGCAGCAACTCCACGTCCGGCTCGCCGGCCCACCCTGCCACCCCGATGCTCACCGACAGGAAGACCGGCCCCTCCGGCTGGTCGTACGGGCGGTTGAGCACCCCGAGCAGCCGCTCGGCCACCCGGTCCGCCTCGGCCGGCCGCCCCGGCATGAGCACGGCGAACTCGTCGCCCCCGAGCCGGGCCGCCACATCGCCGGGGCGCAGGTTGCCGCGCAGCCGCCGGCCCACCTCGGCCAGCACCGCGTCGCCCACGTCGTGGCCGCGCATGTCGTTGACGTTCTTGAAGCCGTCCAGGTCAAGCCCGAGCAGCACGCACGGGGTGCCCGCCGCCGCGCTGTCGTGCAGCGCGCGCAGCAGCCCCCGCCGGTTGGCCAACGCGGTCAGCGGATCGGTGTGTGCCAGCTCACGGAAGTGCGCCTCCCGCTCGGCCAACCGGCCGGCGTAGTCCCGGACGTCCTTGAGGGTGAGGTACTGCCGGGCCACCAGGGCGAAGCCCTCCACGCTGCCGGCCACGATGCCCGCCGCGGTGAACCGGCCGCCCTGCAGGAGGTGGTGCATCGCCGAGGCGGCCATCGCCAGCATCGGGGCGATCGCGTACTCGCCGTCGCGACCGGTCAGGTCCAGCTCGACCTGCCCCGGCCGGTCGGCCCGGAGCACCGCGAGCGCAACGGTCAGCAGGCCGGCGGCGAGCACCACCGCGCCGGTCAGTGCCATGGTCGGCCCGGCCTGGCAGAGCCCGGCGGCGAGACCCAGCCCGCCGCAGGTCACCGCGCTGATGCCGACGCCGAGCGCGGCCAGCCGCTGGCGCGGGGCGGCAGCCCGGAAGACGACGATCACGGCGAGCCCGGCGCCGAGCGCGGCGGCCACCGTGGCCACCAGGATCGCCGGGCAGGCCATCGGGGTGGAGGCGCCGAGCAACCGGGTGGGCTCGGAGAAGAGCACCCAGCCGACGAACCACAGCGCGGCGGCCATGATCAAGCCGTCCAGGGCGAGCCGGGCGGTCGCCGCCGAGGTGGCGGCCACCCCGGGCAGCCGGAGCAATCCGGCCGCGAAGGCCAGCCCGCTCACCGCCGTGCCGATCGCCACCACGGTGGCCCAGCCGGTGCGCTGCCCCTGCTCGTGCGCCCAGTGGTCGTTCGCGGCGAGCGCGGCCACCACCCCGACCACGAGGCTGAGCAGAGCGACCCCGGCGGCCACCGCGAGCAGCAGATGCGCGGGCCGGCGCGACCCGGTGCGCCGCCGGGCGACCACGGTCAGCAGTACGACGGCCGCAGCGGCGACGAGCCCGCTCAGCACCGCGACGGCGACCATGCCCGGGGGGAGATGCACGCCCCCAAGAGTGCCGGATGCGCGCTCGTCGTGGGGGACCGGATGTGCATCTGTTGGGACACGCGCGCACTCTGGACAGCCACCGTGGCGGCGGTGTCAGACTGGTACGCATGCCTGAGCTGCGGTCGAAGACCTCCACGCACGGTCGGACGATGGCCGGCGCCCGGGCCCTCTGGCGGGCCACCGGGATGACCGACGACGATTTCGGTAAGCCGATCGTCGCCATCGCCAACAGTTTCACCCAGTTCGTGCCGGGTCACGTACACCTCAAGGACATGGGCGGCCTGGTCGCCGACGCGGTGGCCGAGGCCGGCGGTGTGGGGCGGGAGTTCAACACCATCGCGGTCGACGACGGCATCGCGATGGGCCACGGCGGCATGCTCTACTCCCTGCCCAGCCGGGAGTTGATCGCCGACGCGGTGGAGTACATGGTCAACGCGCACTGCGCGGACGCCCTGGTCTGCATCTCCAACTGCGACAAGATCACCCCCGGGATGCTGCTGGCCGCGCTGCGGCTCAACATCCCGACCGTCTTCGTCTCCGGCGGCCCGATGGAGGCCGGCAAGACGATGGCGATCGAGGGCGTCGTGCACAGCAAGATCGACCTGATCGACGCGATGATCGCCTCCTCGAACGAGGCGGTCACCGACGACCAGCTCGGCGAGATCGAGCGCTCCGCCTGCCCCACCTGCGGCTCCTGCTCCGGCATGTTCACCGCCAACTCGATGAACTGCCTCACCGAGGCCATCGGGCTGGCGCTGCCCGGCAACGGCTCGACGCTGGCCACCCACGCCGCGCGCCGGTCGCTCTTCGTCGAGGCCGGCCGCACCATCGTGGAGATCTCCAAGCGCTGGTACGACGGCGACGACGACTCGGTGCTGCCCCGCACGGTCGCCTCCAAGGCCGCCTTCGAGAACGCCGTCGCCCTGGACGTCGCGATGGGCGGCTCCACCAACACGGTGCTGCACCTGCTCGCCGCCGCCCGCGAGGCGGAGATGGACTTCGGCGTCGCCGACATCGACGCGATCTCCCGGCGGGTGCCCTGCCTGGCCAAGGTCGCGCCGAACTCGCCGCTCTTCCACATGGAGGACGTGCACCGCGCCGGTGGCATTCCGGCGATCCTCGGCGAGCTGGACCGGGGCGGGCAGCTCAACCGGGACGTGCACGCCGTGCACTCGCCCTCGCTGGCCCAGTGGCTGACCGACTGGGACGTGCGGGGCGGCTCGCCGACGCCGACGGCGGTCGAGCTGTTCCACGCCGCGCCGGGCGGGGTGCGCACCACCGAACCGTTCTCCACCACCAACCGCTGGTCGTCGCTGGACACCGACGCGGCCGAGGGCTGCATCCGGGACCGGGAGCACGCGTACTCCGCCGACGGTGGGCTGGCCATCCTGCATGGCAACCTGGCCCCGGAGGGCAGCGTGGTGAAGACCGCGGGTGTGCCGGACGACTGCCTGACCTTCCGCGGGCCGGCGAAGGTCTACGAGTCCCAGGACGACGCGGTGACGGCGATCCTGGCCAAGCAGGTGGTCGCCGGGGACGTGGTGGTGATCCGGTACGAGGGCCCCAAGGGCGGCCCCGGCATGCAGGAGATGCTCTACCCCACCTCGTTCCTCAAGGGTCGAGGGCTGGGCCGCTCCTGCGCGCTGCTCACCGACGGTCGCTTCTCCGGCGGCACCTCGGGGCTCTCCATCGGGCACGTCTCCCCCGAGGCGGCCTCCGGCGGGCTGATCGCCCTGGTCCGCGAGGGCGACGAGATCGTCATCGACATCCCCGGCCGGTCCATCGAGCTGAACGTGCCGGAGGACGTGCTCCAGGCCCGGCGGGTGGCCGAGGAGAAGCGCGACAAGCCGTACACCCCGACCGACCGGCAGCGGCCGGTGTCGGCGGCGCTGCGCGCGTACGCCTCGATGGCCACCTCGGCCAGCGACGGCGCCTACCGCCGCGTCCCGGAGTGAGTGGACGCGCCGGCGCCAACGCGGTCCTGGGCACCAACGATAGATCGACGGAAAGGTGTTGCCCCGGGGTCGACAGCGTGGGATAGCGTGTCGTCGGTCTATTGGGGAGAGAGCCCCAAATCCTTCGGGGAAAGAAGCGCTCACGTGTCACTTTGGAAGAAGACCGCGGTGGTAGCGGTCTCGGCGCTCACTGCGCTCGCTGTCTCTGCCTGCGGCGCGAAGTCCGGCTCGTCCGAGGCGCCGAAGCAGCCCAGCGTCCTGGAGCTGCTCGCCAGTGATCTCAAGGGATCGTTGCAGAAGACGGTCGACGCCACCGACAAGACCGATTCGGTGACCGTGACGATGACGGGCACGGCGGGCGGCGAGAAGATCTCCATGCAGGGTGTCCTGGACCTGGGTGACCCGCTCAAGGCCGAGATGAAGACGTCCGACCCGGACGGCACCACGACCACCGTCCGGATGATCGGCGCTGTGGTCTACGTCGAGATCCCGGCGGAGGACCGCGAGAGCACGGGCGGAAAGCGCTGGATGAAGATGGACCTGAGCGCCGTGGGCGAGCAGGCGGGGATGGACTTCACCAAGCAGTTCGAGGACGTCGACCCGATCAAGCAGGTCAAGACGCTGCTCGCCACCGAGGGTGTGACCGTGGTCGGGCAGGAGACGGTGAACGGGGCGCCTACCGTCCACTACACCGTCACCACCCCCGTGGCGACCTACCTCGGGCAGGTCGACGCCAAGCTGCGGGCGGACGTCGAGAAGGGGCTGGCCAAGCAGGGCGTCAAGGAGATCAAGATCGACCTGTGGGTCGACGAGCAGTACCGGCCGCGACGCGCGGGCATGGTCATGGGCAAGATGGGCGACATGGTGGTCGACTACACCGACTACGGCAAGGCGGCGACCATCGAGACGCCGGCGGCGGCGGAGACCGCCGACTTCGCCGAGATGCTCAAGGGCCTGGAGGGCCTGACCGCCGGCAACTGACCAGAATCGGAATACTGCCCGGTCGGCGAGGAGACTCACGGCCGGGCAGTGCCGTTTCAGGAGCCGGGCAGGCCCCATCCCGGAGCCACGCCGTGCCCATTGACCCGACACCGCCGGTCTTCGCGGTGCCGCACGCGTACGCAGCCCTTTCAGCGAGGGCTGGTGTGCAGCAGGGTCAGCTGCTTGCCACGACGTGGTCGATCACCAGGTGGGCGGCGCCCGTGATGCCGACATCCTGGCCGGTGGCGACCCGCTCGATGAGCAGGGTCTGGGTGGCCAGCGGCAGGCACCGCTCGTAGAGGGTGCCCCGCATGCTGGCGAGCAGGGGTTCGCAGTCGGCGAGCCGGCCGCCGATGGCCACCACCTGCGGGTTGAAGAAGTTGACCACCACGGACAGGATCTCGCCGATGGCCCGGCCAGCCTGCCGGGCGAGCGCGGTGGCATGCCGGTCACCGTCGTCGATCAGGCGGATCACGCCGGTCAGGTCGGAGACCGGCACGCCCTGGTCACGTAGCGCGGTGACCAGGGCCGCGCCGCTGGCCACCGCCTCCAGGCAACCGGCGTTGCCGCAGGTGCAGGGTGGTGCGGGATCGGCCACCACCCGGCAGTGGCTGATGTCCCCGGCCGATCCCTGTGCGCCCCGGTGCAGCCGTCCACTGGAGATCACTCCGGAGCCGATCCCGGTGCCGGCCTTGATGTAGACGGCATGGTCCAACTCGGAATGTGCCGTGCGGTGCGCACCGAGCGCCATCAGGTTGGCGTCGTTGTCCACGAGGACCGGTACCTCGACCCGGTCGGCACAGAAGGCGGCGACGTCGAAGCCGTTCCAGCCGGGCATCCGGGACGGGCTGACGATCCGCCCGGTCGCGTGCTGCACCGGGCCGGGGATGCCGATGCCGATGCCCCGCAGCGCGCCCGCCGCCACCGCACCGCCGGCCGCTTCCCGGCCCGGCCCGCTGGGCACGGCCACCAGCGCGGAGACCTCGGCCAACAACCCGCCGAGCACCTCCTCCGGACCGTCCTCGATGCGCACCGGCAGGGTTCGGGCCTGGACCACCCGGCCGGAGAGATCCAGTGTGCCGACGCGTGCGTGATGCGCCCCCAGGTCGATGGCGCCGACCACGGCGCCGCCGGTGGGCACGGCGAGCTGGCGCGGCCGTCGGCCACCCCGGGACCGCCCGGCGCCGGTTTCCTCCAGCAACCCCTCGTTGATCAACGCCTCCACGCGCTGGGAGACCGTCGACGGGGACAGCCCGGAGAGCCGGGACAGGTCGGCGCGACTGACGGCCGCTCCAGTGGCAACCCAGCGCAGCAGCTCCCGGGGGCTGCTCCGGAGAGCGTCGCGCGGCGCGTCGTCAATCGTCACGTCAGCTTCTTAGCACCCGCAGTTTGTTCAAGCAACCGGTTGACTTAATTTCCCGTCTACCTTTAGATGGCGCTGTTGCTTCGATATGAAGCAAACTTAGTTCTGTAGTCGAAGAAAGTGGGGGCGTCTGGTGGCATCGACGACGGTCTCCGATCGCGCCGGCCGGTCCGGGACGACGGGTCCGGACCGACCGATGGTGTCGGTCCGCGGCCTGAACAAGTGGTTCGGTCCACTGCACGTGCTCAAGGACATCGACCTCACGGTGGCCGCCGGCGAGGTGGTCGTCGTGGTGGGGCCATCCGGCTCCGGCAAGTCGACCCTGTGCCGCTGCCTCAACCGGCTGGAAACAGCCGGTCAGGGCACCGTCGAGATCGACGGTGAGCCGCTGCCCGCCGAGGGCCGCGCGCTGGCCCGACTGCGCGCCGACGTCGGCATGGTCTTCCAGTCCTTCAATCTCTTCGGGCACAAGACGGTGCTGGACAACATCACCCTCGGCCCCACCCGGGTCCGCCGGATCGCCCGGCCCGAGGCGCGCCAGCAGGCGATGACGCTGCTGGAGCGGGTCGGCATCGCCGACAAGGCGAACCACCACCCCGCCCAGCTCTCCGGCGGGCAGCAGCAGCGGGCCGCCATCGCCCGGGCACTGGCCATGCGGCCGAAGGTGCTGCTCTTCGACGAACCGACCTCGGCCCTCGACCCGGAGATGGTCAACGAGGTGCTCGACGTGATGGTCTCTCTCGCCGCCGAGGGGATGACCATGATCGTGGTCACCCACGAGATGGGCTTCGCCCGCCGCGCCGCCGACCGGGTCGTCTTCATGGACGACGGCCGGATCGTCGAGTCCGGCGCCCCCGACGAATTCTTCGCAGCCCCGCGCACCGAGCGGGCCCGCGACTTCCTGTCCAAGATCCTCCAGCACTAGCCCCCAACGGGAGGGTGTCATGTCAATCCTCAAGATGAGCTTCACCGGGCGGCGCTCGCTCGCCCTCACCGCCACCGCGGTCGCGGTGGCCCTCGCCGCTACGGGCTGCGGCGGCGACAGCGACAGCGGCGCACCGGCCCTGCCCGGCAACCCCGGCCTGGGCGGCGACGGCGTGGTCGCCCAGTCGGTGTACGACGCCGCCCCGGTGGCCACCGACGCGGACATCCCGGCGGGCTCCACCATGGACGCGATCCGCAAGCGCGGCTACCTCAGCGTCGGCGGCTCGCTGGACGCACCGCTGCTGTCCCAGCAGAACCCGGTCAGCGGCACCATCGAGGGCTTCGACGCCGACATGGCCAAGCTGCTGGCGAAGTACATCACCGGCAAGACCGAGGTGAAGACCACGACCATCGGCACCCAGACCCGGGAGGCGATGCTCCAGGCCAAGTCGGTGGACGTCGTCTTCCAGACGTACACCATCACCCCGCAGCGGGCCACCCAGATCGCTTTCGCCGGGCCGTACCTCACCTCCGGTCTGGCGGTCGGGGTCCGCAAGGACGACACCTCGATCAAGAGCGTCAAGGACCTCGCCGGCAAGACCGTCATCGTCGGGGCGAACACCCCCGCGGTCACCGCGCTGCCCAGCGCCGCTCCCGGCTCGAAGCAGATCGCCTTCGGGACCGACCCTCAGGCGCTGCAGGCGCTGCTGCAGAAGCGCGGCGACGCGTACGTGCAGGACTTCACGCTGCTCGCCTCCGGCGCCAAGGCGAACCCGGGGATGAAGGTGGTCGGCGAGCCGTTCACCACCGAGGCGTACGGCATCGGCCTCAACCGGGAGGACGCGCAGTTCAAGGAGTTCGTCAACAAGTGGCTGACGAAGATCCAGGCCGACGGCACGTGGGCGAAGGTCTGGGAGGCCACCCTCGGCTCGGTGGTGGAGGGCGGGGCGCCCACTCCGCCGGCCCTCGGTTCCGCCGACGGCTCCTGAGTAGCCTCCCGCGCCGATGGACGCCCTCACCGCCCACCTGAGCGAACTCGGCCACGGCCTGGTCACGACGGTCGAACTGACCGTCGTGACCACCGTCGGCGCGATGCTGCTGGGCATCATCGTGGCCACCCTGCGGATCGCCCCCGTACCGCTGCTGCGCGCCATCGGCACGGCGTACGTCGAGGTGTTCCAGAACCTGCCGCTGCTGGCCCTGCTGGTCCTCTTCGTCTTCGCGCTGCCGACCATCGGCATCACGTTCCCGCTGTTCACCTCCGCCGCGATCGTCATCGCCGTCTACGAGGGGGCGTACCTGGCCGAGGCGATCCGGGCCGGGATCAACACGGTCGGCGTCGGCCAGGCCGAGGCGGCGCGGGCCATCGGGCTCACCTTCGGCCAGTCCCTGCGGCACGTGATCCTGCCGCAGGGACTGCGGGCGGTGATCCAGCCGATCGGCAACATCTGCATCGCGCTGCTGATGAACACCTCGCTGGCCGCCGCCGTCGGCGTGGTCGAGTTGACCCAGGCCGCCAACACCGTGAACCTCATCGAGGCCCAGCCACTCGCCGTCTTCACCGGCGCGGGCCTCGCCTACATGCTGCTGGCCTTGATCATCGGTCAGGTCACCGGCCTGCTCGAGCGAAGGCTGGCGATCGTCCGATGAACCAGACCCAACAGATCCTGTTCGACGAGCCCGGCCCCCGGGCCCGGCGACGGATCCGGATCGCCACCGTGCTGGGCGCCGTCATCCTGGTCGGCGCCGTCGTCGCGGCCGTGTACCAGTTCGCCAGCCACGGCGAGCTGGCCGCCGCCCGCTGGGAACCGTTCACCACCTGGCCGATCTGGCGGTACCTGCTCAACGGGCTCTGGGCCACCGTGCGCGCCGCCGCCGCGACCGCCGTGCTCAGCGCCGCACTCGGGTTGCTGCTGGCGCTCGGCCGGCTGTCGGCGCACCGACCGCTGCGGTGGTTGGCCGGCGCGTACGTCGAGATCTTCCGGACCGTACCCACGCTGCTGCTGATCTACGTGACGCTGTTCGCGCTGCCGCAGTACGGGATGAACTTCCCGCTGTTCTGGAAGCTCGTGGTGCCACTGGTGGTCTCCAACTCGGCGGCGTTCGCAGAGATCTTCCGAGCCGGCATCCTGGCCCTGGACCGGGGGCAGACCGAGGCCGGCCTCGCGGTCGGGCTGCGCCGCGGCCAGGTGATGGCGCTGGTGGTCCTGCCACAGGCGCTGCTCCAGCTCACCCCGTCCCTGGTCAGCCAGCTGGTCGGGCTGCTCAAGGACACCTCGCTCGGCTTCGTGGTCAGCTACACCGAGTTGCTCTACAGCGGGCAGGTGCTCTCCTCGTACACCCACCTGCTGATCCAGACATTCCTGGTGGTGGCGCTGATCTACCTGGTGGTCAACGCGTCGCTGTCGAAGTTCGCCCGCGTACTCCAGGCCCGCAACGGTCGGTTCACCGGCCGGCGCGGACGACGATCCGCGGACCTGCCGCCGTCGCTCACCGAAGGGAACATCCGGTGACCATCCCCCGCTACGCCGAACTGGCCCGGGTCGTCCGCAACGGTTTCGTCGAGAGCCGGCACTACGGCAGCGTCGTGGTGCTCGACCCGGACGGCACGGTCGCCCGCACTGCCGGCGTACCCGACGAGCCGGTGCTCCCCCGCTCCACCCTCAAGCCGGTGCAGGCGCTGGCCTGTCGGATCGCGGCGACCGCCGGGCCGGGCGACACCGATCCACTGACCGGCCGGGCGCTGGCCCTCGCCGCCGGCAGCCACACCGGCGACGACCGGCACGTCGAGGTGGTCCGGGCGATGCTCGCCGGCGCGGGTCTGACCGAGGACGCGCTCGGCTGCCCGGTGGACTGGCCGGAGGACGAGCCGACCCGGGACCGGCTGATCCGCGCCGGCGGGCAGCGCGAGCGGATCCGGATGAACTGTTCCGGCAAGCACGCCGCGATGCTCGTCGCCTGCGTCGCGCGGTCCTGGAGCACGCACGACTACCTCGATCCCGACCACCCGCTCCAGCGGGAGACCGCCGCCACCGTCGCCCGACTGGCCGGCACGCCGATCACGCACCAGGCGGTCGACGGCTGCGGCGCACCGCTGTTCGGCCTGCCGCTGACCGGCCTGGCCCGCACGTTCCAGGCGCTGGTCACGGCACCCACCGGCAGCGACGAGGACCGGGTCGCCCAGGCCATGCGCCAGTACCCCGAGTACGTGGGCGGCTGGCACGGGCACCCGAACACCGACCTGATGCGGGCACTGCCCGGAGTACTCGCCAAGGGCGGGGCCGAGGGCGTACTCGCGGTGGCCGCCCCGGATGGCCACGCGGTGGCGGTGAAGGTGGTCGACGGCTCACCCCGAGCCACTACCGCCATCGCGCTCGCCGCCCTGGAGGCCGTGGGCGTACCGGTCGGCGGGGCCGACGCCCTGCGCCGGGTGCCGGTGCTCGGCGGCGGCGAACCCGTGGGCGCCGTCACCGCCGTCATCGATTGGACCGCGGCATCGTCTCGCACCGAAAAGGAAGAGTCATGAGCACATTCGAGATCTGCATCGACAGCGTCGAGGGGGCGGTCTCCGCCGAGGAGGCCGGGGCCGACCGGGTGGAGCTGTGCTCCGCGCTCTTCGACGGCGGGTTGACCCCCAGCCTGGGCACCATCGAGACGACCCTGCGCACCGTCACCCGGATCCGGGTGCACGTGATCGTCCGGCCGCGGGCCGGCGACTTCATTTACTCGCCGCTGGAGATCGAGGCGATGGAGCGGGACGTGCAGGCCGCGGTGGCGGCCGGTGCGCACGGCATCGTGATCGGCGCGCTGACCGCCGAGGGTGATGTCGACGTACCGACCACGCGCCGGCTGATCGCCGCAGCCGGCGACGCCAGCATCACCTTCCACCGCGCGTTCGACATGGTCCGCGACCCGTACGCGGCCCTGGAGCAACTGGTCGAGCTGGGAGTGCACCGCGTGCTCACCTCCGGCCAGGAGGTCAGCGTGCTGGAGGGTGCTCCGCTCATCGCCGAACTGGTCCGCCGGGCCGCCGGACGGATCGTCATCATGCCGGGCGGCGGCATCACCCCGCGCAACATCGCCCGGATCGTCGAGGCGACCGGCGCCGACGAGTACCACTTCGCGGCCCTGGTCAGCTCGGACAGCCCGGCTGTGCACCGCAACCCGGCGCCGCTGATGGGCGGCACCCTGCACCGGCCCGAGTACGAGCGGTCCGGCACGTCCGGGGCGTTGGTCGGCCAGGTGCTGGCCGCCGCCCGGGCCTGACCCGCCACGCGCTCCGACGAGCGGTGGGCCTGAGGGACGTCCTACCCCTCAGGCCCACCGCTCGTCGCTGTCGCCCGGTCGATCGCCCCGGACTGGCCCACGGGCAGCCTCAGTAGGCCACCAGCGCGATGAGCAATGAGGACACCGCGGCGACCAGGAGCACGACGCCGGTGCCGAGCCCGACCACCGCGCTCACCGCCACGGCGCGCGCCCGGGCCACCGGGATCGCCGCGACCGCGATCAGGGTGACCAGCGCGGCGACCACATGGATCAGCGGGTAGTCCATCAGTACCGCCACCGGGAAGAGGTGCACGCCCACGACAAGGGCGACCCAGGGGGCGGTCAGCTCACGGCGCCCCAGCAGGGCGAGCAGGCCGGCACCGACGGCGGCAGCCCCGAACTCGATCCCGACGACGATGCCGAAGGTGCGGCTGGTGTCGGCGTCGAACGCCGTACCGTCCGACCAGTGACTCCAGGCGAGGAGACCACCGGCGGCGGCCGTCAGCAGCGAGAGAACCGAACCGGCGATGAGCGCCGGCCGCCACGGCTTCGGCGGCGCCTCCTGGGCCCAGCCGAACCAACTGGAGGCGAAGAACCCGAAGACGAACGCCGTCGCCGCCGCGTCTCGGACATGTTCGGTGATCATTGCGCTCCCCGGGGTACCGCGTGGCTCGACGACCGTTTTCGCCTCTGTCGGCCGCGCTGTCACCAGCGTCCACGACGCGGTAATACTGCCCTGACGGTGCGCTCGCCGACAGCGCGGGTTGCGGTCGCTCAGGCCGCAGCCCCCCTGTCCGGTGACGAGGTTGCTGGCGACGCCGATCGCGACGAACGCCGCCAGCCCCGCGACCCGCCATGGACTGTCTGGACCGTGATACCTCAGCGGCATGAATATGCCGCTGAGGTATCACGCTCACCGGAGAGAATCGGCCGAGGCGACCGGGGACGCTGCTTAGCTTCGCCCGATGTCGTTGACGCAGCGCAGCACCGGCCGGGAGGTCAGGGCTGCGGCGTCCAGCGGGGTGTCGGCGTGGACGGTGAAGGTCGTCGACTCCCCTGGCAGCAGGGTGATCAGCACCTCGTCCACCTCGGCGGACGGCTCCAGCCGGTCCGGGAAGAGGGTCAGGTCGCGCAACACCGTGCGGGCGGTGACCCGGACCCGCTGTCCACCGTCGACCGGCTCGACCGTCGCGTCCCAGGCCGCCGCGGGCCAGTCGACGTCCCGGTCCTCGGCGAAGAGCCAGAGCGCACGCCGTGCGCTCTCCCCAGCCTCGGCCACCAGCAGCTCCCGCCGGGCCTCCTCCGGCCGCGACAGCTCCGCCGGCAGCGTCAGCGTCACCGCCGAGTACGCGGGGACGTCCAGCTCCATCGTCGTCTTCGCCCGGGGCTCGCCGGTGAGGGTCAACCGGGTCACCGAGGCCGACGCCCGCCAGGGCGTGCCACCGTCGTTCACCGCGACCAGGGCCAGGCCGCCTTCGCGGGGCTGCACGGTGAGCAGCCGGTCTGCGTACGCGTGGCGCAGCGCGTACCACAGTGGTTTGCGCCGGCCGTCTCCGTCGACGGCCGACCAGGAGGTGACCGGCCAGCAGTCGTTGAGCTGCCAGACGATGGTGCCCGCGCAGACGCTCCGGTGCGAGCGGAAGTGCTCAACCCCGAGCTGGATCGCCCGGGCCTGGTTGAGTTGCGTCAGGTAGTGCCAGTCGTCGAAGTCTGCCGGGGCGGGCAGGTGCGCGTCCAGGCCCCGCTGGAGCTTGGCGTCCCCGCCGGCCGCCTTCTGGTGGTGCGCCATCCCCGGCGAGTCGTGGGCGAGGGGTTCGTCGCTCAGCGCCCGACGCAGCGTGGCGTACGCCGGCGGCCCCTGGTAGCCGAACTCGGCGACGAAGCGCGGCACGTACTCCCGGTACTTGCGGTAGTCGTCGGTGTTCCACACGTCCCAGATGTGCGTGGTGCCGTGCGCCGGGTCGTTGGGGTGGATCTCGTCCGTGCCTGACCAGGGGCTGCCCGGCCAGTACGGGCGGGTCGGGTCCAGCTCGCCGACGATGCGGGGCAGCACGTCCAGGTAGTAGCCGCGACCCCAGGTGCGCCCGGCCAGCACCTCCTGCCAGTCCCAGTCGTGCCAGCCCCAGATGTTCTCGTTGTTGCCGGTCCAGAGCACCAGCGACGGGTGCGGCGCCAGCCGGGTCACCTGCTCAGCGGCCTCGGCGGCCACCTCGCTGCCGAACGGCTCCTCCTCCGGGTACGCGGCGCAGGCGAACAGGAAGTCCTGCTGGACCAGCAGCCCGCGCTCGTCGGCGAGGTCGTAGAAGTCCGCCGACTCGTACCGGCCACCGCCCCAGACCCGCAGCAGGTTGATGTTGGCCGCCGTGGCCTGGTCGAACCGCTCGGCCAGTCGCTCCCGGGTGACCCGGTTGGGAAACACGTCGTCCGGGATCCAGTTGACCCCGCGCACGAAGACCGGGACGTCGTTGACCGACAGCGCGAACGGGGTGCCGTGCTCGTCGGGGGTGGTGTCCAGCCGGACCGAGCGGAAGCCGATCCGCCGGGACCAGCTGTCCAGGATGTCGCCGTCCGGCGCGTGCAGGGTCACCTCCATCAGGTGGCGCACCTGCTCGCCGTACCCCCGGGGCCACCACAGCGCGGGCTCGCGGGCGGTGAGGGTCAGCTCGGCCGTGCGCTGCCCGGCCGGGACGACCACCTCGGCGTGGGCGCCGGCGACGGTGGCCCGGACGGTCAGCGGGACGTCCGCGACCCGCTCGACCTCGACGTGCAGCTCGACCCGCCCGTCCCGGCCGGCCAGGGTGACCAGCGGGCGGACGGTGGCCAGCCGGGCGGTGGACCAGGCGTGCAGGCCGATCTCCTGCCAGATGCCGGCGGTGACCAGCGTGGGGCCCCAGTCCCAGCCGAAGTTGCAGGCCATCTTGCGGATGAAGTGGAACGGCTCCGGATAGGCGTTGGGCCGGTCGCCGAGCCGCTCCTGCTGCGCCTCGGCGTACCGGTAGGCGGAGTCGAACGCGACGACCAGGTCGTTGTCGCCGTCGCGCAGCAGCGCTCGGACGTCGAACCGGTAGCCGCGGTGCATGTTCTCGGTACGGCCGACCTCGACACCGTTGACGGTGACCGTGGCGACGGTGTCCAGGCCGGCGCAGACCAGGTCGACCCGGTCGTGGTCGCCCGCCGGGCGCCGGAAGCTCGTCCGGTAGCTCCAGTCGGTGCGCCCGATCCAGGCCAGTGCCAGTTCGTTGTCGTCGAGGTAGGGATCGGGGATCAGCCCGGCGTCGAGCAGGTCGGTGTGTACGCAACCGGGCACGGTGGCCTGGACGGTCAGCCCGGCGATCTCGGCCGGCACCGGCGCTCCGGGCGTCGCCTGCAGGGTCCAGCCGTCGTGGAGTGCCTGTCGGCTCAAGACTTCACCGCACCTTCCATGATTCCGCGGACGATCTGCCGTCCACCGATGAACAACATGATCAGCAAGGGGATGGTAGCCACGAACGCACCGGCGAGCACCCGACGGTAGATGACGTAGTTGCCGCTGGCCAGGTCGGAGATGGCGACCATCGAGGTCGGGTAGTCGGTGCCGCCCAGGGTGATCAACGGCCACTGGAAGTCGTTCCAGGTCGCCACGAAGGTGAGTAGGCCGAGCACCGCGAGGGCCGGCCGGATCGCCGGCAGGACGATGGACCGGTAGACCCGCATGGTGGTCGCGCCGTCCATCCGGGCCGACTCGATCAGCTCGTCGGGGACGGTGTTGAGGATGAACTGCCGCATGTAGAAGACGCCGAACGCGGTGACCAGGCCGGGCACGATGACCGCCAGCAGGGTGCCGTTCCAGCCCAGCTTGCCCGTCACGATGTACAGCGCGACGACGCCGAGCTGGTTCGGCACGGTGAGGGTGAGCACCACGAACAGCATCAGCCACCGGCTGCCAGCGAAGCGCAGTTTGGCGAAGGCGAACCCGGCCAGGGAGCAGAAGAACAGCATCGAGACGGTCACCACGGTCGAGACGATGACGCTGTTGATCAGCGAGGCGGCGAAGTAGACGTCCTGGAGGGAGAAGACCTCGTCCAGGTTGACCAGGAACCGGTCCCCGGGGATCACCGCCGGTGGGATCTGGGCCAGTGCCTCGTCGTTGCTGGTGGCGATGACGAACATCCAGTACAGCGGGAACGCCGCGAACAGCATGGTGGTGGCCAGCAGGAGGTACGTCCCGACGCCGGCCGGGGTGTCCTGTGGGGCGCGGCCCATCAGGGCGGCCCGTCGCCGGCGGCTCTTGGTGACCGCCGACCGGGGCGGTGTGGTGTCGACGGCGCTCACCTGGATCGCCCTCCGGAGAGTCGGTTGGTCAGCAGCGTGTTGATCCCGGCGACGACCAGGATGATCAGGAAGAGCGCCCAGCTCATCGCGGCCGCGTAGCCGAGGTTGAGGTCCTTCCAGCCGACCTTGTAGATCAGCTGGGCGATGGTCTGCCACTCGCCGTTGGGTCCGCCGGTGGCGGCCTGGGCGTTGAGGTCGAAGAGCATCGGCTCGATGAAGAGCTGGAACCCACCGATGGTGGAGAGGATGACGGTGAACACGATCACCGGCTGGATCATCGGCACGGTGATCCGCCAGAGCTGACGCCACGGGCCGGCCCCGTCGACCGCGGCGGCCTCGTAGACGTCGCGCGGGATGGACTGCATGGCGGCCAGGTAGAGCAGCGCGTTGTAGCCGATCCACTTCCAGTTGACCATCGTGGCGATGGCGATCCAGGCGTGCAGCTTGTCGGCCCGCCAGTTGATCGGGTCACCGTCGCCGATGCCGAACAGGCCGAGCACCCAGTTGGCCATCCCGAAGTCGCGGGAGAAGAAGACGCTGAACACCATGGTGGAGGCGACGATCGGGGTGACGTACGGCAGTAGCACGCCCACCCGCCACCAGGTCTGCGCCCGGAGCCGGCGGTTGAGCAACGACGCCACGATCAGCGCGAGCAGCAGCTGCGGCACCGAGGAGAGCAGGAAGATGCCGAAGGTGTTGTAGAGCGCGTTCCAGAAGTCGTCGTCGCCGAAGAGCTGGCGGAAGTTGGCCAGACCGGCCCACCCGGTGAGCGTCGGATCGTCCAGCCGGTAGTTCCGCAGGGCGATGACGCCGTTGAAGATCAGCGGGAACAGGCCGAAGATCAGGAAGATCAGGAAGAACGGCGCGATCAACACGTACGGCATGTAGCGCATGTCGAACCGGTACAGCCGGTCGCGCCAGCTGGGCCGGCGGTGGTCCGGGTCGGTGCCGTGACCGTGCCGCCCGGCGGCGGCACGGCGGCCCGACGACGCGGGCGCGGCGCGGGTGGTGGACATCGGGACACTCCAGGGCCGAAGAGACGAGGTACGCGCGGATGGCGCGGGGGCGGCCCGGGTCCGGCCCGCCCCCGCGCAGCGGGCTCAGGAGGTGCTGGCCTTCTCGGCTTCCTTGACCGCCTCACCTCAAGATCGTCCTACTGCCCCTTTCGGCCGTACCTTGGCGGCATCCCTACTAGCCGGTGTCCTGGCAACGGCGCCTGACCTACGCCGGCGAGCTCCTGGCCGCGCGGCGACCGGGCCCGCGTCGGTTCGCGTCCCGTATGGCGGGATGGCTCCGATCGTCGTGCCGGTCCGCTCCTCGATGGAAGGGGCTGTGGTACCCCGGGCGTTTGAGCCCCGGGGCACCACAGGAGGGGTCAGACGCCGAACGCGGCGGGGTACTGGATGGTTCCGGCGGGGACCGTGCGGGTGTTGTCGAGGGCCATGGCCATCATGGCCTCGTCCGGTACCTCGAAGGGTGCGCGGATACCGAAGCGGGAGGCCGGTGTGAAGCCGAACCGCGGGTAGTAGTCGGCGTGTCCCAGGACGAGGACGAGGTTTTCGCCCATGGCCCGGGCGGCGTCGAGTGCGGCGCGGATGGCGGCGGAGCCGGCGCCGGTGCGCTGGGCCGAGGGCAGCACCGCGCAGGGTGCCAGGGCGAGAGCGGGTACGCCGTCGACGTGGCAGCGGGTGAGCAGCGCGTACCCGGTCGCGGTGCCGTCGGGGGTCGCGGTGACCATGGACAGTCCGTCGATCCACGCCTTCGGGTCGGCGCGCAGGGCGTCGACGATGTCGGCCTCCAGGGCGGTGGGGAAGGCCGCGAGGAGGATGTCGCGGATGGCGGGGATGTCCTCGGTGGTCTCGGAACAGGCGGTCCAGGTCGTCATGGTTTCGTCCTCGGTGGTGTCGGGGGTGTGGTCGTGGGGGCGGAGGATGTAGACGGCGTAGTTGTAGTCGCTGCCGTGTTCGCGCCGCATGTCGATCTCTGTCCGGTGTGCGGCCAGGGCCTGCGGCATGCCGGGGTGCTGCGGGTCCGCTCGGTCCATGCGCTGGGTGAGCGGCGTGTAGTACTCGTCCCACCAGTCGCTTTCCGGCAGCGACCGGTGCGCGTGGAGACGGTAGCCCGCGGCCTGTGCGGCGTCGGTGTTCGCGGTGTGGGTGCGCAGCGGGTAGGCCGCGTCCCAGTAGGCGCGCACCGGGGCAGCGGGGCTGGGCACGGTCCATTCCATTTCGGTGACGACGAGGACGCCGCCCGGGGCGAGCAGGCGACGCCAGGCGCGCAGGGCGACGTCGAAGCCGATGGTGTAAACGGACCCCTCGGCCCAGATCACGTCGAAGCTGTGATCGGGGACGGGCAACTGGTCCATCGAGCAGTTGACTACCGTGATCCGGTCGCCCAGGCCCCGGCGGGCCGCTTCGGCGGCAAGGCTGTCCAGGTACGGCTGGTGCAGGTCGACCGCGGTCACGTGCGCGCCGGCTTCTTCGGCCAGCAGCAGTGCGGAGCGGCCGGGGCCGCAGCCCGCGTCCAGGACCCGCGGGTGCTCGGGCAGCGGTCCGGCCGTCTCCAGCGCGTGCCGTGTGGTGGCGTCCGAGCCTGGGCCCTGCCGGGGCAGGTCGTGGTGCAGGGTGAAGAACGCCTGCGTCACCGGGTCGCCGCCGGGGGTGGGGGTGTCGTTGTTGTTCACTGCCGGTGCTCCCGGAACTGGTAGGTGGCGCGCAGGTGGCGCGTGATGTCCTTCCTGGTGGCCTCGCGGTCGGCGCGCAGCCGCGAGTCGGTGCGGGAAGCGGAGTAGGCGTTCTCCCGCAGCAGCCGGTGGTAACTGTCCAGACGGCGTTGGGGAATCTCGCCTGCCTCGACGGCGGCCAGCACCGCGCAGCCGGGTTCGTTCACGTGTGCGCAGTCCGTGAACCGGCAGGCCTGTGCGAGGTGCTCGATCTCGGCGAAGGTCTGTTCCAGCCCGCTCTGGGCGTCGTGGAGACCGATCGCGCGCAGGCCGGGGGTGTCCAGCAGGACCCCGCCGCCGGGTAGCGGGAGCAGTTCCCGCCAGGAAGTGGTGTGTCGGCCCTTGCCGTCCACCTCGCGGACGGCGCCGGTGGCCAGCCGGTCCTCGCCCAGCAGCCGGTTGCCCAGGGTGGACTTGCCCGCTCCGGAAGGGCCGAGCAATACGATGGTGCCGTTCAGGACGGCGGTCAGGGTGTCCAGGCCTTGTCCGGTCACGGCGCTGGTGACCAGTACGTCCACACCGGCGGCCACCCCGGACACCTGCTCCTCGGCGGAGGGCAGGTCCGCGCATGCGTCGGCCTTGGTGAGCACCACGACCGGCTGGGCGCCGCTCTCCCATGCCAGGGCGAGCATGCGTTCGGTTCGACCGTGCTTGAGTGGTGCCGCGAGCGACACCGTCACCACGACGGTGTCGACGTTGGCGGCCAGGACCTGGCCGTGCGAGGTACGCGAAGAAGACGAGCGCACCAGGGCGGTGCGACGTTCCAGCATCGCGTGCAACACCGGCGCGCGGCCGGTGGTGACGGGGCGCAGTGCCGCCCAGTCTCCCGTGCACGGCGCCGACAACGGATCACCGTGATCGGCGGTGCCGGGAATCTCCGCACGGACGATTCCGGCGTCGGTGACTGCTTCGCACGAGCCGCGTTCGGCCCGCACGATGCGGGCGGGGATCAGTCCGGCGGCGCGATGGGGTGCGAAGGCGTGCTCACACGCCTCGTCCCAGCCGTAGTCCGCCAGGGAATACGGCTGAGCATGATGCCAAGAGGATTGAGACAACGTAGGAACCCTTGAAAAGGGACCCCGATCGGCACAGTGGATTGCCTTCCGCGAGCTGTCAAAGCTCTTGCGGGGGCTTCGACGTCAGGTCAGACCGGGGCCCGGGACGTGAGGATGGTCCGGCGGGCACTGCACACGGCAGTGGCCTTGGCGACAGACATCAACTCACCTCCCAATTCTGGTCCTGCAGTGACCTGGTTGTCTCTGCACCAGTGAGGATAGCACCTCCATTCCCGGCTTCGGACAATGCCGGGAACGGAGGTGCGTCGGCGCATGGTTCAGCTCGGGCGGCGAGGTCGCGTGCGGCGACATGTCGCGCCCCGGCGTCGACGCCGGGCGGGCGTACCGGTCCAGGGAGCGGACGAAGGCGTGGCGGGAGCGGGCCGGCAGCGTCGGGGCGGAGGCGGCGGACTCGGCGTCGTAGGCCAGGGTGCTGTGGGCGCAGCTTGGCGCAGGGGCCAGCCGTCCAGGTCCTCGATCCTTGATGTACTCGGGGGGAGGTGAGCGGGTTAGCCGGCGGCCGAGTGTTCTCCTCGAAGAGGAGTCGACGCCCGCCGGCGAACACACCGCAGGTCGAGCCCGGTCGGGTGCACGCGGACACGCAAGGTCAGAGTTTCCCGTCTTCGGGCCGGCGCACGTCCTGGATGGGGTACGGCGTCAACGAGGAGACGCTCGTACAGGGAGGTTGCGCGTTCCGGGTCGCCCGAGGCCCGGTAGACGTTGGCGGAACGGCCCCTGCCGCCACGGCGATTACGCTCCAACCCCCGCGTCATCAAACGCAAGATGTCCAACTGGGCACTCAAGCGAACCGAACACCGCAAGACGCACCCACAGAACCCACCCGACGTCACACTCGTCGGACCGACCCGCACCACCCCAACCCGCCGCAGAAAGACCTAAAAACACCGGTATTGGGGCTAGGGGGTCGGTCCTCGGTGATGTGAGCCATGCACCGTGTGATGGCGGTCCCGGGCACTACAGTTCGCCGGCGTGAGATCAGGCTCGACGCGATCGACTGGCCGTCGCTGTACCACGCCTACGGGTACGGCGGCGACGTCCCGGACCTGATATGGGCCCTGTACTCGGACGATGCGGATCGCGCCGACAAGGCCCTGGGCGAGTTGTTCAACCATGCGCTGCACCAGGGATCGGTCTATCCGGCGACCGTGGCGGCCGTGCCCTTCCTCGCCCACGCCGCCGTGCACGCCCTCCACGGCCCTGTCCTCCCGAAGGAACGACGAAGCGACAAGTAACGCTGTGTGACTAAGGCCGGTCGATCACGAGGCTGCGCGAGTCTTTTCGTCATGTTCGCGGAGCATGCGCATGACGGTCGCTGGGGACGGGTGGCGGCCCTTCTTCTTGCCGGTGGTGATCACGAGCCGGGCTGCGATGTCGCGAAGACTCATCTCCTGGTCGCGCAGGTGCAGGGCCATGGAGATCATGTGATCGTCGGCGACGCCGGCCCCGCCGATGGTCTTGCCCCGCTTGCGGGCGGACTCGTGGCCTTCGAGAGTGCGGTCGCGGATGTACTCGCGTTCCATACCGGACAGGGCCGCGAGCACGGTGAACACGACTCCGGAGGGGTCGTGGGAGCCCTGGAGTTCGCCGGTCAGGAACTCCAGGCCGACGTCGCTCGCCTTCAGGTCCTCGGCCAGGGCCGCGAGGTCGATGCCGCGGCCGAGCCGTTTGTGCTCGTGGACCACGAGGGTGACCCGGACCCCGGAGGCACGCAGCTCGCGGGCCAGTCCGACGACCTTCTCCAACTCGGGTCGTCTGGTGGCGCGGGTGGAGATCTTCTCCGAGAACACGCGGGTGACGCCCGCCTCGGCGAGGGCGTCGAGTTGGGAGTCCAGCGATTGGCGGGCGGTGGACGCGCGTGCGTATCCCAGGCGGGCGTGTCCGACCGGTTCGGTGCCCGCGCCCGCCGGGCGGGGCAGTTCGGTCCACGCGGCCCCGGGCCGGCGGACGGCCGGCGTGGTCACGGCGAGGGCCTTGGCGAGTTGGGGCACGAGTCGGAACCGGGCGGTGTGGTACTGGATCGCCACCCGGCCCTTGCCGGTGCGGCACGGCGAGCCGGCCGGCGCCGCGCAGGAGGACATCGGGCAGTTGTGCGCTTCCACACGCGTGAAGTCGTCGCTCACACCCCGAACCGTTTCATGGGTGCGTTTCAACTGTCCAACCGTTTGCAACAACCCATGAAACAGAAGACGCGCAGCTCGGGTCGGGGCGGGCGCGGTGTTTCACGAGCGAACACATATGAAACGCGAGAGTTGATCACCGCGCGCGTGGCCCCGGATCCCCGACTTCGCCGAAATCAACAGAAGTAGTTGATGACTACGGAGAGCTACTCGCCACTTCGTCGTAGCTATACGAGCGCAGGGCCTTGTCGAGCAGGTTGACGAACTTGTCCGACTGGCTGCGGAAATGCACCATGAAGCCCTCGTCGATGGCGGCGATGTCCGCCGCGCCGGAGCCGGCTACCAGCTTCTTCTGCAGGTCCTCGTGCTGGGCGTTGTACTCCCCCGAGTTCAGCTGGATCTTGACGTTCGGGTTGGCCGCCTCGTACTTCGTCTTGAGGTCCTGAAGGCCGAAGTCACCCCAGAAGTTGATTTTCAGGGTGACCTGCCCGTCCGTCGCGCCGGAATCCTGCCCGCTCTTGCCGCTGCACGCGGCGACCAGGGCGAGACCGACCGTGCCCACGGCGACCGCGCGGGCCCACCGGGTCCAGGAGCGTTTCATGGCATCCTCCGAGCAAGTGGGAACGCTCCCGACATCGAGAGACGTTGACTGAACCGGATAAGTGAGGCCACCGTACGGGCCGGTTCCAGGAGTGTCAACGGCTCGTTAACGCGGTGCACGAGCGGTCCAGGTAAAGGCCCATGGGAGCGCGAACAGTCGTGGTGTAGCGCCTGCCGTCGCAGCTCCGCGCACCGGCCGGCACGCCCGAACCGAGGACACACCGGTACGCTGAACCGGGCAAGTACGCCGCGCCCGGTGCCCGAGGTCTACCGTGGACGGTCGGTTGGCAGCCGCCGACACCGGCTGCGCTAGGTTGAGGCCGCCGGCTTGCCGCGGCAGTCAGAAGATCCGACCCCCGTGGCCGGAGAGTGGAGGAGCACGCCGGTGAAGCGGCCGACCATCGCCGACGTCGCCCGACGCGCCGGGGTGTCCAAGGGCGCCGTGTCGTACGCGCTGAACGGGCAGCCCGGCGTCTCCGAGGCCACCCGGCAGCGCATCCTGGCCATCGCCGCCGAGATCGGGTTCAGCCCGAGCAGCGCTGCCCGGGCCCTCTCCGCCGCCACCGCCGAGGCCGTCGGCCTGGCCCTGTGCCGGCCCGCCCGGATACTGGGCATCGAGCCGTTCTTCATGGAGCTGATCAGCGGCGTCGAGGCCGAACTCTCCGCCCGCTCGTACGCCCTGACCCTCCAGGTGGTGGCCGACCACGACGCCGAGATCGCGGTCTACCGACGCTGGTGGGGCGAGCGGCGGGTCGACGGCGTGCTCGTCTGCGACCTGCGCACCGACGACCGCCGCATCCCCGCACTGGAGCAGCTCCAACTGCCGGCGGTGGTGATCGGCGGGCCGGGCGGCACCGGCGACCTGGCCAGCCTCTGGTCCGACGACGCGGCCGCCCTGACCGAGGCGGTGGAGTACCTGGTCGCGCTCGGGCACCGGCGGATCGCCCGGGTCGGCGGCCTGCCCGACCTGCGGCACACCGAGATCCGCACCGAGGCCTTCGCGGCGGTGTGCCAGCGGCTCGGCCTGGTCGAGGCGGTCACCGTCTGGTCCGACTACACCGGCGAGGTGGGCGGACGGGCCACCCGCCGGCTACTCAGCTCGGCCCAGCGGCCCACCGCGGTCATCTACGACAACGACGTGATGGCCATCGCCGGGCTCTCCGTCGCCCAGGAGATGGGGCTCACCGTGCCGGGTGATCTGTCCATCGTGGCCTGGGACGACTCGCCGCTCTGCCGGCTGGTGCACCCGCCGCTGACCGCGCTGGGCCGGGACATCCCGGCGTACGGCGCGCACGCCGCCCGGCAACTGCTCGTCGTCATCGCCGGACAGCCCGCGACCCGGGTGCAGGACGAGACCCCGCACCTCACCCCGCGCGGCAGCACCGCACCGCCCCGGGACAGGTGAACCGGTTCATCCCGGGGGCTGGTCAGCGGGACGTCGAGGGAAACTCCTCGAAGTACGCCTCGACCCGCTCGGCGGTCGCGGGGCGGGCCAGCGCGAAGCCCTGCCCGTACCGACAGCCGGCCCGGTGCGCCCCCTCGACCTGGGCCGGTGACTCCAGCTCCTCGGCGACGATCTCCACTCCCAGCCGCTCGCCGACGTTGACCACCACGTCGATCAGCGGCGGCTGCCCGTCCGGCCGCGCGCCCACCAGCTCCGGGCCCACCTTGAGCAGGTCGATTGGCAGCCGGCGGAGCTGGGCCAGCGAGGCGTGCTCGGCCCGGAAGTCGTCCAGGGCCGTGCGGACTCCCAGCGACCGCAGACCGGCCAACCGGGCCACCACGGTCGACAGGTCGGCGGCGACCCTCGGCTCGGCCACCTCCACCACCAGCCGCTCCGGCGACACCCCGTACGCGGCCAGCACGGCGGCGGCGCGCTGCACGAAGTCGGGGGTGGTCAGCTCCCGGGTGGTGACGTTGACCGCCATCCACAGCTCCCGACTGCCCGCCGACCAGTCGGCCAACTGCCGGCAGGCCCGGTCCAGGACCCACCACTCCAGCTCGCCGACCAGGTCCAGGTCCTCGGCGACCGGCAGCAACTCGGTCGGGAGCACCGTGCCGAGCACCGGGCTGCGCCAGCGCAACAACGCCTCGGCGCCCACCGGCTGCCGGCTCGCCAGGTCGAGCACCGGCTGGTAGACCAGATCCAGCTCGCCACGCGCCACCGCACCGGGCAGCTCACGTTCCAGATCGAGCCGGCGGACCAACTGCTCCTCCAGGAACGCGTCGTACCACTCGACCCGGTCCCGGCCCAGCTGCACGGCCCGCCGCCGGGCCAGCTCGGCCTGGCGGAGCACGTCCGCCGGCCCGGCGCCGCTCACCTCGGCCAGCCCGATGCTCGCCTGCACCCGCAGCACCGACCCGGCCAGCTGGTAGGGCGGGGTGAGCACGGACAGCAGCCGGGTGCCCAGCGCGTACGCCACCACCGGGCCGGCGGAGGTGACCACGGCGAAGCCGGCGCCCGTGCACCCGGCGACCAGATCACCGCGCGCGATGATCGCGCGGGCCCGGCGGGCCGCCTCGGCCACCACGTCCTCGCGGCCCGTCGGCCCGATCGCGTCTGCGCTGTGCAGGTCCACCAGCAGCAGCGCGCCGACCGGCACCGGCACGTCGCCGATCGCGGCGAGGGCGTCCAGCAGGGCCGCGCGCTCCCCCGGACCGCCCCCAGCGGACAGAACGGACCGACGGCCGAGCGCCGACCAGGTCGCGCCGTCGTCGGGCGGCCAGGTCGAGCCGACGCCGTCCGAGATGGCCGACCCGGCAGCGGTCGTACCGGCCGGATGCTCCGACGCGCCGAGCCAGCGCTGCTGAGCCGCACGGCGGTGCCGGACCGCCCGACCGCTACGCCGGCGGTGTGCGGCACGCCGCTCGGGGGAGGCCGCGTCACCGGCGCGCAGCAGCTCGCGCAGCACCAGTGGCGGCACCGCCGCCAGGGCCAGCAGCACGCTCGTCCGATCCGGCGCCCGGCCCGCGCCCAGGTGCAGGCCCCCCGCCAGCAGCAGCACCGCCGCCGGAAGCACTGCCCGGGGCCAGGCCGGGGCGACCCGACCCACCGTCGCCACCGCGTCGCCCGTGGCCACCGCGTAGCCAGCCGCCACCGCGTCGCCCGCACCGAGCGCGGTGAGCAGCATCCCGAGCACCAGCGGCGGCACGGCCAGCAGGGCCGCCCGACCGGCCGACGCGGGCGGCAGGGCGGTCAACAGCACCAACCCGACCAGGGTCAGCAGGACCCCACCCCGGCAGATCGCGCCGGACGCGCGTCGGTACGGGCCGGTGAACGCACTGAGCGCCGCCATGCCAAGCCCGCCGAGCACCAGCGCGGCGGCCATCC
The DNA here is from genome assembly GCF_040608515.1 of Micromonospora sp. NPDC005173. Classification (NCBI taxonomy): domain Bacteria; kingdom Bacillati; phylum Actinomycetota; class Actinomycetes; order Micromonosporales; family Micromonosporaceae; genus Micromonospora; species Micromonospora sp. NPDC005173. The sequence goes on from NZ_JBEXIK010000011.1 coordinate 113,966, forward strand.
GGGCCGGCACCGGCAGCGTGTCGCGGGGCAGCAGCAACCAGCCGGCGAGGGCCAGCCCGATGGCCGGGCCGGTCGCCTCGATCAGCAACCGCAACCGGGCCTGGGTCGGTGTCCGCGTCCGGCCGACGAGTCGGCGCAGCCCGGCCGCGGACAGGGCCGCCACGACCAGCGACCCGACCAGCGCGGCGGCCCGATGCCCGCTGTCGGCCAGCGGCAACACAGCGGCGCTGACACCAGCTGCCACCACCGCCGCGTCGAGCAGCACCGCCGCCGCGCGCGGCGAAGAATCGGGGTGCGACAGATCGGGGTGCGACGGATCGGCGGGCGACGGATCGGCGGAGCGCCGGGTGGCCAGCCGGGAGAGCCGCACCCCGGCGAGCGTGGCGCCCGCACCGCCGGCCAGTGCGATCACCACCGACGTCGGGGCCAGGCCAGCGGCGCCAGCGAGGACAAGCAGCGTCACCGCCGCGGACACGGCGGCCTCCGGCGCCGCCCGGCGGGGGACGAGGACGCGGAACGGGTACGCGAGGAGCACGGCGGTCGCCTTCGTGAGGGGGCACGGGGCGGTGCGGCGGTGCGGGACATCGGACGTTGCGGGTCCGCTGCCCACCAGTCGAGAACGACCGGCGGTCAAATCGGTTACGCGCCGGACACCGAAAGGAAGCAGTGACCCGTGTCACTGTACGGCGTGCCGGGCGGCCCGGTACCGCCCGCCGCGAGCCGGACCGGCCGGGGGTGGGATCATCGGAGGGTGAGTACGCCCAACACGATCCGCTTCCGGTACAACCAAGCCATCCTGGCCGCCGCGATCATCGCCTTCATCGGCGCCCTGCCGCTGGCCAACGCCCGGGCGTACCTGCTGCCGGTGCTGCTCGTCCCGCTCGCCGTCGGCGTGTGGGCCTGGCGGGCCGGCACCGACGCCGACGACCGGGAGCTGCGCCTGCGCGCACTGGCGGGGCAGCGCAGGATCGGCTGGGACCGGGTCGTCGAACTGGCCACCGACCCGCGCGGGCGAGCGGTCGCCCGACTCGATGACGGCCAGCAGGTCGTCCTGCCGGCGGTACGCGGCTCGGACCTGCCCCGGCTGGTCTCGGCCACCGGCCAGACGCTGCCCGGCGCGGCCGGCTGAGCCACGCAGTCAGCGGCCGGCTGAGCCACGCGGTCAGTAGCCGTCGACCACCGTGTTGATCAGCGGCTGGCCGGCGGCGAAGCGCCGCACCTGATCGCCGACCAGCCGGTAGGCGCGCGGCAGCAGCCCTCGCACCGACCCGGCCACGTGCGGAGTGAGCAGCACGTTCGGCATCGTCCACAGCGGAGAATCGGCGGGCAGCGGCTCCGGGTCGGTGACGTCGAGCGCCGCCGAGATCCGGCCGGTGCCCAGCTCGGCGACGAGCGCCTCGGTACGGGCCACCGGCCCCCGGGCCGCGTTGACCAGCAGCGCGCCGTCCGGCATCGCGGTCAGGAACTCCTTGTCGATCAGGCCGCGCGTCTGGTCCGTGAGCGGCACCAGCACCACCACCACGTCGGCCTCCGGCAGCAGCCGGGGCAGCTCCTCGACGCCGTGCACCCCCTGCTCGGGCCGGGCGGTCCGGGCGACCAGGGTGAAGTTCACCTCGAACGGGGCGAGCCGGTCCCGCACCGCGGTGCCGATCGAACCGGCCCCGACGATGAGCACCCTCTTGCCGGTGAGCTCGTCGGTCGGGGCGACGTCGCCGAATGCCCACCGTCGGTCGGCCTGCGCCCGGACGAAGGCCGGGAACGCCCGTAGCTGGGTCAGGATCGCGGTGACGACCCACTCGGCCGTGGACGGATCGTGCACTCCCCGGGCGTCGCAGAGCGTGACACCCGTCGGCGTCCGGCCCGCCCAGGCGTCCGCACCGGCGGAGAGCAGTTGCACCACCGCCAGGTCGGGCAGTTCGTGCAGCAGCGCGGTCGCGTCCGAGCCGGCCAGGAACGGCGGTACCCAGAACCGCACGCCGGCCACCGCTGAGGGCAGCCGCTCGGCGTGCTCGACGACTTCCACCGTCACGTTCGGGGGCAGCTCGCCGACGAGGTTCAGGCCGGCCTGGTGCGGAATCCATACCTTCACGTCCGCCGACGATAGCCCCCGCACCGGCGGCCGGTGCGGGCACGGCGGCGAACCGGCGTCGCGGGGGATGGCGCGCCGAGTCGGCCCGGGCGAGACTCGGCACACCGACGTTCGGCCGCGGCGCGAACCAGGTATAACGGATGGTCGGAGTGCCGGTCGGCCTCCGCCCCGGCAGACAGGTGCTCATGACCGACGGCTCCCCCGCCCGCCCCCGGCGTTCGATCGCACCACCCCTGGCGCTCGGCGATCCGGCACGGTTGCGGGCGCTCGCCGACACCGGGCTGGACGCCGCTCCGGACGAGGCGTTCGACCGGTTCGCCCGCCTGGTCAGCGACCTGCTGGACGTACCCGTCGCGCTGGTCTCCCTGGTCTCCGCCGAGCGGCAGTTCTTCCCCGGCGCGGTCGGGCTGCCGGAGCCCTGGGCGGAGCGCCGGCAGACCCCGCTGAGCCACTCGTTCTGCCAGCACGTGGTGGACATCGAGGTGCCGATGGTGCTGCCGGACGCCCGGCTCTACCCCCGCGTGCGGGACAACCTGGCCATCGAAGACCTCGGCGTGGTCGCGTACGCCGGGATGCCGCTGACCGACCTCTCCGGCCGGGTGCTCGGCTCGCTCTGCGCCATCGACAGCAAGCCGCGGGCCTGGACCGCCGGGCAGCTGCGGACGCTGGCCGACCTGGCCGCCGCCTGCTCGTCGGAGCTGCGACTGCGGATCGCGCTGGACGGGGCGGAGGAGGCACGTCGGCGGGTCGTGCAGGCGCACGAGCGACTGGAACTGCTCGCCGGCCTGAGCGAGACGCTGGCCGGCACGCTGGACGTGGGCACCGCGCTGCGCCGGCTCGCCGACACCATGGTGCCGCTGCTCAGCGACTGGTGCCTGCTCACCCTGGTCGGGCCGACCGGCCTGCCCCGCGAGGTGGTCGCGGTACACCGGGACCCCGCCCGGACTGCGGACGTCGACCGCTTCGCCGAGCTGCTGCGCACCGGGCTGAGCGCGGATTCGGCCATCCGGGCGGTGCTGCGGACCGGCCGGCCCCGGCTCGGCGGTGTGGCGTCGTTGGCCGACGTGGCACGTGGCACGACGAATCCGGAGATGGCGTCGATCGCCGGCCGCCTGGGCATCGCCTCCTACCTCTGCGTGCCGGTCCGCGCCGCCGGCGGCACGGTGCTCGGCGCGATCACCCTGGTCAACGATGCCCAGCGCCAGCAGTTCGACGACCGCGACCTGCTCACCGCGGTGGACATTGGCCGCCGCGCCGGGCAGGCGATCGGCAACAGCTCGATGTACGGCGAGCAGCGGCACGTCGCCGAGGTGCTGCAACACAGCATGCTGCCGCGGCTGCCGGTCGTACCCGAGCTGGAGCTGGCGGCCCGCTACCAGCCGGCGGCCGACCGGGTGGAGGTGGGCGGTGACTGGTACGACGCCTTCGTCCAGCCCGATGGGGACCTGATCGCGGCGATCGGGGACGTGGCCGGGCACGACATCGAGGCGGCGGCGACCATGGGCCAGCTGCGCAACCTGGTGCGCGGCAACGCGTTCGGCCGGCCGGACGCGGTCGGGGAGCTGATGACCCACCTGGACGGCGCGATCCGTGGCCTGCGGCTGCCGATCGCGGCCACCGCGACGCTGGTCCGGATCTGTCCCCAGCGTTCCGGTGGCTGGGAGATGACCTGGTCCAATGCCGGGCATCCGCCGGCCCTGCTGGTCCGTGCCGGCGGCGCGGTGGAGGTCCTCGAAGCGCCGCCGGAAGCGCTGCTCGGCCTGGCCCGGCCGGTGCGGCGGACCAGCCAGTCGACCAGCCTGGCCACCGGCGACACCCTGCTGCTCTACACCGACGGGCTGATCGAGCGGCGGGACCGGTCCATCGACGAGGGGCTCGCCGAGCTGCTGGACCGGCTGACCGGCACCGACACGCTGCCCCTCGACGAGCTGTGCGACCTGCTGCTCGCCTCGACCCGGCACCGCGAGGACGACACCGCGCTGCTGGCCGTGCGGGCACGCTGAACGGTCCACCCCGGAGCACCGCCGGCATCCGCCGTGTCCTGTCGGGCCCGGCCGGGCCGTCCGGCGGGATACCCTGGGCCGGGTGAGCGCCCGTCCCTCGTACTCTCGCACCCGCCGCCTCCGGGCGGCCCTCGCGGCGTCCAGCGCGGCGCTGCTGTTCGCCGCCGGTTGCAGCTTCGGCGAGCCGGAGCCGGACCCGGCCGGTGAGCCGCCCAACCTGCCGACCCCGTCGGCGCCGGCGAGCCCCGGCGGCGCCGGCCAGCAGGCGGTGGCGACGGTGCTCGCCAAGGGGCTGCGGGTGCCCTGGGCGATCGCCTTCCTGCCGGACGGCGGCGCGCTGGTCACCGAGCGGGACAGCGGCCGGATTCTCCAGGTCGGTCCCGAGTCCGGGCCGGACGGGCTGCGGGTCCGGGTGGTGCAGACGATCACCGACGTGGCGGCGGCGGGCGAGGGCGGCCTGCTCGGCATCACCGTCTCCCCCGGCTACGACAAGGACCGCACGGTCTTCGTCTACTACACGACCGAGCAGGACAACCGGGTCGTCCGGCTGCAGCTCGGTGGGCAGCCCACCCCGATCCTCACAGGCATCCCCAAGGCCAACGTGCACAACGGCGGCGGGCTGGGCTTCGGCCCGGACGGGCAGCTCTACGCCAGCACGGGTGACGCCGGTGAGCGCCCCGCCGCCCAGGACGTGAAGAGCCTCGGCGGCAAGATCCTGCGGATCACCCCGGACGGGAAGCCCGCCGCGGGCAATCCGTACCCCGGCTCCCCGGTCTGGTCACTGGGGCACCGCAACGTGCAGGGCTTCACCTGGGACGCCGCCAAGCGGATGTACGCCGTGGAGTTCGGCCAGAACACCTGGGACGAGATCAACCAGATCACCAAGGGCGGCAACTACGGCTGGCCGCAGGTCGAGGGGCGGGCCGGTGACAAGCGGTACAGCGACCCGATCACCCAGTGGGCGACCTCGGACGCGTCCTGCTCCGGGCTGGCCGCCGCGGATCGGCTGCTGGTCACCGGCTGCCTGCGCGGCAAGCGGCTCTGGGTGATGGAGCTGACCGACATGGGCACGCTGCTCGGTCAGCCCAGTGAGCTGCTCACCAACCGGTACGGCCGGCTGCGCGCGGTGGCCGCCGCCCCGGACGGATCGCTCTGGGTGAGCACCTCCAACCACGACGGGCGGGGCAACCCGGCGGCCGACGACGACCGGCTCCTGCGGGTGGTCTTCGCCGGCGGCGACGGCGGTCGCAGCTGACCTTCGTCACCATCCGCGCAGGTTTGCCAAGATCCTCCGACGGGCAGGTCAGAATCTCAGCATGGACGGGCAGCACGACGAGCAGCACGACGACGCCGGAGACCGGGACGACCCGGTGACCGGTGGCGAGTCGGTGACTGATGGCGAGCCGCAGCGGTCGGCCGGCCTGCGGGCTGGCCGGCTCGGTGCACTGCGCCGCACCGGGGTGATCCTCGCCGTGCTCGCCGTGGCCCTGGCCGGGGCGGTGCTCGGGGTGCTGGCCGGCGGCCGGGTGGACACCGACATCGGGCCGTTCCGGGCCAGCCTCACCCTCACCCCCGCCAGCGACGGCGGCACCACCGTCGACGTGCCTCCGCTCGGTGCGCTGCTGCTGAACAGCCACGACGGGCCGACACATCTCACCGTGCGGCTGGGCGCGCTCGACCAGGGACGCACCGAGGCGCTGCTCGACGACCCGGCCAGCATCAGCCGGGCCAGCCAGAGCGCCGTCGAGGACGTCCGGTCCGGGGTGATGCGGCTCGGCCTGCGAACCCTCGCCTCGGTGGTGCTGGTCACCCTGATCCTCGCCGGGCTGATCTTCCGCGATGTGCGGCGGACCGCCTGGGCGGGCGGGCTGGCACTGCTCGTCACCGCCGGCAGCCTCGGCACGGCGGCGGCCACCCTGCGCCCACAGGCGATCGAGGAGCCGCGCTACGAGGGGCTGCTGGTCAACGCCCCGGCCATCGTGGGCGACGCCCGCCGCATCGCCAACGACTACACCAAGTACGCCGAGCAGCTGCAACGCATCGTCGGCAACGTCAGCCAGCTCTACACGACCGTGTCGGCGCTGCCGGTGTACGAGCCGGCGCCCGGCACCACCCGGGTGCTGCACGTCTCCGACATGCACCTCAACCCGACCGGCTGGCAGCTGATCCGGACGGTGGTGGAGCAGTTCGGCATCGACGCGGTGATCGACACCGGCGACATCACCGACTGGGGCAGCGAGCCGGAGGCGTCCTTCGTCGGCTCGATCGGCCTGCTGAAGAAGCCGTACGTCTTCATCCGGGGCAACCACGACTCGGGCCGCACCGGCGCCGCGGTGGCCCGCCAACCGAACGCGATCGTGCTGAACAACTCGACGACCACGGTCGCCGGGCTGACCATCGCCGGCATCGGCGACCCGCGCTTCACCCCGGACAAGAACACCTCCCCGGCCGGCAGCGGGCTGACCCAGCAGGTGGCCGACCAGGTGATCGGGGCCGGCGAGCAGCTCGCCAGCACGGTGCGCAACTCACCGCAGCCGGTGAACATCGCGCTGGTGCACGACCCGGCGTCCGCCGGGCCGCTCGCCGGCACCTGCCCACTGGTGCTGGCCGGGCACACCCACTCCCGGCAGGTCTCCAAGCTGCCCCAGGCACCCGGGCAGCAGCCCACCACGCTGATGGTGGAGGGCTCCACCGGCGGTGCCGGGCTGCGCGGCCTGGAGGGTGAGAAGCCGACCCCGCTGTCGATGACCGTGCTCTACTTCGACCCGCAGAAGATGCTCCAGGCGTACGACGACATCACCGTCGGCGGCACCGGGCAGGCCCAGGTCAACCTGGAACGGCACGTGGTGGAGAACCCGTCCGCCGGGGCACCCGCCTCGGTCACCCCCACCCCGACCCGCTGAGCGCGGGCCGGGGTGGCAGCGTCGGGAACGTGAGCGTCAGCGCAGCGCGAGGGCGGCCAGGGCGGCGTTGACGATGCTGCCGGGCAGCAGGTCGTGCAACTCATACAGCTCGGCAACGCTGCCGGACTGGCCAAACTCGTCCACGCCGAGCGGCACCGCCGGCGCGCCGAGCGCCGAACCGAGCCAGGCCATGGCGTGCGACGCGGCGTCGTGCACGGTCACCACCGGCACCCGGTCGGCGAACGCGGACCGCAGCGCGCCCGGCACGCTGGGCACCGTGGCGGTCCGCACGCCCTGGCGCAGGGTGCGCTGCCAGGCCCGGTAGAGCCGATCCAGCGAGGTCACGTCCACCACGTGCGCGGCGACGCCCTCCTCGGCCAGCTCCGCCGCGGCGGCCAGTACCTCGGGCAGCACCGCGCCGGAGGCGGCCAGCTGCACCACCGGGGCGTCGGCCAGGTGCGGGTACGCGTGATGCGCGTCCACCAGCCGGTACGCCCCGGCGACCACCTGCCGGCGCAGCACCGCGTCACCGATCCGGGCCCGGGCCGCCTCGAACGGCGCCTGGTCCAGCGGTCGGGTGCTGAGCCGGAAGTAGTACGCGCCGTCCTCGGTGGGCGCGGCGGTCGCGGTCGGGGCCGACCCACCGGCGATCTGCCCGAGCGCGTCGCAGAGCAGCCAGTCCAGGCTGGCCGCGTACGCCGGTTCGAGGAACGTCACCCCGGGCAGCTCCAGGCCGACCGAAGCGGTGATCGTGGACTGGTGGGCTCCGCCCTCCGGGGCCAGCGTGATGCCCGACGGGGTGCCCGCGACCACGAACCGGGAGCCGGAGTAGGTGCCGTACAGGAACGCGTCCAGGCCGCGCAGCACGAACGGGTCGTAGACCGTACCCACCGGCAGCAGCGGCTGCCCGGACAGGTCCCACGACAGGCCGAGCTGCCCGAGCAGCAGGAACAGGTTCATCTCCGAGATGCCCAGCTCGATGTGCTGCCCCGCCGGGCTCTCGGTCCAGCGCAGCATCCGGTCCTCGGTCCAGGAACGCTGCTCGGTGGGGGCGAACACCCCGGTCTTGTTGATGAACCCGGCCAGGTTGGTGGAGGTGGCCACGTCCGGCGCCGTGGTGACCAGGTAGCGGCCGACCTCCCGGTCCCGGGCCAGGTCCACCAGCACCCGGCCGAAGACCTCCTGCGTGGAGATCGGCTTGGCCGCGCGTACTCCGGTGCTCTCCGGGACGGTGACGCCGAGCGCCCGCTCGCGGGGCGCGCGGGACAGCGCCTCCCGACGGGCACCGGCCCGGATGCCGGCGGGTGACGCCGGGTCGAGGCGGTCCCACTCGGTCTCCCGGGTCAGCCCCTGCGCGGCACGCAACACGTCGACCTGCTCGGTGCTGAGCAGCGCCGAGTGGTTACGCGGATTGCCGGCGATGGGCAACCCCCACCCCTTCACGGTGTACGCGAAGACGACGCTGGGCCGGTCGGTGACCGCGTCGCACTGGGCGTACGCGTCGAGCATCGCGGACAGGTCGTGGCCGCCCAGGTCGGTGACGAGCGGGCCCAACTCCTCGTCTGCGATGCCCCCCACGAAGGCACCCACCTCAGCCGGCGCACCGTCCAGGAACTGCTTGCGCAGCGCCGGGCCGGCCAACCCGAACAGCGACTGGTACTGCTCGTTGGGCATCGCGTCGATCCAGTCGCGCAGCACCTCGCCGCCCGGCCGGGCGTACGCCTCGGCGAGCCGACGGCCGTACTTGACCTCCACGACGTGCCAGCCGGCCGCCTCGAACTGACCCCGCCACTGGTTGATCCGGATGCCCGGCACCACCCGGTCCAGCGACTGCCGGTTGAAGTCCACCAGCCACATGACGTTGCCCAGACCGGTGGTGGCGGGGTCGGCGACCGCCTCCCAGATGTTGCCCTCGTCCAGCTCGGCGTCGCCGATCAGCGCCACGAACCGGGAGTGCGGCCGGGCGCCGAAGTGCGCGTCGACGTAGCGCCGGGTGGCGGCGGCGAAGAGCGGAGCCGCCGCGCCGAGACCCACCGAGCCGGTGGAGAAGTCCACCTCGTCGGGGTCCTTGGTGCGCGACGGGTACGACTGGAGGCCGCCGCGGGCCCGCAGCCGGGGCAGGTACGAGCGGTCCAGGTTGCCGAGCAGGTACTGGATGGCGTGGAACACCGGAGAGGCGTGCGGCTTGACCGCAACCCGGTCCTCGGCGTCCAGGTGGGCGAACCAGAGCGCGGTCATCGCGGTGACCAGGGAGGCGCTGGACGCCTGGTGCCCGCCGACCTTCACCCCGTCGCCGGTGGCCCGGTCGTGGTTGGCGGCGTCCACGATCCGGGTGGCGAGCCAGAGCACCCGCCGCTGGATCTCGTCGAGCACATCGAGGTCGTGGTGGTTCACGGTGGCTCCATCCGGGCGTCGCCGTTGACGCCCTCGCGAGGGGTACGGATCACGCCGCCCGAGTGGGCGACCCAGCGGGGTGGGACGTCAGGAAGGGCCCCTTCCTGTGCACGAGGCGTTGAGAAGGGGCCCTTTCGGACGGTCAGCCCTGGACGCCGAGGCGCTCCAGGACCAGCTCACGGACGGTCTTCGCGTCGGCCTGACCGCGGGTGGTCTTCATGACCGCTCCGACCAGCGCGCCGGCCGCGGCGACCTTGCCACTACGGATCTTGTCGGCGATGCCGGGGTTGGCGGCGATCGCCTCGTCCACCGCGGCGGTGAGCGCGCCGGTGTCCGACACGACCTCCAGGCCCCGGTTGGTCATGATCTCGGTGGGCGAGCCCTCGCCGTCGACCACGCCCTCCAGCACCGCGCGGGCCATCTTGTCGTTGAGCTTGCCGGCGTCCACCAGGCCCTGCAACTCGGCGACCTGGCCCGGGGTGGCGCCGATGTCGGCCAGCTCCACGCCGCTCTCGTTGGCCCGGCGGGACAGCTCGCCCAGCCACCACTTGCGGGCGGCGGCCGGGGTGGTGCCCGCGGCGACGGTGGCCTCGATCAGCTCGACCGCGCCGGCGTTCAGCACCGACTGCATGTCCAGGTCGGACAGCCCCCACTGCTGCTGGAGCCGACGCCGGTGCACCCGGGGCAGCTCCGGCAGGGCGGCCTTCAGCTCGGCTACCCACGCGGGGTCCGGGGCGATCGGCACCAGATCCGGCTCCGGGAAGTACCGGTAGTCGGTGGCGGTCTCCTTCGAGCGGCCCGGGGTGGTGTCGCCGCTGTCCTCGTGGAAGTGCCGGGTCTCCTGGGTGATCCGGCCGCCGGCGTCCAGCACCGAGGCCTGCCGGAGCATCTCCGAACGGACCGCCCGCTCCACCGAACGCAGCGAGTTGACGTTCTTGGTCTCGGTGCGGGTGCCCCACTCCTGTCCCGGCAGGTTGAGCGAGGTGTTCACGTCGCAGCGCAGCGAACCCTCCTCCATCCGCACGTCCGAGACACCGAGGGTGCGGATCACGTCCCGCAGCTCGGCGACGTACGCCCGGGCCACGTCGGGGGCGAGCACGCCGGTGCCCGGGATGGGCTTGGTGACGATCTCGACCAGCGGGATACCCGCCCGGTTGTAGTCGACCAGCGACTCGGTCGCGCCGTGGATGCGGCCGGTGGCGCCACCGACGTGCAGCGTCTTGCCGGTGTCCTCCTCCAGGTGCACCCGCTCGATCTCGATCCGCACCGTCTCGCCGTTGACCTCGACGTCCAGGTAGCCGTCGACGCAGATCGGCTCGTCGTACTGGCTGATCTGGAAGTTCTTCGGCATGTCCGGGTAGAAGTAGTTCTTCCGGGCGAACCGGCACCACTCGGCGATGGAGCAGTTCAACGCCAGGCCGATCCGGATGATCGCCTCGATGGCCGCCTTGTTGGCCACCGGCAGCGAGCCGGGCAGGCCGAGGCAGACCGGGCAGACCCGGGTGTTCGGCTCGCCACCGAAGTCGGTCGGGCAGCCGCAGAACATCTTGGTGTTCGTGCCCAGCTCGACGTGGGTCTCCAGGCCGATCACCGGTTCGTAGCGCGCGACGACCTCGTCGTACGCGGGCAGCGTCGTCGTCATCTGGGCTCCTGCCTCACAGTGCCGGTGGGGTGAACGTGCCGACCGCGGACTCCAACGCGGCAGCGACCCGGTACATCCGGTCGTCGGCCATCGTCGGGGCCATCACCTGCAGGCCGACGGGCAGCCCCTCGGAGAGGCCGCAGGGCACCGAGATGCCCGGCCCGCCATACAGGTTGGTCGGGATGGTGAACAGGTCGGCCAGGTACATCTGGTACGGGTCGGCGGTGCGCGCGCCCAACGGGAACGCCACCGACGGGGTGGTCGGCGAGATCAGCGCGTCCACCCGCTCGAACGCGGCGGTGAAGTCCCGGGTGATCAGCGTCCGGACCTTCTGCGCCTGCCCGTAGTACGCGTCGTAGTAACCCGACGACAGGGCGTACGTGCCGATCATGATGCGGCGCTTGACCTCCGGGCCGAAGCCGGCCTCCCGGGTCAGCGACATGACCTCCTCCAGCGACCGGTTGCCGTCGTCGCCGACCCGCAGGCCGAACCGGACGCCGTCGAACCGGGCCAGGTTGGAGGAACACTCGCTCGGCGCGATCAGGTAGTACGCCGGCAGCGCGTAGGCGAACGTCGGGCAGGACACCTCAACGATCTCCGCACCCAGCTTCGCCAGCGCGTCCACCGACTCGCGGAACGCGGCCATCACACCCGGCTCGGCGCCCTCGCCGACGAACTCGCTCACGATGCCGAGCCGTACGCCGGTCAGGTCGCCGGTCGCGCCGAGCTTCGCCGCCGCCACCACGTCTGGCACGGGCTGCGGGATCGAGGTGGAGTCGCGCGGGTCGTGCCCGCCGATCACCTGGTGCAGCAGGGCCGCGTCGAGCACCGTACGGGCGCAGGGGCCGGGGGTGTCCAGCGACGAGGAGAAGGCGACCAGCCCGTAGCGGGAGGTGCCGCCGTAGGTGGGCTTCACACCGACGGTGCCGGTGACCGCGCCGGGCTGGCGGATCGAGCCGCCGGTGTCCGAGCCGATCGCCAGCGGCGCCTCGTACGCGGCCAGCGCGGCGGCGCTGCCGCCACCCGAGCCGCCCGGGATCCGGCTCAGGTCCCATGGGTTGTGCGTGGGGCCGTACGCCGAGTATTCGGTGGAGGAGCCCATGGCGAACTCATCCATGTTGGTCTTGCCGAGCATCACCGTGCCGGCGGCGCGCAGCCGCTGCACGATCGTGGCGTCGTACGGCGGGCGCCAACCCTCCAGGATCTTCGAGCCCACGGTGGTCGGTACGCCCCGGGTGGCGAGCACGTCCTTCACCGCGACCGGCACTCCGGCCAGCGGGCCCAACTCCTCGCCGGCGGCCCGGCGCTCGTCGACCGCGCGGGCCGCGGCGAGCGCGCCGTCGGTGTCGACGTGCAGGAAGGCGTGCACCCGGTCGTCGACCGCGGCGATCCGGTCCAGGTGTGCCCGGGTCACCTCGACGGCGGAGGTCTCGCCGCCGGCGACCAGGGCGGCGATCTCCGTCGCGGTCATTCTGGTGAGGTCACTCATGAGGCCACATCCTCGGTGAGAATCCGCGGTACGCGGAACCGCTGGTCCTCAGCGTCCGGCGCACCCGACAGTGCCTCCTGCGGGGTCAGGCACGGCGTGACCACGTCCTCCCGCAGGATGTTGGTCAGCGGCACCGAGTGCGAGGTCGGCGGGATGTCCGCCGCGGCGACCTCGCCGACCTGGGCGACCGCCTGGAGGATCACGTCGAGCTGGCCGGCGAAGGTGTCCAGCTCCTCCTCGGTGACGGCGAGCCGCGACAGGCGCGCCAGGTGCGCGACCTCCTCGCGGGAGATGGCGGCCATCCGTGCCCCCTTCTGATGTCCTGCTGGTCGGGCGGTGTGCCGGCCGCGCGACGGGTGAGCGTGACACGCGGTGACCGGAGCGAGTCTATTGTTCCGCTCCGGTGCCGCGTCCCCGACTCCCCCTCCGCCGACCCGTGCGCGGCGTCGACGGGCGGGTCAGCGGGGGGTACGAAGGCCGTTGTCCGGCTCCGGGCCGCCGGTAGGGCGGACCGGGCGGTACCGGGCCAGCCAGGTGACCAGCTCCTCGGCGGGCATCGGTCGGGCGTAGAACCAGCCCTGCGCGGCGTCGCAGCCGGCGGCGTGCAGCATCCGCCAGGTCCGCTCGTCCTCCACACCCTCGGCGACCACCCGCAGCCCCAGCGCGCCGGCCAGCTCGATCATCGACCGGACGATCGCCGCGTCGTCGGCGTCGTCGGCCATGCCGAGCACGAACGAGCGGTCCACCTTCACCTCGGACAGCGGCAACCGGCGCAGGTGTTGCAGGGAGGAATACCCGGTGCCGAAGTCGTCCAGCGCGATGGCCACCCCGATCCGGTGCAGCCGGGAGATGGTGGCCAGCACCCGACGCGGGTCGGCCATCAGGGCACCCTCGGTGATCTCCAGTTGCAGTCGCTCGGCCGGCACCTCGTAGCGGGCCAGCCGGTCGGCGATCTGATCGGCGATCTCGCCGGTGTGCAGGTCGCGCACGCTCACGTTCAACGCGGCGCGCAGCCCGATGCCGGCCGCCGACCACTTGGCGAGCTGCTCCACCACGTCGTCGACCACCCGCCGGGTGAGCAGCCGCATCACCGCGCTCTGCTCGGCGACCCGGATCAGCTCCTCCGGGTCGACCATGCCCCGGCGCGGGTGCCGCCAGCGCAGCAGCGCCTCGACGCCGACCACCTCGCCCGTCGCGATGGCGATCTGCGGCTGGTAGTACATGGTGATCTCGCCGGCGTCGTCGGCCGGCTCACCACCGGAGCGCGCCCACTCGGTCGGGGCGAGCGGTTGCTCCGGGGCGCCCCGCCCGATGTCGCGCCGCGGACCGGGACCGCCGTCGGTCAGCGCGGGGGCGGGCACCGCACTGCCGTTTGGCGATCGCCGCCCGCGCCCGCCGCCGGAGTGCCGGTCCCGGGCCGGCCCCGGGCGGGTACCGGCGACCGTGGCGCGGGCGTTCCGGCCACGGATCGGGTCGGCTCCGGTGGCGATCCGGTTGATCAGCTCGTCGGCGTGCACCAGCTCGGCGTCGGGCCGCCGCCGGCGAACCCACCACCGGCCGCCGACCCGCCGCGCCGCGGCGATCACCGGTGCCGCGCCCGCGTGCGGCGCGGCCTCGGCGGGCAGGTCACCGGCGGGCAGCGCCGCACCATCCCCGCCGCGCAGCTCCGCCGCCGCCCCGAGGGGTACGTCGACAGCCCGCTCCGGGCCCACTGGCTCGACCGGCCCGGAATCCCGACGGTTCCCGTCGGCCTGTCCCGTCAGCTCGCCGTGTCGCGCTGGTTCGGCGTCGAGTCGCTCGTCGGCCGACGGGCCGGACTCCAGCACGCGGCGCAGGTCGGCGAGGAGGCCGAGCCGCTCGGCGGAGTTGTGGTCGGACTCCGGGGCGTAGAGCGCCACCGTGTCGTTGCGGTGCTTGGCGTCGTACATCGCCACGTCGGCGTGGCGCATCAGGGTGGCGAAGTCCTCGCCGTGCTCGGGGAAGAGGGCGATCCCGATCGAACCACCCACGTCCAGCGGCAGCCCGTCCAACGGCACCGGCTCGGCCAGCGCCCCGACCACCCGGTCGGCCAGGTCACGCGCCTGGCTCGCGTCGGTCAGCCCGGTCATCACGATGGCGAACTCGTCCCCGCCGAGCCGGGCGATCATCTGCGGCCGAGGCTCCACGTCGGTGAGCCGGGCGCTGACCTCGACCAGCAACCGGTCGCCCACGGCGTGCCCAAGCGCGTCGTTGACGTTCTTGAAGCGGTCCAGGTCGATCAGCAGCAGCGCCAGGTGCCCGTCCGGTTCCCCCCGGGCGGTCCGCTCGGCGTGCAGGTGCACCTGCTCCGCCACCTCGGTCAGCAGGGCCTTGCGGTTGGGCAGCCCGGTGAGCGGGTCGGCGGCGGCGAGGTGCTGCTGCTCGACGGTCAGCCGGGCCATCCGGTACACGGCGAAAAGCGGCACCAGCACCAGCGGGATCAGCGCCGCGCTGACGCGCGCGGCGGCGACCAGCACCGGGGCGAGCAGCAGCAGCGAGCCGGTGGAGAGCAGTTCGAAGCCGAGGCCCTGCCGGACGGTGGGCCACCACCGGTCGCCGAAGCGCAGCCGCACCGCCCAGCTGACCAGCCCGTAGTTGACCACGAACCACGCCACCGTGGCGCCGCCGACGGCGGCCACGTCGGTCCAGTGCAACCGGCCGCCCGAGAAGATGGTGCCCGGCCCGAGCTGGATGACCCCGTACGCGGCGGCGAGAGCGCAGGCGTACTGGCCGACGTTGAACGCGGTCCGCCACGCGGCGTGCCGCATCCGCCAGCCTGAGACGACCACCCCCACCGCCTGCACGGCGACCGCCGGGCCGAGCCCCCAGCCGAGCAGGATCGCGAAGGTGAAGCAGGTGGAGGGGAAGACCGCGGAGGACTGCCGACGCCCCGGGGGGACGAACGGGCGGGCGTCGCAGACCACGGCGAGCGCGGCCATCGTCCAGAACGCCACCGGCAACCGGGAGAGCTCGCCGGGGAGTGTCGCGAGTGGACCGGCGGCGGCCAACGCGGCGACCGCCAGGATGCCGAGGACGAAGCCGGCGAACGGCGCCACCCGTCCGGGAGGGACAGAGTTGCGCGGGTCGGCGACCTCCATCACACCTCCCGACCGACGGTCGGCGTGCCGGTGAGCACGCCGTGACCCAATGAAACGCCCTCAGCCCCGAGTTTCCCGGTATGACAGTCACGAATCGGTCGTAGTCGTAATTAAGTTGGTATGCGCGACCAGCCGGTGCGGCGAGACGCCGTCAGCGGTCAGCCCTCCAGCCGGGCAGCCCCCCGCGCGGCGTCCGGACCCGCGTCCAGCAGCAGCCGGAACCCGTCCTCGTCGAGCACCGGCACCTTGAGGCTGGCCGCCTTGTCGGCCTTGGACCCCGGGTTGTCCCCCACCACGACGAAGCTCGTCTTCTTGGAGACCGACCCGCTCACCTTGCCGCCCCGGCTCTGCACGGCCTCGGCGGCCTGGTCCCGGGAGAAGCCCGCGAGCGTGCCGGTCACCACCACGGTCAGCCCCTCCAACGGGCGCGGCCCCTCGTCGACAGCCTCCTCGGCCATCCGTACGCCCGCCTCGGCCCACTTGCGGACCACTTCGCGGTGCCAGTCCACGGCGAACCACTCCCGGATGCTGGCGGCGATGGTCGGCCCGACCCCGTCGACCGAGGAGAGCTCCTCCTCGCTGGCCGCGTCGATGGCCTCCATCGAGCGGAAGTGCCGGGCGAGCGCCTGGGCCGCGGTGGGGCCGACGTGCCGGATGGAGAGCGCCACCAGCACCCGCCACAGGTCGCGCTCGCGGGCGACCGCCAGATTGTCGAGCAGTTTGACCGCGTTGGTGCCGAGGCTGCCGTCCTTGTTGACGAAGAACGGGGACCGGGACAGCTGCTCGGCGTCGAGCTGGAAGAGGTCGCCCTCGTCGGTGATGATCTCCGCGTCCAGGAGCGCCCCGGCACCCTTGTAGCCGAGCACCTCGATGTCGAACGCGCCGCGGCCGGCGAGGTGGAACACCCGCTCGCGTAGCTGGGACGGGCAGCTGCGCGTGTTGGGGCAACGGATGTCGACGTCGCCCTCCTTGGACGGCGCGAGCGGGGTGCCGCAGGCCGGGCAGTTGGTCGGCATGACGAACGGCCGGGCGTCGGGCGGGCGTAGCTCGACCACCGGGCCGAGCACCTCGGGAATCACGTCACCGGCCTTGCGCAGCACCACCGTGTCGCCGATCAGCACACCCTTGCGCTCCACCTCCCGGGCGTTGTGCAGGGTGGCCAGTGCGACGGTGGAGCCGGCCACCCGCACCGGTTCGAGGACGGCGAACGGGGTGACCCGCCCGGTACGGCCCACGTTGACGTCGATGTCGAGCAGCTTGGTGGTGACCTCCTCCGGTGGGTACTTGAAGGCGATCGCCCACCGCGGGGCGCGGCTGGTCGAGCCGAGCCGACCCTGGATGGAGACCGGGTCGACCTTGACCACCACGCCGTCGATCTCGTGCTCGACGTCGTGCCGGTGCTCCGCGTAGTAGGCGATGTATTCCGCCACACCGGCCAGATCCGGCACCACCCGCCACCGGTCGCTGGTCGGCAGCCCCCACGCCTTCAGCGCGGTGTACGACTCGGACTGCGCCGTCGGCTGGAACCCGCGACGGGCGCCGATGCCGTGCACCACCAGGCGCAGCGGCCGGGAGGCGGTGACCCGTGGGTCCTTCTGCCGCAGGCTGCCGGCGGCGGCGTTGCGCGGGTTGGCGAAGGGTGCCTTGCCCTGCTCGACCAGACCCGCGTTGAGGTCGGCGAACGCGGCGATCGGGAAGTAGATCTCGCCCCGGACCTCCAGCAGCTCGGGCACGTCCGGGAATTCGGCGGACGGGGTGAGCTGGCTGGGCACGTCGCGGATGCTGCGCACGTTGGCGGTGACGTCCTCGCCGGTGCGGCCGTCACCCCGGGTGGCCGCCCGGACCAGCCGACCGGCCTCGTAGGTCAGGTTGATCGCCAGCCCGTCGACCTTCAGCTCGCAGAGGTAGGGCACCGGGCCGCCGGCATCCCGCTCGACCCGCTCGGCCCAGGCGGACAGCTCCTCGTCGGCGAAGGCATTGTCCAGCGAGAGCATGCGCTCGGCGTGGGTGACCGGGGTGAAGTCGGTGGAGAAGGTGCCGCCGACCCGTTGGGTCGGCGAATCCGGCGTGCGCAGCGCCGGGAACTCCTCCTCCAGCGCCTCCAACTCGCGCAACTGCTGGTCGAACTGGGCGTCGGCGATGACCGGCGCGTCCAGCACGTAGTAGCGGTACTGGTGCTCGGTCAACTCGCCGCTGAGCGTGGCGTGCCGCTCCCGCGCCTGCGGCGTCGGCTCAGCGCCGGCCGCCGCCTCCTGCGCCGGGCTGACCTGTTGGCCGACCTGCTCCTCGGACACACCGCCACCTTCGGACACGCCTGCGACCTCCCTGATCACGCTACTCCCGCACGGTATCGGGCCGGTCAGACAATCCGTCGGCCACCTGCGCCCACCGGCCGCGCAGTTGACGGGCGGCACGGTCGACGGCGTGCGAGGATCGCCGGACGACGGTGGCCGGTGGGCCACCAGGAGGCGGAGGTACCGATGCCCGAGGCCCTGCTCTGGGCGGTGGCGATCCTGCTGGCGGTGGCCGCCGGCTGGGCGTGGAACAGCTGGCGGCACCGGGTGGCGAACCGACGGTCGGGCACCCGGCCGGGCCGGGGCGCCACGGCGCGTACCGGTGGCCGCCGCACCACACCGCCCCGGCCGCGCGGCGGCGACCGGCCCGCCACCAAGCCCCGGTCGCGCGACACCGACCGGGCGACCGGCAAGCCGGCCCCGGGCGAGATCTGGTGGGCCGACGTGCCGTACGCCGACGGCAGCGGGTCGAAGGTCCGGCCGTGCCTGGTGCTGCGCGCCGACTCCCGGGGCGCCGACGTACTGAAGATCACCAGCCAGGACAAAAGCGACCGGGACGACCACGTGCGCATCCCCACCCGGGACTGGGACCCGGGCGCCGAGCACGACAGCTACCTGAGCCTCACCGAGCCAGCCCGGATCAGCTCGGCCGCCTTCGCCGACCGCGCCGGCAACTGCGACGGCGACCTGTGGCGACGGGTCCGCAGCCTGCACCACCTGCCCACCCGCTGACCCTCCCCCGCCCGGCGATCCCCCGGGGCGGGGCACGCCCCCGCCGCCGAACGGGATCAGTCCCAGGCCGCGCCGAGCGTGGCGAGCTGGTCGGCGTACTCGATGCGGTCGACCCAGGCGGCTGGCCAGGCGGCCATCCCGGCGGCCGCACCCACGAAGGCGCCGGCCAGGGCGGCGATCGAGTCGGAGTCACCGGCGGTGGTCGCACCCCGGGCCAGTGCCGAGACCGGGTCACCGGCGTGCCGCACCGCGCAGAGCAGAGCGGTGGCCAGCGCCTCCTCGGCCACCCAGCCATCCCCGGTTACCCGGCACGGGTCAGCGCCATCATCCGGTCGGCCCAGCGCGGTCGTCAGTCTCCCCAGCACCGCCAGGCACTCGTCCCAGCCCTGGGCGATGAACTCCTCCGGGGTACGGACGCCGGGGCGCTGCCAGAGGTCACCTAGCCACTGCTCCCGGTACACCCGGCGCTGGGTGCGCGCCCGGTCGATGAGAATCGCGGGAAGCTCGGCGAGCGTGGCGCCCCCGCGCAGTGCGAAGACCGCGTACGCGGTGAGCTCGCTGGCAGCCAGCCCGGTCGGATGGCCGTGCGTCAAACCGGCCTGTAGCTGGGCCAACCCGGCCAGCGTGTCCAGGTCCACGTCGAGCAACCCGACCGGCGTCACCCGCATGTTGGCCCCGCACCCCTTCGACCCGGCGACCGTCGCCTCCTGCCAGCGGAGCCCGCGACCCAGCTCGGCGCAGGCGCGCAGGCAGGTCATCCCCGGGGCGCGGTTGTTGTCCGGACTGATCGCCCAGGCCAGGAAACGCCGCCGCAGCAGCGGCTCCACGACCTCCGGGGTGAGCGACGGCGCCTCGTGCAGCGCCCAGCCCACCGCCAGCGCCATCTGGGTGTCGTCGGTGACCAGCGCCGGCTCACCGGACAGCTCCCGCGGACCGGTCGGACCGTACCGCCGCTCGATCTCGGCGACGGTCAGGAATTCGGTCGGCTTGCCCAGCGCATCGCCGTAGGCGAGACCGAAGAGCGACCCCGAGGCGCGCAGCGGAGAGTTGTGGATCACGGCGGCCATGATGCCCGGCCGCCGTGATCCACGCCAGGCTCAGTCCCAGCAGAGGCAGAACGGGTGGCCGGCCGGATCGGCGTAGACCCGCCAGCCGTCGCCCTCACCCGGCAGCCGTCGCGCGCCGAGCGCCAGCGCCGCCTTCTCGGCGGCCTCGACGTCGGTCACTGTCACGTCGATGTGGAACTGCTGCGGGCGCTCCGGATCAGGCCAGGCCGGCGGACGCAGGTTGAGCGCCCGCTGGAACGCCAGCCGGGGCTGCTGCCCGGGCGGGCCGCCCAGCACCACCCATTCGTCGTCGGAGTCGCCCTCGGCCAGAGGCATGCCGAGCAGCTCCGCGTAGAACGCGGCCAGCGCCCGCGGATCCGGGCAGTCGATCACCACGGAACGTAGCTGTCCAATCATGCCGCTCATCCTGCCCACCAATTACGACAGGAAACCTCAGTCCTCGACGAGGCGCCGGCCGGCGTCCCGGCAGGCGGCCAGCACCGTCCGGGCGTACTCCGGGGTGGCGCCGGCGAGGCCACAGGCCGGGGTGACCACCACCTGCTCGGCGAGCTGTCGACGGGGAAAGCCGAGGCGGTCCCAGAGCTGGCGTACCCGATCGGCGATCTGGGCGGAGGTCGGCGCCGGACCGGTCGACGGCGGCCGCGTCGGCGCGGCCCCGGCCAGCAGCCCGAGGCCGGCGTCGATCGCCTCGCCCAGCGGGTCCAGCTCGGTGAGCAGGCCCAGGTCGAGGGCGACTGCGGCAGCGCCGGTCGACCGGATCAGCTCCAACGGCACGTCCGGGGCGCAGCAGTGCACCACGGTCGGCACGCCGACCGCCTCGACGACCGTGCGCAGCAGCGCCGCCGCGTCCACCGACTCCACCGCCCGGTACGCGCCCAGCCCGCTCTCGGTGGGCACCCGCCCGGCCAGCACGGTCGGCAGCGACGGCTCGTCCAGTTGGAGCAGCACCGAGGCATGCGGCAGTTGCCGAGCGACCGCCGCGACGTGCACGCGTAGCCCCTCGGCGAGGGAGTCGGTGAGATCACGGACCGCGCCGGGGTCACGCAGCAACCGGCCGCCGATCGGCAACTCCAGCGCGGCGGCCAGGGTGAGCGGGCCACCGGCCTGCACCTTGATCGGGCCGGCGTACTCCTCGGCCTGCTCGGCGAGCTGGTCCAGATCGCGTTCCAGCAGGTCGCGCGCACGGCGCAGGTCACGGCCCGGGCGCGGGGCGACCCGCCAACGGCCCGCGTACAGCTCGACGGGCAGCTCGACCAGCACTCCGGCGGTACGACCGATCAGGTCGGCCCCGGGGCCGCGGGCCGGCAGCTCGGGCAGGTGGGGCAGCGCCGGAAGCTCGCCGAGGACCACCCGCTGGGCCTCGGCGATGTCGGTGCCGGGCAGCGAACCGATACCGGTTGCCGCGCCGGCCGGCCAGGGCCACGCCTGATCTGTCACGGCCGAAGGGTATCCGGTGCGCCAGATGCCCCGGGCTGCGACGGCCACCTCGCCGGCCCCGGCTCGCGGGCCCGCTCAGCCGGTGATGGTGGCGGAGCCGAGGACCACGTCGCCGGCCGGGTCCGGCCGGTACGCCACCACGGCCTGACCGGCGGCGACGCCGCGTACCGGCCGACGCAGCTCGGCGTGGAGCCGGTCGCCGTCGAGGGCCACGGTGGCCGGCACCACCTCGCCGTGCGCGCGCAGCTGCACCTCGCACTCGACCGGCGCGTCCGGACGCGAGCCACCGGTCCAGACCGGCCGCTCGGCGTGCACCTGGAACACCTCCAGCGCCTCGGCCGGGCCGACCGTCACCGTGTTGGTCTTCGGCGTGATGGAGAGCACGTAGCGCGGCCGGCCGTCCGGGGCGGGTCGGTCCAGGTGCAGCCCGCGACGCTGGCCCACCGTGTACGCGTACGCGCCGGTGTGGCTGCCGACCACCGCGCCGGTGCTCGCGTCCACCACGTCGCCGGGCGCCGCACCGAGCCGGCCAGCCAGGAAGCCACGGGTGTCGCCGTCGGCGATGAAGCAGATGTCGTGCGAGTCCGGCTTGTCGGCCACCGCCAGGCCACGCTCGGCGGCCTCCACGCGGACCTGCGCCTTGGTCGAGTCGCCGAGCGGGAAGATCGACCGGTCCAGCTGCTCGCGGGTGAGCACGGCCAGCACGTACGACTGGTCCTTGGCCACGTCGACGCTGCGCCGCAGCAGCCCGTCCGGGCCGAGCCGGGCGTGGTGGCCGGTCACCACCGCGTCGAAGCCCAGGGCCACCGCCCGGTCCAGCACCGCCGTGAACTTGATCTTCTCATTGCAGCGCAGGCAGGGATTCGGCGTACGGCCGGCCGCGTACTCGGCTACGAAGTCGTCCACCACGTCGGCGTGGAACCGGTCGGCCATGTCCCAGACGTAGAACGGAATGCCGATCACGTCGGCCGCCCGCCGGGCGTCCCGGGAGTCCTCCAGGGTGCAGCAACCCCGCGCCCCGGTCCGGTAGGTCTGTGGATTGCGAGCAAGCGCCAGGTGCACGCCGGTCACGTCGTGCCCGGCCGCCACCGCCCGCGCCGCCGCCACGGCCGAGTCAACCCCGCCCGACATAGCCGCCAACACCCTCACCAGCCCACTCCCTTCCCTCCCCCAGCCTATCCACCCACCCAACCCACCCCCATCCCCGCCACAACACCCCGCCCCCGCTCCGTCGATCATGGAGTTGTGGTGGGGGACAAAAGCCGCCTGCCATCGCACTCCGGGCACCACGACCCCCTGATCGACCGTGTGAGGGGTGGCCGCGGGGGGTCAGCGCTGGGTGCGGTGGGCGGCGGCTCGGCGGGCGCGGTCGACGGCCGCCGGGAGGGCGGCGATGAGGGCGTCGATCTCGGTCTGGGTGCTGGTGTGGCCGAGGGTGAAGCGCAGCGAGGAGCGGGCGCGATCGTCGTCGGCACCCATCGCCAGCAGCACGTGCGAGGGCTGGGCCACCCCGGCCGAGCAGGCCGAGCCCGTCGAGCAGGCGATGCCCTGGGCGTCGAGCAGGAGCAGCAGGGCGTCGCCCTCGCAGCCGGGGAAGGAGAAGTGCGCGTTGCCGGGCAGCCGGTCGACCGGGTCACCGTTGTAGATCACCTCGGGCACCGCCTGGCGGACCCGCTCGATCAGGTCGTCACGGAGCGCGGCCACCCGGGCCGCGTACTCCTGCTGGCCCTTCACGGCCGCTTCGACGGCGACCGCGAAGGCGACGATGCCGGCGGTGTCCAGGGTGCCGGAGCGTATGTCGCGTTCCTGGCCGCCGCCGTGCAGCAGCGGCGTGGCCGCCACGTCCCGGGCGAGCAGCAGCGCCCCCACCCCGGTCGGACCGCCCAGTTTGTGCCCGGTGACGGTCAGCGCGGCGACCCCGCTGGCGGCGAAATCGACCGGCACCTGACCGACGGCCTGGATGGCGTCCGTGTGGAACGGCACGCCGTGCTCGGCGGCGACGGCGGCCAGCTCGGCTACCGGCTGGACGGTGCCCACCTCGTTGTTCGCCCACATCGCGGTGACCACGGCCACCCGGTCGGTGTGCGCTGCCAACTCGGCGCGCAGGTCCTCCGGGTCGAGTCGACCGGCGGCGTTCACCGGCAGCCAGCCGACCTCGGCCCCCTCGTGCTGGGCCAGCCAGTCCACCGCGTCCAGCACCGCGTGGTGCTCGATGGCGCTGGAGACCACCCGGCGTCGGTCGGGGCTGGCTCCCCGGCGGGCCCAGAAGATGCCCTTGACCGCAAGGTTGTCGCTCTCCGTGCCACCACCGGTGAAGATCACCTCGGAGGGCCGGGCGCCCAGGACGGCGGCCACCCGCTCGCGCGACTCTTCGACCCGGCGGCGGGCACGGCGACCCGCCGCGTGCAGGGAGGACGCGTTGCCGACCTCGCGGGCGGTGGCGACGTACGCCTCCAGTGCCTCATCGAGCATCGGAGTGGTCGCCGCATGATCCAGGTAAGCCATCACCGTTCAGCCTACGGCCGACAGGTCGGAGACCGGATGGCGGAGGGGACTCCGGTGACCAGCCGGACCCGGAGGCCCCCGCCCGGCGCGGTACGGCCAGGGCGGGAAGAGGTTCCTCTCCCCCGTCCCCGCCCGCATCCGGACCGGATCCGGGAGACCGGCGCGGTGGCTGGTCCCGCTGGGCGGCTGCCAACGGTGACGCCCGGGTCTTCCAGGGCGGCCAACTACATCTGCACGTGGCGAATCTCCCGCGCGTGCCGGGGTACTACGAGGTCTGGCTCATCAACCCGACGACGATGCAGATGTTCTCGGTCGGCACCCTCGGTGACGGCCCGGACGCGCTGCTGTCCCTGCCCCCGAACGTCGACCTGCGCTCCTACTCGGTGGTCGACGTCTCCGCCGAGCAGTACGACAACAAGCCCGCCCACTCCGGCGACAGCCTGCTGAGGGGCACCCTGACGGGCTGATCGGCGGGCCGGCTCAGCTCCCCGGCCCGCCGATCAGCTCCCCTTCCGCGAGCACGAAAGTGGCCGCCCACTCGGGCGGCCACTGTTCGTCGTGCGGTGCCGGGGGTGCCACCGGGCGGCAGCCCCGGGCCGGTCACTTGCGCTTGCGGATCTCCTCGGCGGCCTGCGGGACGATCTTGAACAAGTCGCCCACCACGCCGAAGTCGGCCAGCTCGAAGATCGGCGCCTCGCCGTCCTTGTTGACCGCGACGATGGTCTTCGAGGTCTGCATGCCGGCCCGGTGCTGGATGGCACCGGAGATGCCGAGCGCGACGTAGAGCTGCGGGGAGACCGTCTTGCCGGTCTGGCCCACCTGGAACTGGTGTGGGTAGAAGCCGGAGTCGACCGCCGCGCGGGACGCGCCGACGGCGCCGCCGAGCAGGTCGGCCAGCTCCTCGACCAGCTTGAAGTTGTCCGCGTTGCCGACACCGCGACCGCCGGAGACGACCACGCCGGCCTCGGTCAGCTCGGGGCGGGAGCCCTTCTGCTCGGCGACCCGCTCGACGACCTTGGCCAGCTTGTCGCTGTCGGTGACCGACACCGTGAGCTGCTCGATCGTCGGGGTGGCCGCCGCCGCGGTCGGGGTGACCGAGTTGGGCCGGACGGTGACCAGCGGCAGGCCCTTGGTGACCTTGGACTTGACGATGGTGGAGCCGGCGAAGGCGATCTGGGTGGCGGTGCCGTCGGCGGCCAGGCCGACCACGTCGGTCAGGATGCCGTTCTCCAGCTTGACGGCGAGCCGGGCGGCGATCTCCTTGCCCTCCTGCGCCGAGGCCAGCAGCACGGCGGCGGGCTGCACCCGCTTGACCAGCTCGGCCAGCACGGTGGCCTTGGGGGCCACCAGGTAGCCGTCGATCTCGTCACCCTCGGCCGCGTAGATCTTCTCCGCGCCGTACTCGCCCAGCTTGCCGCTCAGCGCCTCGACCGCACCAGCGCCGCCGAGCACGACCGCGCTGGGCGTGCCCAGCTCGCGGGCGAGGGTGAGCATCTCCAGGGTGACCTTCTTGACGCCGAATTCCTTGGTGGCTTCGACGACGACGAGAACCTCAGACATGTCCAGACCCGCTCTCACACGAACTTCTCGGTAGCGAGGAACTCGACCAGCTTGACGCCGCCCTCGCCCTCGTCGGTGATCTTGGCGCCGCCGGAGCGCGGCGGGCGCTTGGTGTGCTCGACCACGGCGCTGGTGGCGCCGTCGAAGCCCACCTCGGTCGGTGCGACGCCGAGGTCGGCCAGGGAGAACGTCTGCACCGGCTTCTTCTTGGCGGCCATGATGCCCTTGAAGGAGGGGTAGCGCGGCTCGTTGATGGTGTCCCAGACGGAGACCACGGCCGGGGTGGAGGCGGTGACGACCTCGTAGCCCTCCTCGGTCTGCCGCTCGACGGTCAGCGTGCCGCCGTCGACGGTGAGCTTGCGGGCGCCGGTGAGCGCCGCGACGCCGAGCCGCTCGGCGAGCATGTGCGGCATGACCTGGACCCGACCGTCGGTGGACTCCGCGCCGCAGATCACCAGGTCGGCGTTGAGCTGACCGAGCGCGGCGGCGAGCACCTTCGAGGTGGCGACCGCGCAGGAACCGTGCAGGGCGTCGTCCACCACGTGCACGGCCTTGTCCGGGCCCATGGAGAGCGCCTTGCGGATCGACTCGGTCGCCCGGTCCGGACCCATGGTCAGGATGGTGACCTCGCCACCGTGCGCCTCCTTGATCTTCAGCGCCTCCTCGATGGCGTACTCGTCCATCTCGTTGATCACGTTGTTCGCCGAACCGCGGTCGACGGTGTTGTCGTCATTGCGCAGGTTGCGGTCCGCGCCCGAATCAGGCACCTGCTTGACGAGTACGACGATATTCATCGCGTTCGACGACCCTCCTGTGTGGTGATGCGATTCGCTCGCCCGGTCTCGGGCGCAGCCTCGCGCGTCGGTCGACGCCCGGTCAACCGCGGGCTGCTGTGCAGTTGCCCACGGCGCAATGTTACCTGCCAGTAGGTTGCGGGCCCCGGGGCACTCAGAGTGACACAGCTCACCGATGTCGCCGGGGCCGCCGCCTGCTCAGGCCGGTCCGGCCAGCGCGCCCCGGATCCGGTCGATGGCCGCGGCCTCCGCCGGGGCCACCCCGTCGTGCGCCCGGGCCACCCGGTCCGCCGCGGTCAGCACCACCTCTCGGTACGCCTCGACGTCCGCCGGCGACTTCTCCCGCAGGATCCGCACCGCCTGACCGAGCGCCGGCAGCACCACCGACTCGATCTCCAGCTGGGAGTCCCGGGGCAGCCGGGGCAGCGGACCGCTGGTCAGCGCATCCTTGACGACCCCGCTGGCGTCGGCCAGCGCGCCGGAGGCGGCGAAGCTCTCCCGGATCACCCCCAACATGCCCGGGGCGGCGTTGGAGACCAGGAACACGGCGCCAAAGACACCGGTCTTGAGGGTCAGCCGCTCATCTTCCGTCAACCGCTGCTCCATGATCACGGAGTGTAGACGTACGGGGTGGTGGTGGTGACCGGGACGAGGCCGAGCCGCTGGAGGATCGGCCGGCTGTCCTCGGATGCGTCGACCTGCAGCAGCGTCCGGTCCCGCTGGTCGGCCAGCCGGGCCCGATAGGTAACCAGCGCCCGGTAGATGCCCTTGCGACGCCACTGCGGCAGGGTGGATCCGCCCCAGAGGGTGGCGAAGCCGGTGTTCGCCGGGAAACGCACCCAGCCGGCGCTCACCACCGTCTCGCCCGCCTCGGCCACCACCACCGTGATCGAGTGCGGGTCGGCGTCAATCTCCTTGGCCAGCCCCGTGACGAGGTGCGAGCGGTCCTCCTGCCAGACCTCCTCCTCCATGGCGGCGATCCGCTCCAGGTCGGCCGGGCTGGTCACCTCACGCAGGCGTACCCCCTCGGGGGCGACCGGCAGCGCGGCCGCCAGCGGCGCGACCGGGCCGACCACCACGGTCTCCCGGTCCTCCGCCACGAACCCGGCGGCGCGCAGGCGGTCCGCCAGGTCCGCTGGCTCGTCGTGCTCGTTGAGCTTCCACTCCACCGACTGGCCGCGCTGGCGGAACAGCTCCACCTGCCGGGCGATCAGCGCGTCCAGCTCGTCCCCGGTCAACCCGCCGAGGTTGCGGTAGGTGAGGAACCCGCCGGCGTCGAGGCCGATGATCCGGACCAGCGGCCCGTCCCGCTCCACCGTCACCCCGGCTGGCACCGGGTCCGGGATCTCCGGGCGGAGTTGGTTGTCATAGGCGGTACGCAGCGTCATCACGTCGAGATCGGTCACCGCCCCAGGCTAAGCCGGAGGGGAAGCGGATAATTGGCAGCGTGTGGGAGGCGATCAGGCGGTGGTTCGACCCGGCGGACCTACGCTCGGTCGGCGAGCCACCGGACTACCGGTTCTCCCTGGCCAACGAGCGCACCTTCCTGGCCTGGCTGCGTACCGGCCTGGCGCTGGTCGGCGGCGGGCTGGCCGCCGCGCAGTTCCTGCCGCCGCTGCCGCTGACCCACCTGCGGGAGGTGATCGCGGTCGCGCTGCTGCTGCTCGGCGGCGCCGTCGCGGTCCGCGCCGTGGACCACTGGGCGCGTACCGAACGGGCCATCCGGCTCGGCCAGGAGCTGCCCGCCTCCCGCTTCCCCGCCATCCTCGCCCTCGCCATCGGAGCCGGCGCCGTGCTGCTGGTGGTCGCGGTGCTGATCCGGGCGGTCGGCGAATCGTGACCGGCGGCCCGCGCCCAAGGCCGGGGGTCGGCCGGTGACCGCCGGGCGCGACCCGGGGCTGCAACCGGAGCGGACCCGGCTGGCCTGGCGGCGCACCGCGCTGGCACTGACCGTGGTGACCGCGCTGGCCGTCCGGCTGGGGTCGACCGGCGACCCGACCGGGGCGCTGATCGCCGGCGCAACCGTGATGGTCTGGGGGGCCGTGCTCGTGCTCTGCTGGCCCCGGGCCACCGGCACCGGGCCGGCGCGCACCGGCGGCCGCACGCTGCCCCTGGTCGCGCTGGCCACCGTCGGGCTCGCACTGCTGGGTGTGCTGCTGGTGGTTCGCCGACTGTGGTGACGGGACAGGGTGCGCCATGATAGGCGTATGGCCCGGCTTGGCGTACTCCTCTTCCTGGTGCAGATCGTCCTCGCGGTCTGCGCGCTGATCAGCTGTCTCTCCGCCGAGGAGGGCCAGATCCGTGCCCTGCCCCGGATCGCCTGGGTGCTGATCATCCTGTTCTTCCCGCTGATCGGTTCGATCGCCTGGTTCCTCGCCGGCCGAGAGCCCAGCGCCGGGACCCGCACGGCCGGGCCGGCCAGCAACGGCCGCACCGGGCGGCAGCGCCCCCGCCCGCTCGCCCCGGACGACGACCCGGAGTTCCTCCGCTCGATGCAGGACCGCGCCCAACAGCAGGACCAGGAGCTCTTCCACCGCTGGGAGGAAGACCTACGCCGGCGCGAGGACGACCTGCGCCGACGCGACAGTGATCCGCCGCGTGAGGGTGACCGGCCGGAGGTGTGAGCACCGGCCCGGCCGCGCCGGTGCCGGCGACCGGGCCGCTGCGGGTCAGACCCGACGCTTGAGCCCACGCACCGCCAGCGGCGCGAAGATCACCGCGATGCCGAAGCCCCAGAGCAGCGTCTGGAGCACCGGGCCGGCCACCGGCCCGCCGACCAGGAGCCCGCGCAGCGCGTCGGCCACCACGGTCACCGGGTTGACCTCCACCCAGTTCTGCAACCAGCCCGGCATCCGGTCGGTGGGCACGAAGATGTTGCTGGTGAAGGTCAACGGGAAGATCACCATGAAGCCGAAGATCTGCACCTTGTCCGGTTCGCTCACCAGCACCCCGACCAGCACCGAGATCCAGGACGCGGCCAGCGTGAACGCCAGCAGCAGCGCGAACGCCCCGACCACCCCGAGCAGCCCGTTGCCGACGCGGAAGCCCAGGATCGCCCCGACGCCGAGCAGCAGCGCGATCGACCAGGCCTGCTTGACGGTGTCGGCGAGGATCCGACCGGCCAGCGGCGCCCACCGGGCGATGGGCAGCGCCCGGAGCCGGTCGAAGACGCCCTTGGTGAGGTCGTTGTTCAGCCCGAACCCGGTGGTCATGGTGGCGAAGAGCGCGTTCTGCACCATGATGCCGGGCAGCATGAAGGTGAGGTACTCGCCGGACGAGCCGGCGATGGCGGTGCCGAAGACGTAGGTGAACAGCAGCACGAACATCACCGGCTGGATGCTCAGGTCGAGCAGCTCCATCGGGTTGTGCTTGATCTGCACCAGGCTGCGCCAGGCCAGCGTGAACGTGTGCCGCAGCCCGGCGGCGGGACCGAGCCGGCGGGCCGGCGTCCGCGCAGGGGTGAGAGTGGCGGCGGTCATGCCGAGGTCCTTTCCAGGTCGGTGTCGGCCGGGGCGTCCTCGGCCCGGTGGCCGGTGAGGGAGAGGAAGACCTCGTCCAGGCTGGCGCCGCGCAGCGCCAGCTCGGCGACCGGAATGTCGGCGGCGTCGAGGCGACTCACCACCGCGGGCAGCACGCTGGGGTCGTTCACCGCGACGGTGACGGCGTTCTGGGCCACCTCGGGGGTCACGCCGGACACCTCGCCAGCGATGGCGACCACGGTGCCCAGGTCGGTGAGCTCGGCCGGTCGCACGGTCAGGGTCTGCCCGCCGGTCTTGGCCTTCAGCTCCTCGGGCGTGCCCTGGGCGATCACCCGGCCGTGGTCGACCACCGCGATCTCCCCGGCGAGCTGATCGGCCTCCTCCAGGTACTGCGTGGTGAGCAGCACCGTCACCCCGTCGGAGACCAGGGTGCGGACGATGTCCCACAGGTCGTTGCGACTGCGCGGGTCCAGGCCGGTGGTCGGCTCGTCGAGGAAGAGCACCTGCGGCCGGCCGACCAGGCTGGCGGCGAGGTCCAGTCGACGCCGCATGCCGCCGGAGTAGGTCTTGGCGGCCCGGTCGGCGGCGTCGCTGAGCTGGAAGTCGGCGAGCAGTTGGCGGGCGCGCAGCCTGGCGTCGGCCCGGCTCAGCCCGAGCAGCCGGCCGATCAGCAGCAGATTCTCCGCGCCGGTCAGAGTCTCGTCGACCGAGGCGTACTGGCCGGTCAGGCCGACCAACTGGCGCACCTGGTGGGCCTCGCGGACCACGTCGAACCCACCGACGGTGGCGTGCCCCTCGTCGGGGCGCAGCAGGGTGGCGAGCACCCGTACGGCCGTGGTCTTGCCGGCGCCGTTCGGCCCGAGCAGGCCGAAGACGGTCCCGGTCGGGACCGCCAGATCAACGCCGGCGAGAGCGGTGGTGGCGCCGAAGCGACGCACCAGACCCTCGGCGCGGACCGCGTAGTCCATCGCAACTCCTGTCGTCTTCGGTGGTGGCACCACCATGGGCGACAGGGCTGACAGCCCGCCGATCCCGGGCTGACGTTACGACGATCGGCGCTGACATTCCGCTGATTTAGCTGCGGAAAGACCGCGCCGCCGCCCGCTGGGCGGGCGACGGCGGCGGCAGGTGCGACTCAGGCCAGGTTCGACGACCGGGGGTACGCGTCGGTCGGGTCGGTGAGCACGTTGACCAGGTACGGCACTCCGGCGTCGAACGCCCGTTGCAACGCCGGACCCAGGTCGGCGGCCTTGGCGACCGTCTCCCCCGCACCGCCGAGGGCGCTGACCACCGTGTCGTAGCGCAGCTCCGGCTGGAGGTCGGCGGCCACGTCGTAGCCGTACATGGCCTGCATCGGGTGCTTCTCCAACCCCCAAATGCCGTTGTTGCCGACCACGATCACCACCGGCAGCTTCTGGCGGACCAGCGACTCGACGTCCATCAGCGAGAAGCCGGCGGCGCCGTCGCCCATCAACACGCAGATCTGCCGGTCCGGGTGGCTGACCCGGGCGCCCATCGCGTAGCCCATGCCGGTGCCCAGGCAGCCGTACGGACCCGGGTCCAGCCAGGTGCCGGGTTGGGCCGGCTCCAGGTACCGCCCGGCGTACGAGACGAAGTCGCCACCGTCGCCGATGGTGATCGCGTCACGGGCCAGCACCCGGCGCAGCTCGCCATAGATCCGGGCCGGCCGGATCGGGTCGGTCTCGGCGGCCATCTCCGCCGCGTCGCGGGCCCGGGCGGCGTCCTCGGCGGCGCGCAGGTCGGCGATCCAGCCGCTGTGGTCGGCCCGGTCACCGGCGTGGTCGGCCAGCGCGGAAAGGATCAGGCGTAGGTCGCCGGCGGGAGCGGCGGCCGGCTGCACGTGCCCGGCCCGCTGGCTGGGCGCGTCGACGATGTGCACCACCTTGGCGTCGCCGAAGTCACCGAAGCTGAGCCGGAAGTCGAGCGGGGTGCCGACCACCACGACCACGTCCGCGCCGGAGAGCGCGGCCCGGCGCGCCTTGGCGAAGGCGAGCGGGTGCTCCGGCGGGAGCGAGCCGCGGCCCATGCCGTTGGTGAAGACCGGCACCTGCAACGCCTCGGCCGCCTCGCGCAGAGCGGCCACCGCGTCGCCGGCGTACACGTCGGAGCCGGCGATGATGACCGGCCGCTGCGCGCTGGCGATCAGCGACGCGGCCCGGGCAACCTCGTCCGGGTCCGGCGCGACGGGGTCGATGCCGGTCGGGGCGGGCACCTCGGCCTCGGCGACGGAGAAGACCGTCTCCAGTGGGAAGTCGAGGAAGGCCGGCCCGCGGTGCGGGGTGAGCGCGGCGGTGAGGGCGGCGCCCACCGCGCGCGGGATGTCGTCGGTGCTGAACACCGTCTCGGCGTGCTTGGTGACCGGGGCGACCAGCGGCAGGTGGTCCATCTCCTGGAGGCTGCCCGAGCCCCAGCGGAACGCCGGCGCCCGGCCCCCGAGCACCAGCACCGGGGAGGCGTTGAAGTAGGCGCTGGTCATGCCGGAGATGCCGTTGGTGACACCGGGACCGGCGGTGAGCACGGCGAGGCCGGGACGGCGCTGGAGCTTGGCCACCGCCTCGGCGGCGAAGACCGCGGACTGCTCGTGCCGGACGTCGTAGATCGGGAAGTCGTTCCGGTGCGCGGCGTCGTAGAGCGGGAAGACGTGGCCACCGGAGAGGGTGAACATCTCGCGCACCCCGTACGCCCGCAGCGCGGCGAGCGCCAGCTCCCCGCCGTGACCTTCGACCCGCTCCGTCATCGCCGCTCCCCTTCGTCGCTCATGACCGAAGCCACACGCTACTGGCCGGTAAGCAGAATGTGAACCGTTCTCGGCTGACCGTCGGGCCGGCGACACGTGCCGCCGGCCCCGTCCGCTCAGCGGCCGGTGAAGCCCGGCTTGCGCTTCTCGACGAAGGCCGCCATGCCCTCGCGCCGGTCGTCCGTGGCGAACAGCGCCGCGAAGAGCTGACTCTCCCAGGCCAGGCCCGAGTTCAGGTCCATGTCCAGGCCGCCGTCGACCGCCAGCTTCGCCGCCCGCAGGGCCTGCATCGGCCCGTTCAGGTACGGCGTGACCAGCGCGACCGCCGCGTCGTAGACCTCGGCGGCCGGGACGACGCGGTCGGCCAGGCCGATCCGCAGCGCCTCCTGCGCGTCCACCATCCGCCCGGACATGATCAGATCCTTGGCCCGGGCCGGGCCGACCAGGCGGGCCAGCCGCTGGGTGCCGCCCGCGCCGGGGATGATGCCCAGCTTGATCTCCGGCTGGCCGAGCTTGGCGTCCTCGGCCACCACCCGCCAGTCGCAGGCCAGCGCCAACTCGCAGCCCCCGCCGAGGGCGTAGCCGGTGATCGCGGCGACGACCGGCTTGGGGATCCGGGCGATCGCGCCGAGCGCGCTGGACAGGTTCGCGGCTCGCTCGGCCATGTCCACGTAGGACATCTCGGCCATCTGCTTGATGTCCGCACCGGCGGCGAAGACCTTCTCCCCGCCGTACACGATGACGGCGCGGACCTCGGGGTCGTCGGTGGCCGCCGTGGCGGCGGCGCGCAACTCCTCCTGCACCTGGGTGTTGAGCGCGTTCATCGGCGGCCGCTCCAGCCGGATGGTGCCGATGCCGTCCTTGGTCTCCAGCCGAACGAACTCGCCCACGCTGCCCTCACTTCCTCGTCGAAGTCGCGTGCCAACCTTACGACCCGGCTCGTTGGGGTAAGTAGTCTGGTGTCAGCCCCGCGGGCGGGAGTCCAGCGATGATCACTTATTACGACGACAAGTCGGTCCGGGTCACCTCCACCGCAGTTCGGGTGGACGGCCGCAGCTACGCGCTGGCCGACATCAGCATGATCTGGCACCGCCGGGGCAGCCGCTCCTGGCGGGTGCTCGTCGGGCGGGGCGCGATCGGCGCCGCGCTGGCCGGTCCGCTGATCGCGGCCGTGCTCGGCATCGGCGTGGCCGTCTGGCTGCACCGCTCGCCCACCGTGACGATCGCGATCGTCGGCGCCTCGGTGCTGGTCGGGCTGGCCGTCGGGCCGGTCGCCGACTTCCTCTTCGAACACCTGGACCGCTCGTATGCCCGGGGCAGCCGGCAACTGGAGATCTGGGCGCGCTGGCGCGGCCAGCCGGTACGGCTGCTGTGCACCGGCGACGCGCTGCGCTTCGGGCAGATCTACCGGGCGGTGCAGCGCGCGGTCGAGCACAACAACCCGGTCCGCCCGACCAGCCGCCGATAGCGGCCCACGCTCAGAACCGGATCGGCTCGTCCGGCAGCTCGACGACGTCCCACGGCCGACAGCCGACAGCCGACGGACGCGTGCCGCGCGACGACCGCACCGCCGGTCAGCGCTCGGATCTTGGACACTTACCGTCCGCGTCGATCAGTCCGCGTCGATCGGTAAGTGTCCAAGATCTGAGCGGAACGCACCGGACGCCTGGGTTGCCTGCTGGTGGTTAGGCTTAGTGATGGCCCTCTATTACCGGGACGACGCGGTGCAGGTGACCTCCGAGTCGATCCGGGCGGGCGGTCACGTGATCGCCCTCTCCGATGTGACGTTCGTCTGGCACGCGCGCGGCGCGAAGACCATCGCGGTGCGCGGCCGGGTGTTCGGCCGGGGTGTCCTGGTCCTGCTGCTCTCGCTGCCACCGCTTGTCGCGCTGGTCTGCGTGCTCTCGCTGGCCTATGCGGCGCAGGACCGGGGAAACTGGAAGATGGCGCTGATCATCCTCGCCGCCTGCGCGGTGGGGGCGCTGGCGCTGACCCCGTTCCTGGAGATTCCACTGACCTGGCTGGACCGCTCGTACGAGCGCGGCAGCCACGTGCACGAGCTGTGGGTGCAGCACCACAACCGGGAGCAGTTGCTGCTGCGTACGCCGGACGCGCTACGGTTCGGCCAGATCTACCGGGCCGTTCAGCGTGCCGTCGAACAGCAGGGGGACCAACGGTGAGCAACCGCCGTGGCGAGGCCGCCGCGCTGGCCGGGCTGCTTGCCGTGGCCGGCGCCACCCACCTGCTGCGCCCCGGCCTCTACGACCCGATCGTGCCGGGCGCGCTGCCCGGCCCGGCCCGGTTCTGGACGTACGCCAGCGGGGTCGCCGAGCTGGCGGTGGCGGCGGCGGTGGCGAACCCGGCCACCCGACGGGCCGGCGGTCGGGCCGCGGCTGCTCTCTTCATCGCCGTGCTGCCGGCGAACGTGCAGATGGCGGTGGACTGGCGGCACCGGCGTCCGGCGAAGCGGGCCATCGCCTACGGCCGGGTGCCGATGCAGGTGCCGCTGATCTGGTGGGCCCTACGCGTCGCCCGCGCCGCCCGGTAGGCCCGGGGCCGGTCAGCTCAACGGCAGGGTGCTCAGGCGGCAGGCCGGTCAGGTCAACGGCAGGGTGGTGGCGATCGGCCAGCCCACCAGGGCGGCGCCCAACGCGGCCGGCAGCCAGCGCGGGCCGCCGTACCGGCGCAGCACGGTCGCCCAGGCGGCCTGCCAGCCGAGCAGCAACGCGAACAGCGGCACCACCAGCAGGACGAAGCCGGGCGCCAGACCCACCAGCGCCGACGCCGTCAGCACGAGCACGGTGACCGCGACGACCAGCAGGTGTCGCCCCGTCCGCCCGGCGGCGACCAGCTCGACGCCCAGCAGGAACCGCAGGCAGGCTCCCGCCACCAACGGGAGCAGCCACCAGCGGGCACCGACCGGCAATGCCGAGGTCAGTCCAAGGTGGATCGGCAGCGCGACGGCGAGGACGGCGTACCCGGTCAGCACCAGCGCCGCGACGGCGGTCCGTGCCGGTGCGCGCCGGCCCGCCGGCGCGGCCGTGCCGGACGGCGGTGGCGACGCGCCGAACAAGCCCGGCAGCCAACGCTGACCGGCGACCAACAGCACTCCGGTGACCAGCAGGAAGCCGGTGACGTAGCCGCCAACCGCGAGCGGGAGCCAGGCGGTCGGCAGCACCGCCGCGACGGCCGCGCCGACGCCGGCCGCGAGCACCGCCATCGCGAACAGCAGCAGGCCACCGAACGGCACCCGATCCCCGGCCGGCGCCGGACTCCCAGGCGGCGCTGGACTGTCGGGCTGCGCCGGCGCGTCGGGTTCCCGGCCAGAGGGTGGCTCGGTCGATCGGCGGTCGGTCGCCGGGCGCGGCAGGAGCAGGGCCGCCAGCGGGACCACGCCGATGCCGAAGGCGAACACCAGCAGCGCCGCCCCGGCGAGCCGGGCGGTCGGTCGGGGCTGGGCGGTGCCGTCGGCGATGGGCAGCCAGCCGGCGATCCCCTCGTGGGTGCGCGGGGCGAAGAGCACCGAGATGTGCTCAGCACCGGGCACCACCACCACTGGCTGTCGGCTCGTGCCCGCGCCGCGCCGGACGGCATCGTCAGCCGCCCGGCGGAAGGCGGGTAACTCCGCACCGCCCACGATCAGCAGCAGCTCCGCCGGTCGGCCCGGGGACAGCTCGCCGGCGTCGGGCAGCGAGATCGCCACGGTTCGAGCGATCTCCGGGTGCCCGCTGGCGTACCGGGTGACCGCACCGGCGCCCATCGAGTGTCCGACCAGGACGATGCCGTCCGGATCGACGTCCGGCCGGGAGCGTAGGTAGCCGACGGCGGCGTCCAGGTCGGCGGCGAGCGTGGCGGCGGACGTGTCCGGGCCCGCGCCGGGCAGCCGGGCCGGGTTGGCACCGTGTCCGGCGAAGTCGAACAGCAGCGCGACCGCTCCCCGCCGGGCGACGGTGTCGGCGATCGGGCGCATCAGCTGAGCCGAGCCGGCGAAGCCGTGCGCGATCACCACCCCGGGCCGCCGGACGCCGGGCGTCGGAGGGCGGGCACGCACCTCGGTCATCGGCACCCCGGCGACGGTGACGTGCCGGGCGGTGAGGCCGGCGTCCGCCCGGACCAGCACCAGCGCGGCGGCGGCCACCGCCAGCACGGCGAGCAGGACGGCGGTGCGGGTGCTCGGCGGGCGGTGCGGCGTGGGTGCCGACATGCCGGCACCCTACCGTCGGACGACCCGCCCGACGCTCCACCGAGCGCGCCGGCCAAGCGCCGCCGGGCGGTTGTGGTGCGGCCGACGCACACTTGATCCCATGGCGATTCCCCTCCCCACACCGGCCGCCGTGGTCGGCCTGACCCGATCCGCTCTCGACCAGGCGCTCGGCTCGGCCGCCTCGTTCGCCGCCGTGCCCACCCGCGCGTTCGCGGTGCTGGACGGGGTTGAGGCGCTGCTGGCCCGAATCAACGGGGTGGTGGACCGCATCGAGACGACCCTGGACCGGACCGACCAGGTGCTCACCGACGCCGAGACAGCGGTCCGCGAGGTGGCCGTGATCAGCGCCGCCGCGACCACCGCCATCGACACCGCCACCGAGGTGGCGACGGCCGCCGCCGTACTGGTCCAGGAGGCCGACAAGGTCGCGCGGGTGGCCGGCACGGTGGTCGCCGAGGCCGACGCGGTGGCTGGCCGAGCCGCCGTCACCGTGGGCACCGCGGCGGAGGCGGCCGCCACAGCGGCCGAGCTGCTGGCGGTGTACGAGCCGACGCTGCGGCGGGCCGCACCGATGACCGAGCGGTTCGTCGAGCAGCTCAGCCACGAGGAGATCACCGCGGCGATCCACCTGATCGACGAGCTGCCCAAGCTCAAGGAGCACCTGACGGCGGACATCCTGCCGATCCTCGCCACCCTCGACCGGGTCGGGCCCGACCTGCACGACCTGTTGGACGTCACCCGCGACCTCAAGCTCGCCGTGGCCGGCATCCCGGGGCTGGGCATGCTGCGCCGGCGCGGCGAGAAGCTCAGCGACGACGCCGTCTGAGCCCTCGCCGGCCAGCGACGACCTGTCCGCCGCCACCTCAGCAGTCGCAGGTGATCGTTGACCGTGGCGCGGTCAGGTCGTCGACCGGGCGACGGGTCACCCCGGCCCCGGTCACCACCGGCAGCCCTTCCCGCACCCAGTACTCGAACCCGCCGAGCATCTCCTTGACCGGGTGGCCGAGCCGGGCGAACTCCAACGCGGCCCGGGTCGCACCGTTGCAGCCCGGCCCCCAGCAGTAGGTGACCACCGCCGACCCGGCTGGGATCAGCCCGGCAGCCCGGGTGGCGATCTCGGCGGTGGGCAGGTGCACCGCCCCTGGCAGGTGTCCCTGCGCCCAGGCGGCCTCGCCCCGGGAGTCGACGACCACCAACCCGGGAGTACGGGCGGACAGGTCGGCGTGCACGTCGCTGACGTCGGTCTCGATGCTGAGCCGGGCGAGGAGGTGGGCGGCGGCGGTGGCCGGATCGGCCGCCGGGACGGCGAAGGTGTAGGTCATGCACCGATCCTGGCCGCCGTCCCCGCTCCGGACGAGTGGCGGAAACGACGTCCTGCGCTAACATCCCGCCATGCCGACCCGCGCCGTGGCCGCCAACCCACTCCCGTTGCCAACGGCCCGTCGGCCGGCCGCCGGACACCGGGTCGCCGTGCTCGCGTACCCGGGGATGTCGGTGTTCGAGACCGGCATCGTCACCGAGGTGTTCGGACTGCCCCGGCCCGAGTTCGACGTCGACTGGTACGACCTGGTGGTCTGCGCTGAGCGGCCCGGGCCGGTGCCGGTCGTCGGTGGGGCCAGCCTGCACACCCCGTACGGCCTGGCGGAGCTGGCGGCGGCACAGACGGTCATCGTTCCCGGCGTGCCCGACGTGACCGCCGACCCGTCATCCGAGTTGGTGAGCGCCCTGCTTCGAGCGCACCGGCGGGGTGCCCGGATCATGTCGATCTGCTCTGGCGCGTTCGCGCTGGCCGGCGCCGGGCTGCTGGACGGGCGGCGGGCCACCACCCACTGGCAGTACGCGGAGCTGCTGGCGCGGCGGTACCCGCGGGTCGAGGTGGACCCGGACGTGCTCTACCTCGACGACGGCGACCTGCTCACCAGCGCCGGCAGCGCCGCCGGGCTCGACCTCTGCGTGCACGTGGTTCGGCGGGACCACGGCTCGGCGATCGCCAACGCGGTCGCCCGCCGGTTGGTGATCCCCCCGCACCGCGACGGTGGGCAGGCCCAGTTCGTGGAGGCGCCGGTGACCACCGACCCGGACGACGACCGGATCGCCGCCAGCATCGACTGGGCGCTCGCGCACCTCACCGAGCCGCTGACCGTGGCCCAGCTCGCCGGGCAGGCGCACATGTCGCCCCGCACCTACCTGCGGCACTTCGCCCGAGCCACCGGGACCAGCCCGATCCGGTGGCTGATCGACCAGCGGGTCCGGGCCAGTCTGGCGCTGCTGGAGGAGACCGACGCCCCGGTCGAGCAGATCGCCGGCGCGGTGGGCTTCGACACCCCGGTCACCTACCGCCACCATTTCGGTCGGGTCATGCTGACCTCGCCGTCGGCGTACCGCCGGGCCTTCCGTACCGGAGCGGCGACGGGCCGGCCGGCGTAGCGCGGGCGGGTCAGCCCCGGGCGTACAGCTCGTCGATCTCGGCGCGGCGGGGCAGAGCCACCGAGGCGCCGAGCCGGCGCACGCAGGCCGCGCCGGCCGCCGCCGCCCAGCGCACCGCGTCGAGCAGGTCCCGTCCCTCGCCCCAACCGACGGCCAAGGCGGCGGTGAACGCGTCGCCCGCCGCCGTGGAGTCGACCACATCGACCCGGACGGCGGGCACGTGCACCTCGGCGCCCTCGCGGTCGACGTACCAGGCACCCTCGCCGCCGAGGGTGAGCACGGCTCGGGGCACCAGGTCGAGCAGCGCCCGTGGCTCCCGACCTCGGCCGGTGAACGCCTGCGCCTCACCCTCGTTGACGACCAGCAGGTCCACCGCCGCGAACAGCTCCGGCGGCACATCCCGGGCCGGTGCGGCGTTCAGGATGACCCGGGTGCCGGCGGCGCGGGCGGCCACCGCGGCGTCGGCCACCGTCTGCACCGGGATCTCCAGCTGGGCGACAAGGACGTCCGCCGCACGGACCGTGGCCAGTTCCTCCTCGGTGAGGCCGAGCAGCGCGTCGTTCGCGCCGGGGGTCACCACGATGGCGTTCTCCCCCTCCGCGTTGACCATCACCAGCGCCACCCCGGACGTGCCGTAGACCACCCGCAGCTGGCCGGTGTCCACCCCGGCCGCCGCGATCCGGGCCGTGAGGGTGACGCCGAACGCGTCGGAGCCGATCGCACCGAGGAAGGCACAGGAGGCGCCGGCCCGGACCGCGGCGACGGCCTGGTTGGCGCCCTTGCCGCCGGGCACCATCACGAAGTCGGTGCCGAGCAGGGTCTCGCCCGGTCGGGGCAGCGCGGGCGCCATCGCGACCAGGTCCATGTTGGCGCTGCCCACCACGACCACCCGGGTCTGCGGCACGGTGACCTCCCGCCCTGTCCCCGGGCTCAGGCGGCGCGGGCGGTGAAGCGGTCGCCCGAGCGCTCGACCACCAGCGGCAGGCCGAAGGTCTTGGAGAGGTTGTCGCCGGTCAGCGTCTCGGCGAGCAGGCCCTGCGCGACGGCTACGCCCTCCCGCAGCAGCAGTGCGTGGGTGAATCCCGGCGGGATCTCCTCCACGTGGTGGGTGACCAGCACCAGAGCCGGGGCGTCCGGGTCGTACGCCAGCTCGGCCAGGCGGGCCACCAGGTCCTCGCGCCCACCCAGGTCGAGCCCGGCGGCGGGCTCGTCGAGCAGCAGCAGCTCCGGGTCGGTCATCAGCGCGCGGGCGATCTGCACCCGCTTGCGCTCACCCTCGGAGAGGGTGCCGTAGCGGCGCTCGGCGAGGCCGCCGATGCCGAGCTGGCTCAGCAGCGCCCGCGCCCGCGCCTCGTCGCCGCGCTCGTAGCTCTCCCGCCAGCGGCCGACCACCGACCAGGCGGCGGTCACCACCACGTCGCTGACCCGCTCGTCGGCGGGCAGTCGCTCGGCGAGCGCGGCGGTGGAGAGCCCGATCCGGGTGCGCAGCTCGTTGACGTCGGTGCGGCCGATCCGCTCACCGAGCACGTGGGCGACACCGGTGGTGGGGTGCAGTCGGCCGGCGGCGAGGTTGAGCAGGGTGGTCTTGCCGGCCCCGTTGGGACCGAGCACCACCCAGCGCTCGTCCAGCTCGACCCGCCAGGTCAGGTCCTGCAGTAGAGCGGTGCCGGACCGGCGTACACCGACGTTGTCGAGGCTGACCACCAGATCCGGGTCCACGGGTGCGGAGGCGGAGGCGGCGCCGGCAGCGCCGCGGATCAGGTCACCAGTCACCGGACCATCCAACCACGCAGCGCGGCGATGCCCCCCGCGGGCGGCGCCGTGGCCATAGGGTGAGGCACCGTGTCGTTGATCACCACACCCGGAGGACCGACCATGCCCGGTCGAGGTACGGAGTCGCGCGAATGAGCGCGGTCATCGAGATCGAGGGTCTGCGCAAGACCTTCCAGAGCCTGCGGAGCGGCCGACGGGTCGCGGTCGACGGCTTCGACCTGCTGGTCGAGGCGGGCCAGATCCACGGTTTCCTGGGCCCCAACGGTTCCGGCAAGACCACCACGCTGCGTGCCCTGCTCGGGCTGGTCCGGGCCGACAGCGGGCAGATGAGGGTGCTCGGCGAGCCGTCGCCGCAGCAACTGCCCCGGGTGGCCGGCAGGGTCGGCGCCATCGTGGAGAGCCCACAGTTCTTCGGCAACTTCACCGGGCACCGCACGCTACGGCTGCTGGCCCGGGCCGGTGGGGTGCCGACCTCGCGGGTGGACGAGGTGCTGGAGCTGGTCGGCCTGCACGACCGGGGCGACGAGCGGGTGAAGGGCTACTCGCTGGGCATGAAGCAGCGCCTCGCGGTGGCGTCCGCGCTG
This sequence comes from Micromonospora sp. NPDC005173, assembly GCF_040608515.1. Lineage (NCBI taxonomy): Bacteria > Bacillati > Actinomycetota > Actinomycetes > Micromonosporales > Micromonosporaceae > Micromonospora > Micromonospora sp. NPDC005173. The sequence continues at coordinate 155,216 of NZ_JBEXIK010000011.1, forward strand.
CTGAAGGATCCGCAGCTGCTCATCCTCGACGAGCCGGCGAACGGGCTGGACCCGGCCGGCATCCGGGAGATGCGGGACCTGATGCGGTCGCTGGCGGCGGCCGGCGTGACGGTGCTGGTGTCCAGTCACATCCTGGCCGAGATCCAGCTGATCTGCGACCACGTCACGATCATCTCGCAGGGGCGGCGGGTGGCGGCCGGCCGGGTGGACGAGGTGCTGGCCGGCCACGACCGGCACGAGTTCCTGGTCCGGGTGGCCGAGCCGGAGCGCGCCGCCGAGTTGCTGCGCGCGGCCGAAATGGCGGCGACCGTCGATGGCGGGGCACTGGTGGTGGGCGGGGTGACCGACCCGGCGGCGATCAGCCAGGTGCTCGGCGAGCAGGGGCTGTGGGTGGGCGAGCTGACCCCGCTGCGGCCCGATCTGGAGAGCGTCTTCCTCGAGCTGACCGGCGCCGGCGGGCACCCGTCGGTGCCCCGCCAGGTGGACGACTCGGCGCTGCCGCCCGACGTTGAGGGTGACGCTGTGATCAATCTCGATCGGGGAGTGGACGCGTGAACCTGGTTCGTGCCGAGTTGGAGCGGCTGTCCGCGCGTCGCTTCGTGCAGCTCATGGTCGTCCTGCTGGCACTGGCGTTCGCCGTCACCGCGGCGACCACCCTGGCCGGCTCCCACAAGCCCACCCCGAGCGAACTCAGCACGGCGCGGGCGCAGGCCGCCGAGGCGCGGCAGAGCATGGAGAACCACTTCCAGCAGTGCCAGGCCCGAAAGAACGGCACGCTCCCGTCGAGCGACGAGCTGTACTACCCGTCCGACTGCTCGGAGATCGACCCGATCCGGCAGGACCGGCTGCCGATCGCCGCCGACTTCCTCCCCGGGGTGTTCAGCTTCGCCCAGCAGGCCCGCCCGCTGCTCTACTTCCTCATCGCGTTCCTGGTGCTGTTCGGGTTCCTGGTTGGCGCCTCCTATATCGGCGCGGACCTGAACTCCGGCGGCGTGGTGAACCTGCTGCTCTGGCGACCGCGCCGGATGACGGTGCTCGGTGTCAAGCTGGGCACCCTGCTCGGCACGGTGTTGGCGCTGGCGGTGACGGCCTCGTTGGCCTACCTCGCCACGTTCTGGGTGATCGGGCAGACCGCCGGTCTGGCCGGCCGGCTGGGCGGGGACTTCTGGCGCTCACTCGGGGCGGTGCACGGCCGTGGCCTGGTGCTGGTGCTGCTGGCCAGCGCGCTGGGCTTCGCCATCGCCACGCTGGGCCGACACACCTCGGCGGCGCTCGGCGCGGTCGCCGCGTACGCGGTGGTCTGGGAGTTGGGCGCCCGGCTGGTGCTGCAGATCGTCGACGCCCCGCGCCCGGACCAGCTGATGCTCTCCAGCTACATCGGGGCGTGGCTCAGCGGTGAGGCGCGGTTCTACGACGGCCAGCTCTGCAGGGGCGACAGCGTGGGCGGCGGGTTCTGCGAGGGGTTCTATTCGCTGACCTGGGCGCCGGCCCTGGTGGTACTGCTCGTGCTCACCGGCGGGTTGACGGCGGCGGCGTTCGCCGTGTTCCGTCGCCGCGACCTGATCTGAGCCTCCGCCGGGCCGCCCGCCTGGGCCGGGCGGCCCCACCTGCTGCGGGCCGCCCGCCCTGGTCCGGGCGGCCCGGCGGACCGGAACGGATGCGGCAAGAGCTTGCAGCACGATGGCCGGCGGCGGTGAAATATTCCTTCACTTGACATCCTCCACCGCCCTGAAGGGCGGGGATTCCCTCGGTCACCCGAGGGGGTTCCTGTTTCACCGGGCCGTGCCTTCGCCGCTTTCGCGGGTCGGGTCTTATCGGCCCTCCACAGGCGTTTCACCTCTCCGCCAGCCCGGCGGCGAGAATGTTCTTCGCGGCGTTGATGTCCCGGTCGTGCACGGCATCGCAGCCGGGGCACGTCCAGGCGCGAACGCCGAGGGTCATCGCGGTGTTGATCCGCCCGCACGCCGAGCAGGTCTTCGTGCTCGGGTGCCAGCGGTCGATGGCGATAACGGTCCGCCCGTACCAGGAGGACTTGTACTCGACCATGGTGCGCAGTTGTGTCCACGCCGCGTCGGAAATGGCGCGGGCCAGCGAGTGGTTGCGCAGCATGTTGCGCACGCTGAGGTCTTCGATCACGACCGTTTGGTTCTCGCGGACGAGTCGAGTCGACAACTTGTGCAGGTGATCCCGCCGCCGATCGGCGATACGGGCATGGATGCGGGCCACCGCAAGCCGAGCTTTGGCCCGGTTCTTGGTGTCCTTGCCCTTGCGGGACAGGTTCCGTTGCGCCTTGGCCAACTTGCGCCGGTCAGCGAGCTCGTGGCGCGGGTTGGTGATTTTCTCCCCGGTGGACAGGGTGAGCAGACTGGTGATGCCCGCGTCCACCCCCACCGCCGTATCGACCGGCGGGAGCGGCGTCACGGTGGGATCCTCGACCAGCAGGGACACGAACCACCGACCGGCCGCGTCGCGGGACACCGTGACCGTGGACGGCTCGGCGCCCTCGGGCAGGGCCCGGGACCACACGATGGTCAGCGGCGCGTCCATCTTGGCCAGGGTGAGCTGCCCGTCACGCCAGCGGAATGCCGAGCGGGTGTACTCCGCCGACGCCCGAGACTTCCGCTTGGACTTGAAACGCGGGTAACGCGACCGCTTGCCCCAGAACGCCGCGAACCCGGCTTGCAGGTGCCGCAGCGCCTGCTGCAAGGGCACGGAGCTGACCTCGTTGAGGAACACCAGTTCCTCGGTGCGCTTCCACTCGGTCAGCCACGCCGAGGACTGCACGTAGGTGCTGCGCTGCCGGTCGACGGCCCACGCGCGGGTGCGCGCCTCCAGCGCCAGGTTGTACACCTTGCGGACGCATCCGAAGGTCCGGTTCAACTGTTCAGCCTGCTGCGGGGTTGGATAGAAGCGGTACTTGTACGCTCGCTTCACCACCTCACCCACGCTTCACATTCTAGCATTTGCCTATGTGAGTCTGCACTTGAAGGGAGGGGGCGGCGTTTCCTCCCCCGCCTGAAGGCAGGGGTATCCACGCCGCGACAACGATGACCCCGCCAGCGGGCTCAGCCGACGGTGGAACCGAACACCTCGTCGCGGACGGCGTCCAGCGCGGTACGCAGCGCACCGCGCAGGATCGGCTCCTCGGTCAGCCCGGTGGGCACCACCCGAGGCCGGACCAGGGTGATCGCCGCGACCTCCTGCTGCACCCGGTCGGCGAGCGCCGCGCCGCCGGCCTGACCGACCTCACCGGCGAGCACCACCAGCGGTGGGTCGAGCACCACGCACGTGCTGGCCACGCCGAGCGCGAGCCGGCGGGCCAACTCGTCGAGCATCGGGCCGCCACCGGCACCGTCGGCGACGGCCGCGCGAACCGCGTCGGCGGCGTCGGCGTCCGGGTAGCCGTACTCGCGGGCGATCGCGCGCACCGAGTCCGCCCCGACCAACTGCTGGAAGGCCGGCTTGGCGCGGCGGGAGACGTCGCGTGGGATGGGCGCGCCGGGCACCGGCAGGTAGCCGATCTCACCGGCCGCGCCGCTGCTGCCGTGGTGCAGCCGCCCACCCAGCATGATCGCCAGGCCGACGCCAGCGCCCACCCAGACCAGCACGAAGTCGGTCAGCCCCTGCGCGGCGCCGGACTGCGCCTCGGCCACCGCGGCCAGGTTCACGTCGTTCTCGAAGACCACCGGCGTGTGCAGGTCGTCGCGCAGGGCGGCGAGCACCCCGCTGTGCCAGCGCGGCAGGTTGAAGGCGAAGGTGATGTCACCGGTGCCGGGGTCGACCAGACCCGGCGTGCCGAGCACGATCCGCCGTACGCTGCTCAGCTGCGCCTGGGCGCTGCTCGCGGCCTGCACGACGGCGTTGTGCACCACGCCCACCGGGTCGTCGGTGTCCCGGGTGGACTGCTCCACCCGGCCGATGACCGCGCCGGTGATGTCGGCGCAGGCAGCCACCACCCGATCCGCCCCGACGTCCACCCCGACCACGTGGGCACTGCTCGGGCGTACGGCGTAGAGCTGGGCGTTCGGCCCTCGTCCACCGGCCTGCTCGCCGACACGGCTGACCAGACCGCGCTCCTCCAGCCGCTCGACCAACTGGGAGGCGGTGACCTTGGACAGCCCGGTCAGCTCACCGAGCCGGGCCCGGGTCAACGGGCCGCGTTCGAGGAGCAGTTCCAGCGCCGCACGGTCATTGAGCGCCCGCAACAGGCGGGGGGTGCCGGGCAGCCGGGTCGCACTCATGCCACGTCCTTTAGTTTTAGTAAACTTTGCTAACTGTAAACTGACCTGCGAACGGGTAGCCGTAGCGTAACGGCCACCCGGAGGTGGAGCGCTCGGCCGACCCGGCAGGGCGATGACCACCGCCGTACGACGTTTCGTGCCCGCCGGGCACCGAGAGGGGAAGATCACGTGGGGCTGGATCCAGGACTACGCCGGCTCGCGCTCGGCACGTTGCTTGCCGCGTACCCGGGACCGGTCCCGCCGGACTGGGCCGTTGACCTGGTGGCCGACGGGCTGGCCGGGCACACCCTCTTCGGCACCAACGTGCACGACCCGGCCCAGGTCGCGGCGAGCACCGCCGCCCTGCGCGTCGGCCGCGCGGACGTGCTGATCGCCATCGACGAGGAGGGTGGCGACGTGACCCGGCTGGCGCACGCCACCGGCAGCCCGTACCCCGGCAATGCCGCCCTCGGCGCGATCGGCGACGTGGCGCTCACCCGACGGGTCTACCAGGCGATCGGCGCCGAGCTGGCCGCGCTCGGCATCACCGTCAACCTCGCCCCGACGGTGGACGTGAACACCGCCGACGACAACCCGGTGATCGGCACCCGGTCGTTCGGCGCGGACCCGGTGCGGGTGGCCGCCCACTCGGCCGCCGCCGTGAGCGGGCTACAGGCCGCCGGCGTCGCCGCCTGCGCCAAACACTTCCCCGGCCACGGTGCCACCATCACCGACTCGCACCACGAGTTGCCCACCGTGGACGTCCCGCTGAGCCTGCTGCGCCAACGCGACCTGCCGCCGTTCGCCGCGGTCGTGGCCGCCGGGGCGCGCGCGGTGATGACCGCACACATCCGGGTGCCGGAGCTGACCGGCACCGGTCCGGCCACCTTCAGCCGGGCCGTCCTGGTCGACCTGCTCCGCACCGAGTACGGCTTCACCGGCGCCGTCATCACCGACGCACTGGAGATGAAGGGCGCCGCGGTGGCCGCTGGCGGTGTCGGGCCGGCCGCGGTCCGCGCTCTGGCCGCCGGGGCCGACCTGCTCTGCATCGGCGCGAAGGTCGACGCCGGGCTGGTCGAGCGGGTGGCCGCCGAGATCGCCGGCGCGCTCGCCGACGGGCGGTTGGCGACCTCCCGGGTCGAGGAGGCGGCCGGCCGCGCCGCCGCGCTCGCCGCCTGGACCCGGGCCGCCGGCGCATCGGCGACCGCCACCGAAACCGACCTGGGGTACGCGGCGGCGCGCCGGGCGGTCCGGGTGGACGGAGTGCTCACCGGCCTGGACCGTCCGCTGGTGGTGCAGTTGCACACCGAGTCCACCATCGCCGAGGGGCGGGTGCCGTGGGGCCTCGGTCCGCACCTGGACGGAGTGCAGGAGGTCCGGGTGATCGCCGCCGAGACCGATCAGGCGACGCTGCGCGGGCTGGCCGGTGACCGGCCGATCGTGCTGGTCGGGCGGCACCTGCACCGGCTGCCCGGCGGCCCGGAGCTGATCGCCGGCCTGGCCGCGGACCACCCGGTGACCGTGGTGGAGATGGGCTGGCCGGCGCAGTGGCGCCCGGCGGGCGTACGCGCCTTCGTCACCACGTACGGCGCGAGCCACGCCAACGGCCGGGCGGCCGCCGAGGCGCTCGGGCTGTCCGGCTGAGGCAGAGCGGCAACCGGTCGGGCCGGGAACGGCCCACCATCCTCTCTTGAACACGTTCAAGAACTGCCCTACGCTGACACCGTCGGTAGTTGAACACGTTCAAGAAGGGCCTGTGCGCATGGACATCAAGGTCTGGATGTACCTGATCTACCTCGCGGTCAGCATCGGCCTGACCATCTGGGTGGCCCGGGCGTTGTCCCGCAACGGTCAGGTTTTCCTGGAGGAGGTGTTCGCCGACGAGCGGCTGGCCCGAGCGGTGAACAGCCTCCTGGTGGTCGGCTTCTACCTGCTCAACCTCGGCTACGTCACGGTGGCGATGAAGCACCCCGACCCGGTGGATTCGACCAGCCAGGCGATGGAAGAGCTATCCCTCAAGATCGGCTTGGTGCTGCTGGTGCTCGGCGCGCTGCACTTCTTCAACGTCTTCGCGCTCGGCCGCTACCGCCGGAGTCGGCTCCGCCAGCTCGCCACCCACCCGCCCATCGCGCCGATCGGCCGGCTGCCCATGCCGTCCACACCGCACGGCTCATACCCGATCGGGGCGCAGCCGGGCGCCGGGCCGGTGACCAATCCACCGCCGACCCGATGACGCTCCCACCGACCGACGGCTCCGGCCGACTCCCGGATCCCACCGCACACGGGGGCGGTGGGATCCGGGGGTTCACCGTCCTGTTCGACGCGAACTGCCCGCTCTGCCGTACCGCCCGCCGATGGCTGGCATCCCACGCCCAGCTCGTACCCCTGGAGTTCGTGCCCGCCGGGTCGGCCGAGGCCCGGCGGCGCTTTCCCGGCCTGGACCACGACGCGACGCTGCGCGACCTCACCGTGGTGGCCGACACCGGCGAGGTGTACGCGGGCGACGGCGCCTGGTTCGCCTGCCTCTGGGCGTTGGCCGACCACCGGTCCACGGCGGAACGGCTGGCCCGACCGAGCCTGTTGCCGCTTGCCCGGCAGGTGGTGGCCACCGCCTCAGCGATCCGGGAGCGGGTTCGCGATCCGTGGGCCGAGCCGACGGACGAACCAGCGGGATACGGTGACCCCGATGACCGAGCAGCCTGCGCCGACGACCACTGCGGGTGAACCTGCGACCGCCCGGGGCGAGCAGACCCGGCAGCTGATCCGGGACACCGCGATGCGGCTGTTCCGCGAGCGTGGTTACGCCCAGACCACGATGCGCGCGATCGCGCAGGAGGCCGGCGTGGCGGTGGGCAACGCCTACTACTACTTCGGCTCCAAGGACCACCTGATCCAGGAGTTCTACGCCCAGTCCCAGGTCGAGCACCGGGCCGCCGCCCAGCCGGTGCTCGACCGGGAGGACGCGTTCGCCGCCCGGCTCGCCGGAGTGCTGCACGCCGGCATTGACGTGCTGACCCCGTCGCACGAGTTCGCGGCGACCTTCTTCAAGACGGCGGCGGAGCCCACATCCCCGCTCAGCCCCTTCTCCGCAGAGTCGTCCGGCCCCCGACAGGCGGCGATCGACCTCTTCGCCGAGGTGCTGACGGGCTCGACCGCCAAGGTCGACGCCGAGCTGCGCCCCGAGTTGCCCGAGCTGCTCTGGCTGGCGTACATGGGCGTGGTCCTCTACTGGGTACACGACCGATCTCCCGGGCAGGCCAAGACCCGACAGCTGATCGACGGCGTCGTGCCATTGATCGACCGGCTGGTGGCGCTGTCCCGGCTGCGGGTACTTCGCCCGGTGACCCGACAGGTCCTCGACCTCATCCGCACGCTACGTCACTGACCCAGCCAGCAGCTTCGCTCGACTCCACCGCAGGTCAAGTCCGCTATTCGACACTCCGAACCGACAGCTCACACCTTGCACCGAGTGTGTTCGATACGTAGCGTGATCGACACGAACCGGCCCTGCCCAGCGGGCGGCCGGGCGCCCGAAACCGGGACCTGGGGGGAGGTTGCGGACCGTGGATCCGGCCCGGGATCCACGGTCCGCGCCCTACGACGACAGCGTTGCGCGGGCACTCGCGGTGCCGACGGCCGCTCAGCGCGGATAGACCCCGTACGCCCGCCAGCCCCGGTCCGGGAAGCCTGCCGCGTCCGCGACCCGGGCCGAGGCGGCGTTGTCCCGCTCGTGCAGGTAGGTCGGGATCGCCCCCTCGTCGAGCACCCGCCGGGCCGCCTGCGCCACCAGCCGCCGGGCGAGGCCGCGACCCCGGGCGGCGGGCACGGTGCCGATGGCCAACTCCTGCCCGTACGCGTCGTGCCGTTTCATCCCGGCCCCAGCCAGGTAGTTGCCGTCCGCGTCGCGGACCACCAGCACCGGACGGTCGAACAGCCGAAGCCAGGGCGGCAGCCCGGGGGCCATCGACTCGGTCCACTCCCCCACATCGGGCAGCGGCGCGGGGGCCAGGCTCCACCGGAAGGGACCGTCGTGCACACACCAGTCGGGCAACCCGACGGCCTCCGGCAACGCCGGCAGCAGCCGGTCCGGCGTACGCCGGGCCAGCGCGCGGATCGCCGCCACCCGGTCCGGCGGGACGGAGAGCACGGCGCTCTCACCGCTGTCCACGGCGAGCGCCGGGCGCAGCCGGCCATCCCAGGCCGGTCTGGCCCGCCGGTGCGAGGCGACCACGTGCAGCCCCTTCCCGGCCGGCCACTGGCCGAGCCAGGTGGCCAGGTGCAGCTGAAGCCGTCGGTCGAGCATGCGCACCTCCCCGTCACCCGGCCCGTCGTGGATCACCGTACGCCGGGCGACGCTACCGGGCGGGGCGATCCGTCGGGGCCGGGGCCCGGGCCAGGCTACGACGCCGCCGGAGTGGTGGGGTGGTGCTCCCCGTGGTGGTGCTGGTGCACGACCGCGTGCCCCCTCCCGCGGAGGATCAGTGCCCGGTTCACCGGCACGGTGACCACAAAGGCCACCGCCAACGCGCCGGCCAGGCTGCCCCAGAACAGTGGGTCGGCGAGGCCGGCCCGCATCGCGCCCGGCACGGCGAGCATGACGCCGTTGTCCACCAGCTCCATGACCGCGATGCTGAGCGTGTCGGCGACCAGGGCCACCCGGATCGCCCGGCCCAGCGGCAGTCCGGAGCGGAGCACCGGGCGGACCGTCAACGCGTAGCCGAAGACGAACGCCAGCGCGACGGCGAGGGCGATGGTGGCCAGGTCGGACCAGCCGAGTGCGGTGCCGATGACCATGCCGAGCACCTCGCCGATGGCGCAGCCGGTCAGGCAGTGCAGGGTGGCGGCGACGGCCAGTCGAGTGGGATTTGCGTTCTCCATGACCCGCAGCCTATACCCCCCGGGGGTACCTGGCCGAGCGACGAGGATCACTCTTTCGTCGAGTCCACCGATCCGGTCGATTACCGACGCGGCGCGCGGGGTACGACTCGGGTCACCGTCAATCCCCGTGCCGGCAAACGGAACCACGCGCACCGATCGACCGTCATATCTATTTCCATACATGGACACCTTTCTTTGGGACGGTATGGTCATGCCGATTCAGCCGAACGACCGCTACCAGCAGCACCCCGAGCGACTCTGGCGGTCAACGGAGCCCGCCGAACGCTTTCCGGCCCAGCCGCGATACCGCGGGACCCGTACGACGAAAGGCGCGGCCGCCCTGTCCTGGGCGGAGCTGAACAAGCTGCCGGCCGGCAGTTCCACCCGGCCCGGCCTCAACACCCGCTGACTCCGGCAGTACCGACCACGACACACCCGAGCCGTCCAACGCGGGCTTTCGCACACCTGTCGGGTAATTTCTTCTGGTCCGGAATCCCGGCCTACGACAGGAGTAGCTCCGCGCATGGGCAAGAAGACGATCCACGTCTCCGACTTCAGTGGCACGGTTCTGCAGAGCGACGACGAGGTGGTCCGCATCGTCGTCCTGGAGCACCCAGACCTGATCGCCGGGCCCGTGCAACTGGACGCCACCCCGACCGAGGTGGAGAACGTCGATGACGCCGCGCTGGACGTGGCGGTGGTCGAGATCCATGACCGGCACGGCGGCGGCGAGCCGCGCCGGGTGGTGCTGACCGCCAGCGAGTTCGACGCGATGGCCACCGACGTGCCGATGGCGCAGCTACTCAAGACGGCCGAGCGGGTCCGTCCGCCCAAGGCCCGCAAGAGCGCCGAGAAGATCGACTACGGGACGCTGGAACACGCTGGCAAGCCACATCGGGGACGGGCCACCGAGGAGGAGGCCCGACTGGTACGCGAGCACCTCGACGAGGTCAACAAGCGGCTCGCCGACGCGGGCGTACGCCAGATCGACCCAGCCGACCCGGAGCACGCCCTGCGTTACGGCTTCCCGACGCCCTGACCCCGGGAGGTCACTTCTGCCCGGCGAGCGTGGCGAGGGCGGCGGCCAGGTCGGCCTCGACGGCGGCCTTCTCCAGCCCGAGGTCGGTGAGCACTCCCGTGCCGTCCTCCTGCTCCAGCAGGGCCAGCAGGATGTGCTCGGTGCCGATGTAGTTGTGGCCGAGCCGCAGCGCCTCCCGGAAGGTCAGCTCCAACGCCTTCTTGCCGCGCGCGTCGTACGGGATGAGGTCCGGCACCTGGTCGGCCGGCGCCGGGAGGGCGGCGCTGACCGTCTCCCGCACGGTCTCCAGCGGTACGCCCCGGGCGACGATCACCCTGGCGGCCAGCGCTTCCGGCTCGGCCAGCAGGCCCAACACCAGGTGCTCCGGGCCGATTTCGGCATGCCGGCTGGCGCGGGCCTCCTCCTGTGAGGCCATCACCACGTTGCGGGCGCGGGGGGTGAACCGGCCGAAGCCGGCGTTCGGGTCGAGCGCCGCCGCCTCGGTCGACGCCTTCGCCACGAAACGCTTCTGCGCGGCCTGCTTGCTGACCCCCATGCTGCGGCCGATGTCGGTCCAGGAAGCGCCCGAGCGCCGCGCCTGATCGACGAAGTGCCCGATCAGGTGGTCGGCGACGTCACCCAGGTGGTCGGCGGCGATCACGGCGTCGGTGAGCTGGTCGAGCGCGTCGGTGTGCGCCTTCTTGATCGCCTGGATCAGGTCGTCGAGGCGAACGGGATTGGTCATCTGAATAGGATCCGTCATGCGTCAACCATAGGTTGACGCCCCTTCGTCGTCAACCTCAAGTTGACGATCGCCGGCAGCCCGGAGTGCGGCGCGGCACCCCGGGCTGCCTCATCACGGCACGGTCAGCCCCATGCCTGCGGGGCCGGCTGCCGGGTGGTGACGTTGAGCCGGTTGAAGAAGTTGCTGGTCGCCACCCAGAGCACGATCGCGGCCAGCTCCTTCTCGCCGAAGTGCCGAGCCGCCTCCGCCCAGACGTCGTCGGGCACCGCGTCGGCCCGGTCGGCGAGCCGGGTGGCGGCCTCCGCGAGCGCGAGCGCGGCCCGTTCCGCCTCGGTGAAGTACGGGGTCTCCCGCCAGGCGGCCACCGAGAACAGACGCTCCTCGGTCTCACCAGCCTTTCGGGCACCCCGGGCCCCGGAGTCGACGCAGGCACCGCATCCGTTGATCTGACTGACCCGCAGGTGCACCAGCTCCAGCGTGCTGCCCGGCACCCCGACCGAGTGCGCGGCCTTGTAGAGCAGATTGATCGCCTTCACAGCGTCCGGCAGCAGGCCAGCGGGGTTCTGGATGCGCGGCTCGATGATCATTTCTGTCGTCCCGTCTTGTTAGGCTGCCCGGCATGTCTCGCCTTACGACGTCCCGGTTGTCAACGGGATGTCGGCCCGCGAGCCGACGGCGTGACAGATGTGTCAGCGGTCACAGGACCGCTCGGGTGCGCCCGGGGGTGGAGAGGTCGTGAGCGAGGCGGACCTGCTGGCCCGACGCTTCGAGGAGAACCGGTCGCGGCTACGGGCGGTCGCCCACCGAATGCTGGGCTCCGGCACCGAGGCCGAGGATGCCGTCCAGGACACCTGGTTACGGCTCAGCCGAGCGGATGTCGCGGGCATCGACAACCTGCCCGGATGGCTGACGACCACCGTCGGCCGGGTCTGCCTGGACCGGCTGCGAACGCATACCAGCCGTCCCGAACAGCCGTGGGACACCGCCACACCGGAGCCCGACCCGTCGGACGGCGGGCCGGTCGACCCGGAGCGGGAGGCCATGCTGACCGAGTCAGTCGGCCGAGCGCTCCTGGTCGTCCTGGACACCCTCGCGCCAACCGACCGGTTCGTGTTCGTCCTGCACGACATGTTCGCGGTCTCGTTCGAGGAGATCGCCGCCGTGGTCGATCGCAGTCCCGCCGCCGTCCGCCAGATCGCCAGCCGAGCCCGCCGCAGGGTGCACCAGGACGGGACCGTCCGGGAGACGGACCCGGCCCGTCAGCGGCAGGTGGTCGAGGCCTTCCTCGCCGCCTCGCGGGAGGGCCGGTTCGACGACCTGGTCAGCCTGCTCGACCCGCACGTCGTCATGCGCGCCGATCCGGTGGCCGCGGGCCTGGGGTCAGCCGCCGAGACGCACGGCTCGGCCGCGATCGCCGGCTTCTTCAACGGCCGCGCCCAGGCGGCGTCCCCGGCGTACGTCGACGGGGTACCCGGCGCGGTCGTGAACCTCGGCGGGGATCTCCGGCTCGCGATCAGCTTCATCGTCACCGACCGGATCATCGGCATCGAGGTGGTGGCCGACCCGGCGCAGCTCGCGACGCTCGACCTGACCGTCGGGTAGGTCTATCCCGCCCTGGCGTACTCGGGTAGGCGGCGGGCGACGGCGGCCGGGGAGGGCATGCGGGCGATCTCCTCGGCGATCGTCCGGGCCGCGTCGCGATGTTCGGCGCTCCCCTGGCGCGGCAGCAGCCTCCGGGTGTGTTCGGCGATGGCGTCCGCGCTCACCTCGTCGGGGAGCAGGCGCAGGGCGGCACCCGCGGCGCTGACCGCGTCGGCGTTGGCGAACTGGTCGGCACCCTGCGGCAGGATCAGTTGCGGGACACCGACCGCGAGCGCCCCAAGGGTGGTGCCGCTGCCGCCGTGGTGCACCACCACATCGACGTACGGCAGCAACTCCGCCTGGGGCACCCAGGGGTGCACGGTCACCTGGTCGGGCACCTCGCCAAGCTGCTCCGCGGGCACCCGACCGGCGGCCACCACCACCCGCGCGTCCAGCGTCGCCAATCCCGCGACGGCGGTGGCCAGCAGCTCCGGCGTGCCGAACGCCGTACCGAGAGTCAGGTAGACCAGTGGCCGGGACGCGTGACGGCTGACCCACGCGGGCAGCGCCGCCGGCGTCGAGAACGGGACCGGTCGCAGCTCGATCCGGCGTTCCGTGGCGAGGAAGTCCTTGTCCTGCAAGGAGGGCGGGCAGATGTCGAGGTGCGGGCGACCGGCGACCTCGCCGGTCTTCGTGGGCAGTTCGAGACCGATGCCGTCAGGGAACATCCGGCCGAACCCGTGCCAGAGACCGGGAATGCCGGCACGCTGGGCGGCGATCGCCGCGCCCGGCAGTCCCCATTCGTGCACCACCAGGTCGGGGCGCAACCGGGCCAGTTCCGGTTCGAGATCCTCGGCGTACACCTCGTAGAACGCGTCGCCGGGGCGGAACGGCCGCAGGCCGTTCGCGGCCAGCGGCGCGTGCACCTCCGCACCGGCGGCGAAGTGCACCTCGTGGCCAGCCTCCCGCGCGGCGACCGCCAGCGGGATCAGCGGGTAGGTGTGACCGACGGACGCCAAACTGGCGAACAGCACGCGCATGGCGTCGGACCCTACCCGCCGCACCGTCGGTCCCGTTCCCGCCGGCGGCGCGTATACCGTGGGCTCCGGTCAGGCGCGGTTCACCCGGAGGAAGGGCGGTCATGCGGCTTCACGTGGGATGCGCGATGTGGACCCACAAGTCGTGGCAGGGCCGACTGCTGGCGCATCCGCTTCCACCACAGGAGCGCCTACGGCACTACGCCAGCTGGTGCGACGCCGTCGAGGGAAACACGACCTTCTACGCGACGCCGGCCAGGGACACCGTCACGTCGTGGGCCCGGCAGACCGATCCCGATTTCCGGTTCGTCCTCAAACTTCCCAAGGTCATCACGCACGAACGACGGCTCACCGACTTCGAGGAGCCGCTGCGCGCCTTCCTGGACGCGATCGAGCCGCTCGGCCCACGCACCCACGCCCTCTGGATCCAACTGCCAGGGTCGTTCTCCCCCGCCGACGTCCCGACACTGAGCCGGTTTCTGGGCCAACTCCCCCGGTCGCACCGGTACGCCGTGGAGGTCCGCCATCCCGCGTTCTTCGACGACCCCCGTGCGGCCCGGCTCCTCGCGGAGGCACTCACCACCGTGGCCGCCGAGTGGATCCCCTTCGACACCACCGCGTTCTTCGCGAGCCCGCCTACCAGCGACGCGGAACGAGATGCCTGGACCAAGAAGCCGCGCGTACCGCTCCGGTCGCTCGCGCTGACCGATCGGCCGATCGTCCGCTACCTCGGTCGCGACGACACCACGCGGACGGTCGAGGGGTGGCAGCGCTGGGTCGACGTCACCGCCGACTGGCTGCGCGAGGGTCGCTCGCCCACGGTGTTCATCCACACCCCGGACAACGCCGACGCGCCCGTGCTCGCCCGCCGCTTCCACGACGAGGTACGGGCCCGCGTACCTGAGCTGGAAGCACTGCCCGAACCGATACCGGTCGAGCCCCTGACCCTCTTCTGACGGGTGCGGCCGCCGACAATCCCCGACCGCGCCCGTCATCGCGGAAGCTCACCTTCCGCAATCGTCGATACCGTGACCCGGAAGACATCGACGAGAGGACGCGTAATGAGCCTGCGAGGATTCGCCACACTCAACATCTGGGCGGACGACGTGGCAGCGGCCACGGCCTGGTACGCGGAGTTCCTGGGCCAGGAGGCGTACTTCCTGCGGTCGGGGCCCGACGGACGCCCGGCCTACACCGAGTTCCGGATCGGCGACTACCAGGGAGAGCTGGGCATCATCGACCGCAGGTACGCGCCACCCGGCGCGACCGGGCCCGGCGGCGCGGTCATGCACTGGCACGTCGACGACCTCGACGCCACCGTACAGCGCCTGCTGGCGATGGGCGCCACGGAGTACCAGCCGATCACCCCGCACGGGGACGAGGGGTTCGTCACGGCCGCGGTGGTCGACCCGTTCGGCAACGTGCTGGGCGTCATGAACAACCCGCACTACCTCGACGTCCTCTCCTCCATGAAGCCGGCATGACGTGGACGTCCTCGACTTTCCCGATGCCGAGGCATGGGAGTCCTGGCTCGCCGCGCGGCACGAGGTGCAGGGCGAGGCGTGGCTGCGGATCGCCAAGCGACACTCCGGGCTCGCCTCGATCGCGATCGCGGACGCGCTCGACGTGGCCCTCTGCTACGGCTGGATCGACGGCCACCGCAAGGGCCTCGACGACGTCTCGTTCCTCCAGCGATACTCGCGCCGCCGCCCGCGGAGTTCGTGGTCGCAGGTCAACGTGGCGAAGGTCGAAGCGCTGACGGCGGCCGGCCGGATGCGGCCCGCGGGGCTCGCGGAAGCCGCGGCCGCCAAGGCCGACGGCCGCTGGGAGGCGGCGTACGAGTCGCAGCGCACCGCCGAGGTGCCGCCCGATCTCACGGCCGCGTTGACCGGTGACCCCCGCGCATCCGCCGCGTTCGAACGGCTCGGCCGGTCCGCCCGGTACGCCGTGATCCTTCCGCTGCTCAAGGCTCGTACCCCGGAGACGCGGGCGAAGCTCCTCGCCCAGACGGTCGCACGGCTGGTGGCTCAGGAGTAGGCAGTGTCCCTTGGGATGTCAGGGGTCAGTGGTACGACTGGCGATGACAGAGGTGCCGGTTGACCGAGGAGGCGTACGTGGACACGCGAGAGGCGGCCCAACGGTGGGCCAGGACCTGGACCGATGCCTGGCCGGTCAGGGACGTCGAGGCGCTCACCGCCCTGCAGAGCGAGAGCGGCGACCACTGGGCCTCGATGTTTCGTCCGTACCGTGGGCGGTCCGGCCTTCGGGTCTATCTGGAGGAGTGCTTCGCCGAGGAGACCCGCCCCGCGCAGGTGTGGTTCGCCGAGCCGCAGGTCGACGGCGATGCGGCAGCGGTGGAGTACTGGGCGGTGATCCACGTCAAGGACAAACCCGTGACCGTCTCCGGCTGCACGTTGCTGCGGTTCGACGAGGCGGGCCTAGTGGCCGAGGCTCGCGACTACTCGGACGTCAAGGAGGGCAACCACGCGCCGCCGGCCGGCCTGTTCGAGTGACGCGCGGAGCTGGCTCAGTCCTCCTCCTCCCAACCCACCGCCCGCCGCACCATGCTGGCCGCTGTGCGGGCATCCAGCCCGCTGGCGATGAGCAGATCGTGCGCGGCTGTCCGGATCTCCCCCACGGCGACCAGCCCCGAGTAGTGCAATCGGTGGGGGTGCGGGCCGCCGCTGTCCCTTGACGAACCCCCCTGCGCCCGTCCGGCCAGCTCGACGGCCGTCAGGATCTGCTCGCGCGCCTCCCGCGGTTCCTCACTGGCCTGGATCGTCCACCTCAGGGTCAGCAAAGCGGCGGCCAGCAGGTCGATGGCCGCGGGGAACTCCTCCGGTATCGGTTCACCGTCCTTGAGGGCTGTCGTGAGTCGTCTCGCCATGGACCGGCAGCTGTGCAGGCTGCGCTCAAGATGCCGGATGGACTCCGTGTGGAAGGCCAGGGATTGTCGCTCACGCCAGCGCAAGGGCGCCAAGCGCACCACCTCCTGGGCGGCGCTGAGCCCCTCGTTCAGCGCGTTGACCTGCGGGCCGAGATTCCGCAACTCGCGCAGGCTCTGCTCGGCCTCGCCAAGGTCGCGGTTGCGCAGCGCCGCAGCCAGCTTATGCATGGCGGCGGCCCCCGGGCCGACGACGGGTTCGGCCAGCCGCAGCACCGTCTTCTGCGGGTGGATGGGCACCAACAGCAGACCGACCGCCAGCCCGACCAGCCCGCCGACTGCGGCGTCGACGAAGCGGGGGATGGACAGTTCGCGTACGGGCGGCTCCAGGGTGGCGATGAGCACCGCGGTACCACCGGCCTGGGTGAGCAGGGAACCACCACCCTTGAGCAGTACGGCGACGATGATCGCCAGCACGACGACCACGCCGGTCTGCCAGGGACCGATGCCGAACAGCGGCATGAGCGTGTCACCGACGGCGAGCCCGAGGACGACCCCGATCAGCAACTCGACGGTGCGCCGCAGGCGTGATCCCATCGCGGCGGCCACGATGCCCACCGCGGTGGTGGGTGCGACGACCGGAGAGGCATTGTCCAGGAACTCGTACGCCACGAACCAGGCGATCGTCGCCGCGACGCCGGCCTGCACGGCGAGCAGACCGTACAGGCGTAACCGCCAGGCACGGGAGCGTAACGCGCGCTGCCCCCGCTCCCGCACGCCGGCAGACGTTCGGACAGCGCGAACCCGCCCGCGTGGTGCCGGGTCGGACTCAGCTGCCGGCTCCTCGCTCCCGGGCACGCGCGCCGCATACCCGCCGCACGCGAACCTATCCGGTGATACACACCCGCGCGAAAAACAATGCGGTGGAGATCAGCTCAGCGAGCTGCCCCCGGGCTGCACCTGCGGATCCGGTCTCACGGGTTCCAGTACACGAGAACACGGGCGCGGCCGAAGCGTAGCGCGAGCAGGTCGTCACGTTGGATCATCCAGTGGATAGTGGCGCCTCCATCCCTGCTGCCGTGGGACTCGGCCAGCAGAACCCAGTCACCTGGGCTGGGTGGACCAACGCCGCGCCCCGGCCCGAAGTAGCCCGATCGTTCCTCCTCGGCCGCATATTTCGCAGCCAACCAGGCAGGGCTGAAGCCGTTGCAGTCCGTGCCGTATCCGCCTAACAGCAGCGGCGTTCTACCCCACTCATCCGCGAACAAGCCGTCCGGCACGTCGGCCATGACTGCCTTCCACACCTGGGTCAGTTCCTCGGATTGGGGTTTTCCCGGCTGCGGCGCGGCCCACCGGGGCCCCGGGACCGTCGGGACGTAGGGCAGGGAGACATCGACTGTGAGGCGCAACTCGCCCTGCGGGAGTTGCTTGTAAACCTCGGCACACTCCTGGTCGTCCGCAGGGAAGCGGCGAGGGTACCGCTCTCGCTCTTCGACGGCCACGCCTGCCGGCACGTATATCACCTCGCCACAGCCGTCCTCTTCGGGCCAGCCGAACAGCAACAACTGGCCGTCGGGCGGCAGCGGAAGATCCGTTACGTCTGACGGAAGGGCCGCGCAGTCGATGGTGGCGAGGAGGGGGTACTCGGGGTCCTCGGCCCCGACGGGAAGCATCACGGGACCACGGACCATGCCCACGACCGGCCCGTCTCCGTTCTGTGTCAGGAGTGCACACGGGCGAGCGAGCCCCAACCACCTCTCCACGTCGTCGGCTGGGATGTTCCGGCTCAGCGCCTCGGCGCGTACCTGATCGAGGATCTTCAAATTTCGGGAAATCACGGGCGAACCTTAGGGCGAGGGTGCGACGAAGCCCGAATCCGCACGTCATCGATAGGCGTTGCGGGTCATGACGTTGTTGACGGCTCGATGAGGTCTGCCTGGTTCGCTGCGGCCCATTGGGCCAGTTGTGCTAGTGGGCCGTTGGCGAACGACCCACCCAAAGGCGACAGCTGATAGACGGCACCGTGGCTTCCCGGCGACCGTTCGTCGTTGCCCTGCCGGACGACCAGTCCCCGCGCTCGCAGGCGGTGCAACGCCTGCGTCAGGGCTTTGTCGCTCATGCCTGTGATGCGTACCAGCAGGTCGTTGCGTCTCGTTGGGCCGGCGCGCAGCGCTGACAGGACCACCGGATCCCACGTGTGGTTGATGAGTTCAACTGCCGCGCGGACATGACAGTCCGAGACAAACGTCTGGCAGGTGCCGTCGATCATCGTTCCAGTTTCGCAGGATCTCTCCTACCAAACGGTAGGAAGCGGCCTCCTAACGTTCCCCAGGTCGTCCCACAGATGAAGGAGATCGCGGTGAACGTAGGAATCCTGGGAACGGGCAACCTCGCTGTAGCGCTTGGCCGAGTGTGGGCGGGAGCTGGCCATGTGGTCGTGGTGACGGGGCGCAACGCGGAAAACGCCAGTCGGGCCGCTGGCCAGATCGGCGGCGCAGCCCAGGCTGTCGGTCCCGCCGACTTCGCGGCACGGGTCGAGGTGGTCGTGGTCGCGGTCGCATGGGAGGGCCTGGAGGAGGCGCTCTCCCTC
Organism: Micromonospora sp. NPDC005173; assembly: GCF_040608515.1. NCBI lineage: Bacteria > Bacillati > Actinomycetota > Actinomycetes > Micromonosporales > Micromonosporaceae > Micromonospora > Micromonospora sp. NPDC005173. The sequence goes on from NZ_JBEXIK010000011.1 coordinate 174,169, forward strand.
GTCGGTGGTGCTGATGGCTCACTGAGCGGGGTAACGGTGATCGACTGCACCAACGCTGTCGACTACGCCACGGGGCAGCTGAAGCCGACGTCGGGCTCGGCGGGAGAGCTTGTCGCTCGCGTTGCGAGGGGCGCTCACGTGGTCAAGGCATTCCACTTGTTCGCTGGAGCGTCTTGGCCCTACGCAGGACCGCGCGACTCGGCGCCGGTCGTGGCGATCTGCGGCGACCAGCCCGAGGCGCTTGAACGCGCCGGCAGGCTGACTGAGGATCTTGGTGCGCGGACTGCCGTGGTTGGTGGGCTGGCCAGTGCACGCCAGTTGGAGGAGGCCGCAGGATTCGTCATGCGCGTCGTGGCGGCAGGGTGGAACCCCAGGCTCGCCGTCCCCGATGTGGATCCGGCGTTGCTGAACGCAGGATCCGCCGCAGCCAACTGACCGACCAGGCCACTGGAGGAGGCCGCGACCTGACGTCGCGGCCTCCTCGACTCGACATGGCGATGTACGCGTGGCCGAGCGCCTCACAGCTGGTGCAGGATCACCGGGTCCTTGATCTTCTTGTCGGCCGCCAGCAGCAGCGCCTTGCTGATGATCTCGGCGAGCCGGCTGTCGCCTTCGAAGGGCAGGAACATCTCCGGCTCCTTCGCCTTCGCCGAGTCCGGGATGATGCACAGGTAGCGGTCGTCCGGGGCGATCAGGATGTTGCCCGAGCCGCAGTGGATGCGATACGTGTGCAGATCGCCGCGTACCTCAAGGAACTTGTCGGTGAGAGTGCAGCGGTCGGCGATCGCCAGTCGGGGGATCAGCTCGGCCAGCACCTCTCGGCGCGTCCGGCCGGGCGGAGTGAGGTCGCCGAAGCTGTTCCGCGCCCAGTAGTCGCGATACCGGCCCTGGGGACCACCGTGGTACCAGTTCGGGTCGCTGCCCACCCCGGCCGCGGCCACGAACAGGTCGACGTCGCGCATCACCTCGCTCAGCACGACCGCCGGGACCTGCTCCAGCGGCACCGGTGTGCGGTCTTCCCGGGTGATCCGCAGCTGATCGGTCGACATCGTGTCGAACATCAGGTCGTCGCCCCGATCCTCCATCCCGGCGATGGACAACTCGGCGCGCATTTCCCAATCCGGAAGGGCCAGCCACGGCACCTCGTAGGAGGCGCCGTCGTTGCGGTGTCGCACGTGCGACCAGCCGCGCCGGGACAGGAGCGCGTTGAGGCGGTGCTGGCGCACGATGTGCGCGGCGAACCGGTTGGAATACGTGCCGGTGGTCCGCTCCGCGTCGGTCAGCAGGTACTGCTCCCGGTGTGCCTGCTTGAACGGCTGGGTGATCGCATGCCGGGCCAGGAATTCCCGCCAGGAAAGGACCGCAGCCGGGTCTTCGACCGGGTGCCACAGCCGGACCGTGGCGCCGCCGGCGGGCTCGAGCACCGCGTCGTCCACGGTCCGCAGGGCATCACCGCCCCAGCAGCAGGCGACGCCGTCGACGGTCCAGATGAGCCGCCGGGCCAGGGTCCGGGCCAGCGGGTGATCCAGGAATCGCTCGCGCCACTGCTCGGCGGTCCACGCCCGGTCGCGCCGCAGCAGCCCCTCCAGGCGATCACGGGTGGCGATCAGCGTGGCGCCGACGTCTGTGGCGGTCGCCTTCAGCTCCTTCAGCTCCTCGCCGTATTCCTTGCGCACCTGCGCGGGAGGAGCCTTGACCACCTTGCCGTCCGCGTTGCGCCACACCACGGCGGCGTCGATGCCGCGCACCTCGAGCTTGTACGAGCAGTCACCCAGCTTGTCCGCGAGCGGCAGCCCGAAGCCGGGCAGGGCCATCTCCTCGACGTCCTCGCGGCCGATGCCGAGCGCCTCGGCGTGCTTGGTCAGGCCCTTTTCGACGATGCGCAGCGTGCTCTTGTAGGTCATCCGCGACGCCAGCCGAGCCAGTTGTGCGAGGGCAGCGGGATGATCGGCGTCGATGAGCACCGCAACCGCGACGTTCGCCAGTTTCGGGCTCGCCGGACCATGCCCGGGAACCTTGCGGGCGGCTCGTTCCGCGATCTGGCCGAGGCTGCGCAGGGTGTCCTCCGACGGCGGGCACATGGCTCGCATCCAGATCAGACCCCACAGCAGCCCGACGTTGAAGCGGTCGGCCAACCGCGGCGGGAAATCAGCGTAGTGGCCGCTACAACACGTGGTCATGCGCAGCGGCAGGCTGCGCGCCAGACCCACCAGCGGGAGCCAGTCGTCGAGCCGGCTGCTGAACTCGTCCCCGCCGACCGCGTCGAGCAGGAGCCGGGCGCTCTTCTGCCAGGCAGCCGTCGGCTTCGCCTTGTCCGCACCGAGTGGGCAGTGGGCGAGCAGCGCGTGCCACGCGGACCGGCGTTCCTCGGGCATCGCCTCGATGTCCGCGATGGCGCGGTCGGCCCACTGTTCACCGGCGTTGGGGATGGGCCACATCGTGTCGGCCTCGTCGCCCATGTCGGACAGGATGCGCTCGACCCCCGTCCGGCGCCAGGTTGCCAGCGCCGCCGGGTGCATACGTCCGGCGAGGTACTCCGTCCTGATGGACTCCCAGGTAAAGCTCTTGAGCCGCCAGCTCCACCGGCCGAACCCCAGCCAGGCCTGACCGCCCAGCCGGTCCAGCCACACGGAACCATCCAGCCCACCGGCCGAGAGCAGAGAGCGGATCAGCGCGGTCCGCAACTCGCTGTCCTGCTCCGGCACCGTCAACTCATCGAACACTGTCTGCCGCACGTCCGCCGGCTGCGCGGCCAGGAGTTGCTCCGTCCGTGCCCACATCTCGCGGCGGGCAACATCCCACGGGGTTTCGTCCGCCTGGTTGACGCGGGGCCTCCACGGCGGAAATCCGATCACCGTCATCGCCGCGGCGACACGGCGATCGTGATTCGCATCGACGCCGTCCAGCACCGCTACGGCGGAGCCGAGCAACTCGGCCTGTCGCGTGGCCTCCGGAAGCAGGTCGATCTGCGTGGGAGCAAGATCATACGGTCCGTCCGGGTCGTTGAGCGCGGCAAGCAGCACCCGACCCCTGCCGTCCAGCGACCAGCCACACACCATGGCCACCCGATCGATGAAATCCCGCTGACTAACCGGGGAAAGGGTGTTGTCGCGTCGGTCGCACCACTCCTTGACGGTGGCGACCACCTCACGCAGTGCCGGCTCCGGATCGTACATGCCCATCAGCCACCCACCAGCGGGACGAGCTTGAGGAAGGTGACCCGGGACCCCGCGTGCAGGCGAACCTTGTCGTCCAGGCTCGTCACCTGACGGTCGTCGACCAGCACCACGAAACCGTTGCGGCCGAACGCCTCGAGCGTCGCCCGGGTCCGCTTCTCCGGATCAACGCGTGCGCCGGACTCGGCGACCTCCAGAAACACCCGCCGGCGAATCAGCTCGTCGAGTCGTACCTCTTCCTCGAAGATCTCCATGGTCCACTCGGGCCCGCTCGGCGCTCCGGTCGCTTCATCGGCGATTGTGATCAGCGGCATGGCGGCGACGGTAGTGCAGACCCCAGACATGGCGTGTGGCGTGGAAGCGACCTGGAACGCCTGTCATTCGCGCGATCGCCAAAGCCCTCGACGGCCAGCGCGCACGCATGACCGCCTATGCACTTGAGCTCGCCGCGCTCTTAGCTCCCTCTCAGGGTGGAGTCGACTCGCGCCACCAGGGGAGGCGGCGGGTGTCGCGTGCCGGCAGCGTGGATCTCGACGGCGACGACCGGTCGCCACGAGGGAGGACCCATGAGGAAGACGTTCCGGGGACTGGGCGCGGCGGCGGTCGTGGTCGCTGTGGCGCTGGTCGCCGTGCCGGGCGCCAGCGCCACAGCGCACAAGCCGAGGACGGCCGGCGTGGGAGGGGCGGGCGAGGTTCGCTTGACGTTCGCGCCCGACCGCGACGTACGCAGCTTCACCTTCGACGCGTACGCCACCCCGTACACCCGACCGATGCCCGGCGCGCCCCACGGCCTGCCCACCGACGCGACGGGCACGGTCCGCGTCGCCCACCGGGTCGCGGCGGACGGCGTCACCGTCCGCTTCGCGGCCCGCGTCGACTGCCTGGTCACTGCCACACGGACCGCGACGCTCACCGCCGTGGTCACCGAGGCCGACCCGCTGGCGGCCGACCTGGTCGGTCGCCGGCTGGGATTCAGCGTGTACGACGGTCCGGGCGGTGACCGGGTCGGCTTCTCGTGGGCGGTGGTCAACGCCGACCAGGGGCCTGACGGCCAGTGGCGCGAGGGCACGGTCGGCACCTGCATGGCGCCGGCGCCCTTCGCCCCGGTCACCACCGGCGACTACGTCGTGCGGCACGCCGAACTGGCACCACCCCCGACCGACGACTGAACCGCCAGCGGTCGCCGTGGGGCCGCTGGAGCGGACATCCTGGGATGAGGATCGCCGCCAGGTCTTGCGGGGTTGGCCACAACGAGCCTGCGCGTCCTTATCCCTGATAAGGACGCGCAGCTCTGTTCTGGGGCCGTGCAGCGGAGATCGTGCCAGAAGCTCGGCTCGCAGGGCAGCGAGGACTCCTTGCGCGGGCTACGGGACGATCGGGAGTACGTCGTCGTCATGTCCGCTCTGCGGTAGTCCGGCGGCTGCGGCGATGGCCTCGACGGCTTCCTCCAGTCCGGTGGTCTCGGGGAGGACCAGCTCGTCGGGCCAACCGAGGACGTCGTGGACGGAGTACCAGCCACTCATGTGCTCGGCGGTGAACTCGCTGACCTGCGGACGCGTCAGGTGCCGGCGCAGGGTCTCGGGCAGGGACACGTCGAGGTAGCAGAACAGCGATCGCCCCAGATGACCGTCCCGCAGGCCCGCCAGCATGCTCCGGTAACGGCTGGTGTGCAGGATGCCCTCCAGCACCACGTGGTAGCCGTGGTCGAGCGCGAACCGCACGGTCTGCCCGATCAACGCCGGCGCCGCGCCGCCGGGCTTGTCCCGCTCGCGCAGCAGAATGCGACGCAGATAATCCTGCTCAACCAGCGCACAGCCCCGACCATGCCGACGCCGCAGCTCCCGGGCAATGCTGCTCTTACCCGAGCCGGAGTTACCTCGAATGCAGACGAGGATCGGTTCCGCGCTACCGGTCGGAACGGCGTCAGCGGCCACGGTGCCCCCTCGCAGTCAGTCGATGCGCACGGTCAGTTTGTGGGCGTCGACGGCCAGCTGGGTGAGGTCGGGCAGTTGGTTCTCCGCGAGGGTGACGCCGGACAGGTTGTCGAGTGGCGTCTTGAGCCCGCGGAGCCGGCTGCCTCGCAGGTCGGCGCCGTCGAGGTGGCAGGAGTCCAGCTCCAGACCGGCGAGGTCGCAGGACCGCAGCGCGATTCCGGGCAGGCGGCAGGTGGACCAGGTGCCGTGGGTGAGAGTGCAGTCGGTGAAGGCGACCGAGCCGACGGCGGTGACGCGCTGGAAGGTGGTGTAGTCGAAGCGGCAGCCGTCGAACAGAACGTCCTTGAGGCGTACGTCGGTGAGCCTGGTGCCGGTGAACCGTGAGCCGGTGATAGCGCACCGTTCGATGGTGACGCCGGTCAGGGTCGCTCCGGAGAAGTCGGTGCGGGTGATTTCGCAGCCGTAGAGGGTGCTGGCTTCCCAGGTGCTCTCGCTGAGGTCGCCACCGGTGATCAGGCTGCTGCGGATGCTGCAGTCCTCCAGCTGCACACCGCGCCACGACGCGCCCTCGACGAAAGCCTCGGTGAGGACATCGGCCAGGTCGGTCACGCGGTCGAGGTCCTCCGGGTCGAGTTCCGGTAGCAGGACCTTCACGTCGCCGACTGTCGTGGTGCGCACGTGTCCTCAACCTGTTGCGGAGGGAAATGGGCTCGCCACCTCGCGCGCCGGATGTGCCCGCCGGTCGGCACGTCACTTCTCCTTCCAGTTGCCCCGGCCAGGCCGGCTGTCAAACTTCCGTTACTGGTATGTGGGCCGCAGCACCAGGGGTGGGACGTCCCGGCTCTCGCCGGCATGTCGAGCGGGGCGACGGCGCGGGCGCCTTTCATGCTTCTGTCTCCTCGGGCCCTGGAGAGCCGATCTCGGTCACCCGGTAGGAGCGGTTGTGTCGGGCGGGCCAGCCAAGGAACCGATCAAACATGTCGCTGGCGCACCCGGTGGTGGTGGGGTTGAGCTTGTGCAGGTCGCCGATGGCGTCATGGAGCAGACTGGCCAGGTAGAGGAACAAGCTGACCGGATTGCCGTCGTACTCGGCGACGAGAGCGAGCTTCGCCCGGCCACAGGGCCAGGGTTGGCCGCAGGCACGGCAGAGCCAGATCGGACGCAGCGGGGTGTGCTCCCTGGGCCCGGAGTCGAGTCGTTGAACCTGTGCGGGCTGCGAGGGCTCTTGGTTCATCGGGGCCTGCTCTCTCGGGCCTGCCGCTCGAACATTTGGCGCCACACGTAGTTGAACAGTGGTGGATTTGCCTTCACCTGTGCCGGTTCTTGAGAGCCTGACGAGGTGCCGGGTCGCCATGGCTGACCGGTCGTGGCGTTGCGCGAGACGTAGATGGTCACGTCCGCTCCCCTGTCCGGGCTGGGACCATTTGGTGGTGGGCTCGTCGGCAGGCCGACGAGCCCACCACCATTCGACGGCGCGTGGAAGCAAGCCGCCGGACGCCCGCCCGCGCAGCCCTCGTAGCAGTATGCAGGCGGGGGGACATCAACACGCTCGAGGGAGTGACCTGCGGCAGTACCAGCCGGCTCAGGTCCATCAGGGTCTGCCCGGCAGAAAACGCTCCGGTGGAATCGAGCCGGTCTCGCTCCTGGACGCTCACCTCTTACCCCCACTCAGTAGGTCGGACTTGGAGTGGCAGCGGAACGGGCGGGGAACTCACGTGGTCGCCACGCCTTGCACAGCGGCTTGTGCTCTGACCCGTTCCGGCCATGCGTCTACACAAGCCCCGGCGGTCACTGGTGCCCAGCGCGGCAACGGCGCAGAACTGACGCATCCCCATTGCGTCACACGGTGTGAGCTGGATGAATGGATCCGTGAGGGGTGACGGCGAAGGGAGGCGGTACGTGGCGGGTAGGCGGCGGCACCGGCTTGCCCAGCGTCGCAAGACGATTGGGCTGAGCCAGGAGCGCCTCGCGGAAGCCCTGGGCGTCGACCGCTCCACCATCGTGCGGTGGGAACGGGCGGAGACTGACCCGCAGCCCTGGCACCGGCCGCGCCTCGCCGCGACCCTCAAGCTGTCGATCGAGGAACTGGCCGACCTCTTGGCCGACGTCGGCCAGCCGCCGTCACCACCCGACGAGCGTCTCGGCTACGTTCTGCGCAACCCCGGCCGCGTCGACCTGATCGCTGTGGCGTATCTGAGGGAGCGCGTGCAGCGCCTCGACGAGCGCTATGACCAGACGCCTTCGACGCTCCTGCTCGCCGAGGCCGGGCAACTACACGGTCAGGAAATCTTCCTTCGCCAGCACGCCAGCAACGGGCCGGTTCAGCGCGAACTGGCGGCAGCAGTCGCCGAGTCCGCGACGTTGATGGGTCAACTCGTCTGGGACGCCTCGCAGCGGCGCGACCATGTCGTTAGCGCCGCCTACTTCGACCAGGCGATCAGCGCAGCCCAGGAAACGCGAGACGCGGTCACCGAGGCTAACGCGTTGCTCCGCAAGAGCTACCTCGCCCTCTACGGCACCAAGCAACCCAACGCCGGTCTTGTCCTGACCACCCGCGCCGCCGCCGTCAGCCACAGCGACAGTCACGTCATCGCCGGCCTCGCCCAACTGCATCGGGCTGAGGCAAACGCGATGCTCGGTCAGGCCAAGGACTGCTCCGACGCTCTCGGTACCGCTGAAGCTCACTTCGCCGCCGTCGACGCCCGAGATCCAGCCACCGACATCTTCTGCCCCAGCCACTACACGAGGCTCGCGGGCTCCTGCTGGCTCTCCCTCAACAAGCCAAACGAAGCCGTACCAGCGCTAGAGAAAGCCCGACAACTGATCGCCGCACGCCGCAAATCCACCGCCGTCATCCTCGGCAACCTCGCCCTCGCCAGCATCCTCCGACGCGACGTCGACGCCGCAACGTCCTACCTGCATCAGGCCATCGACGTCATCGAGCGGACCCGCGCCGGCGGCGGACTCAACCTCGCCTTCGCCGCCGCCCGACAGCTACGCCCCTGGCGCAACGAGCCCTTAGTCCAGGACGTGAACGACCGACTCCTCACACTCATGAGCCCATAGGAGCACCAACGTGACCGACATCGACCGCGCCAAACACGCCGTTCGGCAACACGTATGGGACCTCCTTGAACGTGACGGCGCCGCCCCACTTGGCGTGCACGGTCACATCCCCGACTTCGTCGGCAAGGAAGAGGCCGCAGCCCGCCTCGCGGAACTGGACGTATGGAAGAAGGCCCGAGTGATCAAGTGCAACCCAGACCGGGCCCAACTTCCCGTCCGGGTACGAGCCCTGCAGGAAGGCAAACTGCTCTACATGGCAGTCCCGAGACTCGCTACCCCCAAGCCCTTCTATCTGCTCGACCCCGCCAGCCTCACCGCACCGATCGAGACTGCCGTTACGAGTACTGGTGCGCCGCAGGTCGCTCCCACCGTGGGACCCGCCGAAATGCGTCCGGTGGACCTCATCGTCTGTGGCAGCGTCGCTGTCAGCCGCCAAAGCGGCGTGCGGGTCGGCAAGGGCGCCGGCTACTCCGACCTGGAGATCGCCCTCCTCACCGAGGCCACACTCGTCACCACCGAGACCACCATCGCCACCACGATCCACCAGACCCAGCTACTCGAGGATGAGCTGCCCAACGCGGACCATGACTTCAGCGTCGACTTCGCGATCACGCCGAACGAGGTAGTGGCTTGCAGACCCGACCGGGGACGGCCGTCTGGCATCATCGGATCAAACCTTCGTCAAGATCAGCTCGACAGTATTCCCATACTGCGCGCCTAAGGCGGCAGGACACCTGGCTCGTGTAGCTCAGGGCTCCTCGGCCGGGGCACCTATGTCGGTGCCATGAGATCGAGAACGGGCGTCGGTGCGGCACACTCGTGCGATGACCGAGACCTCGCTTTCTGTACCGGCGTATGACCCGGCCATCGGGGTTGTAGCCCCTGCCGAGGGCGGCACGATCACTGTCAACATCGTCGATGGCGCGGTAGAGATCTTCGGCGACCCCGCCGGCCTCCGAGATCTCGCTCGCATGTGCCTGGCGCTGTCCGACCCGCGGGCGCAGTCGGGAGCTCACATCCACCTTGAAGCCGGCATCAATCCCCTAGACCTCGAGTCTGCCTCCCTTATACTCGCCCGGGATCCACTCCGTTCGAGAGATCTCTGACCGCCTCATCCCGACGGCCTCGTAGTGTCCCGCCAATTCAGGCGGCAAAGTCGATCAGTCGGCTCCGGTCGTCCTCGCCCGGTAGCCGCCACACCTGTTCGTTCGGCCAGTGGCGGTACAACAGGTTTATGGGCTCTTCACAGATGAGGGTGTAGCTGCGGGGGCTGGGCTTGCGGGTCTTGGGTCACCCCTCTTGCTGTCGTTGGGAGTTTCCACCCCGAGAGGGCAGCCTTGCACGTTTGGGCCCGCTGCTGAGACCTCTTGTCGGGCTGTGCTGATGCCAGGCTGATCGAGGTGGGTCAACACATCGACACTCCCTCCTTCGGTGTCCGCCCCGGGATGCCCCGCGAACGCCCTTGGTGCCGACGGCCTCGATTGCTTAGGCATCAGCTCCTTTGGTGGCGGCGGGACTCAGTCGTTGGTGGACGCCCCTGGTCCAGTCGCGGCGTACCGGGCGGCGATGGTGCGGACGGCCTCGTCGACTACCTGAGCGACGCGTTCGGCGCTCACCTCCCAGCCCGGCACTAGGAGTGTTGGCCAGAAGACGTAGTTGGAGATCATGCCCAGGAACTGGGTGGCTGCGAGGTCCACGTCCTCGACCCGCACCGTTCCCGCCTCGTGCTCAGCCAGGAGGTAGCTGCGTACGGACTCGAAGTAGGGCATCTTCCCGTGCGAGAACTGCGCATGGGCCAGCTCCGGGAACCGCGGCAGCTCGGCGATGACGATCCGGAACAGGTCGGTCATCTGGGGCCGGCTCAACAGCTCGGCGTAACGGCGACCGATGGCGCTGAGCCCGTCAACGACGTTGCCTGCCGGCGGAGGATCCTCCTCGTCAGCGGTTGACCAGGACTCGGTGACGATGGCGTCGAACAGGGCAGCCTTGCTCGGAAATTGCTTGAACAAGGTGGCCCGCGAGACACCCGAGCGCTCTGCGATCCGCGCCAGCGATGTCCGGTCGTAGCCCAACTCGAGGAACAGTGCGGTCGCGGCCGTCACGATCAGCGCGCGCTTTTCCTGGGCGACGCGCTGGTGGTACGTCGGTACGACCCTGCTCATGGACTGAGCATACGAGGTGAGTGGCTTGACTCGCCACTGCCGCCAACCTAGTGTCAAGGCAGTGGTGAGTCGCTCGGCTCGCCATCGGCCGGCCGTTCATCGCCGATGATCCCGGTCAGTCACCCACGTACCGAAGGAACATCGGATGAACCGCTTCGACAACCAGACCGTGCTCGTGACCGGTGGGACCGGTGGCCAGGGATCGAGCCACGTACGCGCCTTTCACGCGGAGGGAGCGAACGTGGTGATCGGCGACATCGACACCGAACGCGGCGCCGCTCTCGCCGACGAGCTCGGGACCCGCGCTCACTTCACCCGCCTCGACGTCACCGACGAGAGTTCGTGGTCCGCTGCTGTGCTAGCCGCCGAGAGCGCCTTCGGCGCCCTGAACGTGCTCGTCAACAACGCGGGCGTCCAGAACCCGCCGGCGCCGATTGAGAACACGGACCAGGCCACGTGGTCGCGCATCCTCGACATCAACCTCACAGGGACCTTCCTCGGCATCAAGGTCGCCGCCCCCGCTCTGCGCCGCGCAACAGGGGGAGCCATCGTCAACATCGCCTCGACGATGGGCCTGGGCGGCACGGCGCACTACGCGCCGTACGTCGCCAGCATGTGGGCCGTGCGAGGCCTTACCCGAACGGCAGCGCTCGAGCTCGGCCGGGACCACATCCGCGTGAACACCATCCACCCCGGCGTGATCGCGACCCCCTTCATCCAAGAACCAGCAGCCGGCGCCACCGCGGCAATCGCCGACTTCTACTCACCCGAGCCGTTCGCCATCCCCCGACTTGGAGAGCCGACCGACGTCACCCGGCTTCTCCTGTTCCTCACGTCATCAGACGCGTCGTTCATCACGGGGTCGGAGTACGTCATCGACGGTGGACTCCTCCTCGGGCCCGCCCTTCAGACCGAGACCGCATGAGCAGTCCAGACACGACCGGATGGAACGACTCCCCACGTGACGCGTCTTTGTCGCACCTGCCCGATCACATCCGGCGAGCCATCGAGATCACACCCGCCGCAGGCACCAGCGAACGGATCATCGACATCACGACGCTGGGGCGCCGCACCGGCCGGCCACGCCGCATCGAGATCTTCTTCTACCGAGCTGCGGGCACCACCTACCTGTGTAGCGGCGCCGGCGGTGCCGCGACCGACTGGCATGCGAACCTTCTCGCCAATCCCAACTTCACCTTCCACCTCAAGAACGGGATCCGCGCAGATCTGCCTGCACGGGCCACGCCTGTCACCGACCCAGCTGAACGTCAGGCCGTGCTGGCGGAGATCGTCGCGGATCTCAATCAGCCCCACGACCCCGGCACCATCCGGCCGACTCGGCTCGAAGACTGGGCTGACAGTCGGCTGATGCGCATCAGCTTCCGCCATCGGCCGTGATCGCGGATCCCTCGACAGATGACCTACTCCCAGGGACTGGGGTGTAGTCGCGGCTAGAGGAGCTCTTCGCCAGATGAGGGTGTAGCTGGCGCGGCGGTCCCAGATGGATGTCGAGGTTTCCAGAGGGAAAGGCTCCTACACGCTCATCCTGAAAGAACCGCCACCGTGCCCGACGCTACCGTCGGCGACCGCTCGCACGCGTTCGCCCACCCCGATCTAACGACCTTCTGCAGACTCGACGAGCTCGGCCTCGTCGTCACCGGCCAACGCCTCGAGCCCGACCGCGCGGTCCTCGCGTGCCGGGTCCTCGAACCCGACCAATGGTGCCGCCGCTGCGGCTGCGAAGGGACCCCCGGGACACGGTCACCAGGCAACTTGCCCACGAGCCGCTCGGCTGGCGGCCCACGACGCTGCTGGTCACGATCCGCCGCTACCGATGCGGTGGCTGCGGGCATGTCTGGCGCCAGGACACCTCCCAGGTGGCCGAGCCCCGGTCGAAGTTGTCACGGCGCGGGCTGCGGTGGGCACTCGAAGGGATTGTGGTCGGACACCTCACCGTCGCCCGGGTCGCCGAAGGTCTCGGCGTCGCGTGGAACACCGCCAACGACGCAGTCCTCGCCGAGGGCAAGCGGGTCCTGATCGACGACCCGGCACGGTTCGACGGCGTCCGGGTCGTCGGCGTCGATGAGCACGTCTGGCGCCACACCAGCCGTGGTGACAAGTACGTCACGGTCATCATCGACCTCACCCCGATCCGCGACAAGACAGGCCCAGCACGGCTCCTCGACATGGTCGAGGGCCGCTCCAAGCAAGTGTTCAAGACCTGGCTCGTCGCCCGCACCGACGCCTGGCGTGACGCGGTCGAGGTCGTCGCGATGGACGGGTTCAGCGGCTTCAAGACCGCCACCACCGAAGAGCTCCCTGACGCGGTCGCGGTGATGGATCCCTTCCACGTGGTCCGCTTGGCCGGCGACGCGCTCGACCGGTGCCGACGCAGGGTCCAGCAAGCCATCCACGGTCACCGCGGCATGAAGGGCGACCCGCTCTACTCGGCGCGGCGGACCCTGCAAACCGGCGCCGACCTCCTCACCGACAAGCAGCGCAGCCGTCTGCGGGCGCTGTTCGCGGTCGATGACCATGTGCAGGTCGAGGCGACCTGGGGGATCTACCAGCGGATGATCGCGGCCTACCGAGAGCCCGACCGAGCTCGTGGCCGCGTGTTGATGACCGCGCTGATCGACTCGGTCAGCGCCGGCGTCCCGGCCGTGCTGAGCGAGGTCATCACGCTGGGCCGGACGTTGAAGAAGCGTGCCGACGACGTGCTGGCCTACTTCGACCGGCCCGGCACATCCAACGGCCCGACCGAGGCGATCAACGGACGGCTCGAACACCTCCGCGGCTCCGCGCTCGGATTCCGCAACATCACCAACTACATCGCCAGGTCCCTGCTCGAGACCGGCGGCTTCAGGCCACGACTACACGCTGGTCTGTGAAGAGCCGGTTTATGGTGGTCGTGGCGGTAGATGCCCGCAGCGGCCCGCGGGCCAGGTCGGCCAGCAGTTGCTCTTCCCGCTCGGCGTCCTGAACGATCATCAGGACCGCTCCGACCGGCACCACTCGGTCGGTACGCCGATAGCCAGTCAGCAGTCCACCCAGCCCCGACGTCCGCCGCTCATGCTCGGCGACAACGTCACCGATCGCGCCACGGTCGACATGCACCAGGAAACGCAGGCACCGCCCGTCCTCCAGCCAGACGCCGTAGCCGTCGGCCCGCAGCTGCGCCAGGTCGTGCTGGCGCAACCACGCCGAGGTCTCCATGGTCGCCAGCCACTGGAACAGCTCGCACCGCCCCGGGTTCCGCCGCGACACCTCGACCAGCGGTAGGAACAGCAGAGCGTCTGCCGCACTGGGTAGCCGACGGCCCAGCTGCAGAGGCACAGGCCGCCCCGAGGCCACAAGGTCGCCGCGCACCACCTCGGCACCCTCGGCCGTGATCTCGTACCACCAGGTGTGAGTGCGGTCCTCCTTCGAGCGCTCGCGGCGCACCAGCCCCGACTCATGCAGCCAGGCCAGGTCCCGATGAGCCGTCAGTCGCGACACGTCACAGACCAACGCCACATCCAACGTCGACGCCGAAGCGTGCTGAGCCAGGAAGGACAGGATCCGCCACCGCCGCGGCGACAACCGCCTCACGGCCGCACGGTCACCCATGTCTTGATGATCCCTCGGCACATCGACGGCCCATAGCCATTTCAATCGGCCACTACACAGCGTAAGGCGATAGCGACCAACATGACTGCGATGAAGATCAGCCACACGGGCGCAGATGCCCTCGGAGCCTGCGGAGCAAGCGTCTTCATAGCCTCACCGAGAGCCTTCGCCCTCTAATCGGGGTTTTGGGGCGGATTTTGGAGATCACTGTTCAGCGAATCACCCAAAGAGACGAGCACAAGAACATCACCAACACGCATAGCGGACAGCCCTCAGTTGATCTTAAACGTCACTCGCAGCGTCGAAGGTTGCAACCCCCGGGGGTGACGTCACCCGCCCGCGATCCGGGCTACGCCGAGATGCCACTGCATTCGCCGGGCGTCACTCTCCGTCGCGCCCTGCGTCATCGGCGGCCGGAAAAACCGCCTCGATGACGGTCGCGGTCCCGGCTACCGGCCGCTGTTCGTGCATTGTGATCACGTCGCCCGCTGACAATCGCCGCCACCGCTGGGGGCTCAGCGGTGCCAGACGGACGACCCCTCCCCCGCCGGGCTGAAGGTCCGGCTGCGACTCGACCCAGATCCGGGCGACATAAAGGTCCGGGTGGCCCGCCGCCGTCACATCGCCGATGTCCCACAGCGGGCGGAGGCGCCCATCGCCGGGAACCGAGGTGCGCCGTCCGCCAACGACGCCCGGAGCCACGAGCTGAAGCTCCGCCCGAATCACCCCGTGATTGACTTCAGCCCGACGCCAGTGACACCACCGCTCGGTCCTCGCAAGCCACATCATCCTGGCAGCCTTCGCGAGGAAGTCCCAGTAGGCGATCTCGGACCCGTACGCGTCGCCCAGTTCCACGAGGATGTCCAGCGCCACCTCCCACTCATCGTGGTCGAGGTACTCGTTCGCATCCGCCAGCGTCGTGCCGGCCTCGCCCGCAGTCAGCGCGGGTACGTGACAGGCCGCTCGACGAAGAAGCTCGGGGACATCCACGGCATGGATCCTCCCGCAACATCCACAAGTTGCTCTGCGGCGGTGCGGCCAGCCTCAAGATCGATTTGGAGGCTCAGACCAACTGCACCTCGACCTGCACCCACCGGCGGAAAATCGCGCCGCCCCACTGCCTGGGCGGCCCGCGGCCAGGACCACAACCCGACGTCCGCCGGTAACCGGAACAGTCCCATCGCTCCCGAGCGCCCATGGAGCACCCAGCTATCGTCGCAGGACACGAGAAAGGCTCTGGCTAGGTGGGAAACCACCAGGCCAGAGCCTTTATTGCTGGTGCGCCGCCAGGGACTCGAACCCCGAACCCGCGGATTAAGAGGCATACACCGACCGATGGCCCGTCGCCGCCTGGCCCGGCCGTCGTGACGGTCGAGCCCTGCCTGTGGCTGGTGGAACGGGCCTCGGTTGCTGTCGCCGTTGCTGTCGCCACGACCTGCGCGATACGAGATCAAAACGGGCGACCCGGCAAGCAGCGCGGATGGGCTCGTAGTAACGGAAACACCTTTCGGCGTCTCTCACCACTCGCCGGCCGTCCGTGGACCTCTCGCGGACTGAATGCCGACCGCTCCGCTAGGCAGACGGGGACGGGGCCTCTGGTGGGCTGCCGGCGGCGCGTCGAGCGTCCGCAACGGCGACCCCGAGCAGCACGACCGCAGCGACGATGGCGGCAAGCAGCGGCGGGCCGAAGAACAGCGGCGGCGCCAGCAGGACCAGAACGCCGATGCCGACGAGCCGGCGCACGGCGAGCCGGTTGAAGACGACCCGTTCCAGCCGACTGCGGCCGAACAGGAAGATCGCCGGCCCGCCGAGGATGACCACGAGCCAGGCCGGCACGGAGGGCCCCTCCGGATGCGCCAACACGATTTCCGCGCCGGCCGCGGCCAAGGTGATGCCGAGAACCATGAGCAGATGGGCCACACCGACGATCCCGCCGGCAGCTGCCCGGTTCGACGACATCTCGAC
Organism: Micromonospora sp. NPDC005173; assembly: GCF_040608515.1. Lineage (NCBI taxonomy): Bacteria > Bacillati > Actinomycetota > Actinomycetes > Micromonosporales > Micromonosporaceae > Micromonospora > Micromonospora sp. NPDC005173. The sequence continues at coordinate 190,081 of NZ_JBEXIK010000011.1, forward strand.
GGCCTCGGCCAGCACCTGGCCCGCGCGATAGAAGTAGATCCGCCACATCAGCACGGACGTCACGAATGTGACCACCAGGGCCGCCTTTGCGGCGAGCGTGGTGGGGTGGGTGGCGTAGGTGAGGCCTATGGACAGCACCGTCTCGCCGAGCGCGATCAGCAACAGTTGCTGGTAGCGCTCGGGGAGGTATCGGCTGCTGGCCATCGCCCACGCGCTGGTCGGTGGCCGGCCCAGGCCGGGTACCGGCCATCTGACCCGCGCCACGACCAGGTCCACGGTGATGGCGATCAACCATAGGGCGAGCCGGAGGTTTCCGCGCATCGCCGCCCCGGCGAGCCAAATGACGCCGGAGATGCTGGCCCAGATGGCCAGGCGGGTGTAGAGCTCCCGTACCTGCTCGTGCTCCCGTAACAGGGGCCGGAGCACCAAGGGGCGTCCGATGTGCAGCACCACGTACACGATGGCGAAGGTGGCGCCGTGTTGCTCGAACTCGTACAGGGACGTCGCCATGATCAGCAGGCCGAACGCGCTGACCAGGACCAGCAGCTGAATCCAGCCGTTGCGGTAGTCGAACCGGCTGGTGACGTACGCGGTGGTCGTCCACAGCCACAGCAACGGCAGGGCCAGAACGGCCGCGTACAGCAGCGACAGCCAGCGCACGCCCACATTGTCGGAGAGAAGGTCCGGCCCCATCCGGCTGACGACCCCGACCAGGGCGAAGACCAACACCAGGTCGAAGAACAGCTCCAGGAAGCTGGCCTGCTGGGCGTCCTCCTCGCCGCGCATGATGCCCCCGGTCTGCGCCGGCTCCGATGCTCGCCCCATTCGCCCATGGTCGCGTGATGACTGTCCTCGCGCGCCGATTTCGTCCTCCAACAGCGGCATCATCACGGTCACCGGCCAGAAGGTCGCCCTCGGTCGGCTCCACCGGCACCAGACAGTCAGCGTGACCGTCTCCGAAACAACACTCGCCATCGAACTCACCGACGGCGACACCAAAGTCGTCCGACGCACCACCACCCAGCCAGTCCGTAGCATCAAAGGCCAGCGACCGCGGATCGCTACCTCAGTTTCCTAGACCACCCGTCGCACATCACCTGGCAGAGCTACGTCGCACATCAGCTGACGGATCACACGCCGGCAGCCCCGCCGGCAGCCCCGGAAGCCCCGTGTCGTGTCTCAGGACCTGCATGACAGATCGGTATCAGGACCTGGGTAACACTCCGCCACCTGTGGCACTGGCCCGACGGCTGGTCAAGGTCGACGAGCTGATCAGAACGGCGGCGACGGCTGGAAGGAACTGATCGGCCTCTACCGTCGCCCGCCACGGGCGAGGCCGTTGGACCCCAGGCCGCAGCAGCACATCCGCATCCACCAGCGCTGCCGGGTGGTACGACTGTTTCGGAGGCTGGCAGAAGCGGCAGAAACGGGGCGAACCGATGACGGGTGGTGCAGCCCGGCTGGTGCGGGGATCGGATGAGCAGCGGGCGACGTTCCTGGACCTGTTCTTCGACCTGGTGTTTGTCTTCGCGATCTTCCGGCTCTCGCAAGGGCTGCGGGAGCATCTGAACTGGAGCGGCGCCTTCCAGACGCTGGTGGTGCTGCTCGCCCTGTGGTGGGTGTGGACCCAGTCGGCGGCGGTAGCCGACAGGTTCGACCCGTGGCAGCCCGCGATACGGCGGCTGGCCATCGGGGCGATGTTCGGCAGCTTGGTGCTGGCGGCCGCAGCGCCTGAGGCGTTCGGCGGACGTGGCTTGGTCTTCGCCGGCGTGTACGTCGCCGTCCAGGTCGGTCGCAGCCTGTTTCTCGTGGTCGTTACGTGGGGCGACGAGCGGCAGCGTCCCGAGATGCGGGTGCTGTTCTGGTTCGGCGTGTCGGCGGTGCCGTGGATCGCGGGCGCCCTCATGCAGGGTTGGCCGCGTGGGGTGCTGTGGGCGCTGGCGGTGGCCGTGGATTACACGGTGGCCAGACTCGGCTGGCCCATGCCGAGGCTGGGCCGCGCCGGTGCGGCGGAGTTTGCGGTCTCGGGCGAGTTCCAGGCCGAGCGGCATCGGCAGTTCTTCATCATCGCGCTGGGCGAGCTGATTCTCGTGACGGGGTTGGGGCTCAGCAGCGGCGGCTTCGAGGCGGCCCGCGGCGCGGCGGTCGTGGTGGCGTTCGCGACCACGGTGCTGCTGTGGTGGAT
>NZ_JBEXIK010000012.1:0-191909 GCF_040608515.1 Micromonospora sp. NPDC005173
AGGCCCGACCCGGTGGACGGGGACGTGAGGGAACCCGCCCTCCTCAGACCGGACCACGGACACGATCCGTGCCGCCGACCGCGGGAGCGAACGCGGGGGACCAGACCATCCAAGACCGTTCGGGATGGACGCAGTGTCAGTTTGATCTTCATAGTCACTTCTGACCACTGTTCAGGAACGGTACGCGGGCAGAGGAGGCGGCGGTGCGCAGCAACAACCCGGTGCTCAACCGGCTGGACGAGACCGGCCGGGTGGAGGCCCGGGTGCTCGGCACCCGCGACGTCGAGGCGATGACCGTCGACGACGTGGTGGTCCGCACGGTCGGGTTGCTGCTCGTCACCGTCGTGGCTGCGGCGGTGTCCTGGGCGGTGGTGCCGGAGGCGGCCTGGCTGCCCGCCGCGCTGGCCGGCAGCGCCCTCGCCTCGATCGTGCTGGTCCTGGTCATCTCGCTGCGCGGGATCACCAACCCGGTACCGATCGTCGCCTACGCCGTGCTCCAGGGGCTGCTGCTGGGGGTGGCCAGCCGCGCCTTCGAGCTGATCTATCCGGGCATCGTGGCGCAGGCGGTGGCCGGCACCTTCGGCGTCTTCCTCGGCATGGCGGCGCTCTACCGGGCCCGGGTGATCCGGGCGACGCCCCGGCTGGCCCGCCTGGTGATCGGCACACTGCTCGGCATCGCCGTGCTCAGCGTGGTCAACCTGGTGTCGTACCTGATCTCCGGGCGCCCGGGGTTGGCGACCTACAGCGCCAGCGGGGAGGTCGGCTGGCTGGCGTACGCCTTCTCGGTGGTGGCCATCATCGCCGGCGCGTTCAGCTTCATCCTCGACTTCGACCTCGTCGAGCGCTCGGTGCGCGACGGTCGACCCCGCCGGTACGCGTGGTTGAGCGCGTTCGGCCTGATCACCGGGTTGGTTTTCCTCTACTGGCAGTTGCTGCGGTTGCTCAGCTACCTGCGTCGCTGACCGGCCCGGAGAGACGCGGCCGGTGCCGGCCGTAGACTCGGTGGCGATGAGCGCAGCGGAGTTGGATCAGGCCGTGCAGTCGCTGGTCCGTCAGATCGGGCACTGGCAGCAGCCCCGTTGGGCGGCGGTCGCGACCACCGGCAACGTGCCTCGCGCCGACCTGGTGCACCGACTCGTGCAGGAGATCGCCAACCTGACCGCCGACGCCGAGGGTGAGCCCCGCCGGGTGGTGCCTCGGCTGGACAACGACCTGGCCCTGCCGGATCAGTTGCGGGTGGTGGCGGCGGATCTGATCGTCGCCGGGCCGGGTGCCGAGGCGCTGGCCCGGGCCGCCGCCGAGGTGACGGCGACCCGCAGCGCGCTCTGACGTCGGCTCAGTTGAGCCGCTCCAGCACCATGGCCATGCCCTGGCCGCCGCCGACGCACATGGTCTCCAGACCGATGGTCTTGTCGTGCCACTCCAGCGCGTTGAGCAGGGTGCCGGTGATCCGGGCGCCGGTCATGCCGAACGGGTGGCCGACCGCGATGGCGCCGCCCATCACGTTCAGCTTCTCCTCCGGGATGCCCAGCTGCCGGTAGGAGGGGATGACCTGCGCGGCGAACGCCTCGTTGATCTCGACCAGGTCGACGTCGTCGATGGTCATGCCGGCCCGCCGGAGCGCCTGCCGGGACGCCTCGACCGGCCCGAGACCCATGATCTCCGGCGAGAGTGCGGTCACGCCGGTGGAGACGATCCGGGCCAGCGGGGTCAGCCCGAGCTCCTCGGCTCGCTGGGCGCTCATCACCACGACGGCGGCGGCGCCGTCGTTGAGCGGGCAGCAGTTGCCGGCGGTGATCCGGCCGTCCGGGCGGAACACCGGCTTCAGGCCGGCGACGGCATCGAGGGTCACGCCGGCACGCGGGCCGTCGTCGGTGCTCACCACGGTGCCGTCCGGCGTGGTGACAGGGGTGATCTCCCGGGCCCAGAAGCCGTCGGCGATGGCCTTCTCGGCCAGGTTCTGGCTGCGGACGCCGAACTCGTCCATGTCGGCGCGGGTGACGTCGTACACCTGGGCCAGGTTCTCCGCGGTCTGCCCCATGGTCAGGTAGATGTCCGGCAGCTCGCCGGACTCGCGGGGGTCGGTCCACACGTCGGCGCCGCCCTGGGCGCGGCTCTTCGAGCGCTCACCGGCGGCCGCGAAGCGCGGGTTCTCCCAGCCGCCGCCGACCAGCGCCTGCGCCTCGGGGGGCAGCCCGTCGGAGCTGCCCCGGGCGTAGCGGGAGACCATCTCCACGCCGGCGGAGATGAACACGTCGCCCTCGCCGGCGCGGATCGCGTGCATGGCCATCCGGGTGGTCTGCAACGAGGAGGCGCAGTAGCGGGTCAGCGTGGCGCCGGGCACGGTGTCCAGCCCGAGCAGGGTGGCCACCACCCGTCCCATGTTGAAGCCCTGCTCGCCGCCGGGCAGGCCGCACCCGAGGTAGAGGTCGTCGATCGTGGTCGGGTCGAGCTGGGGGATCTTGTCCAGGGCGGCCTGGACGATGGTCGCGGCGAGGTCGTCGGAGCGGACGTCGCGCAGGGACCCCTTGTGCGCCCGGCCGATGGGGGAGCGGGCGGTGGCGACGATGACGGCGTCGCGGGACGACTCAATCGGCATGGAACCACGTTAACCCGCCGGTAACTTGGCGCGGAAGAAGGCCGCCCGGCGGGAAATGTCACCCCGGACCGGGCCGGTCTAGCGCCGGGAGGCGACCGCCGCCGCTGCTGCGACGGCGGGCAGCAGGGCGTGCGCCCACACCCGGTAGCCGTCGGCGGAGGGGTGGAAGCCGTCGTGGCAGAGCGTCCCTGCGTCGGCCCGGAAGACCGGCCCGGTCTCGGTGGCCAGGTCGACCACCGTGCCGCCGGCGTCCAGCACGGCCGTGGTCTGGGCGTGGGCCACCCGCCGCCCGGACCAGCCGACCAGTTGGCGCAGCGGAGGTGCGATGGCCCGTACGGCGCCGAGGTCGGGGCAGGTGCCCACCACCACCTCGACCCGCGCCTCGCGCAACCGGTGCACGGCCGCGCCGAGATACGCCGCCGCGTCGGTGGGCCGGCGCAGCCCGGTGGCGTCGTTCGCGCCGATCAGGATCAGCGCCACGTCGGGCCGCTCGCCGAGCAGGGCCCGCGCCACCTGGGTGGACAGGTCCGTCGAGCGGGACCCGGAGACGCCGACGCTGGACAGGTGCACCCGCCGGCCGGCTGGCCCTTCGGCCAGCAGGTTGGCCATCTGCCCGCCGATGGTGTCGTCGAGACGGTCGACGCCCACGCCCAGCGCCGACGAGTCGCCGAGCAGCACCAGCCGTAGGGGCGGCGCGCCGGCCCGGCCGATCGTGGCCCGCAGGGCCAGCCCCAGCTCCGGTTGGGCGTAGCGCCGGTGCCGGGCGACGAACGCCTCGCCGGCCAGGACGGCGGCGCCGCCCACGGTGCCGGCGAGCAGCGAGAGCGCCGCCGCCCGACCCAGTCGGCCCGGGAAACCGGCGGTCACGCCCCGCTCGCTGCGCTCGTTCATGCCAGTCCCTCCACTGTCGAAGTGTCCGTGGCGGACCCGCGCTGCGGCACCGCACCGACACCGAAGAACGCCCGGCGGCGCAGTTGCGCCCACCGACCGGCCGGCCCTCGGTCGCGGCCCCGGACCTGCGTGCCGCTGACCTCCGTGCCGGCGTGCCGGGCCGCCTCCTGCGCGGCCTCCGGCAGCGACCGTACGCCCTCGCCCGGCACCGGTGCGACCCGTCGTTCCTGCCCCGCGCCGAGCGCGGAGATCATCGTCGGCAGCAGCGCGGCGGCGGCCACCGCGTACCCCTCGGCGGAGGGATGGAACCGGTCCCAGGCGAACATCCGCGTCGGTTCGGCGGCGAAGCGGGGGCCGAGCAGGTCACCGAGGGAGACCGTCCAGCCGCCGGCCTCGACGACGGCCACCGTCTGGGCGGCGGCGAGCTGCCGGCTCCACCGGTGCGCCAGCCACCGCAGCGGGGGCTGGATCGGGCGGATCGCGCCCAGGTCGGGGCAGGTGCCGACGACCACCTCGCAGCCGGCGTCGCGCAGCGTGTGGACCGCTTCGATCAGGTAGCGCACGGCCAGCCCGCGCGGGGTGCGGTTGGTGATGTCGTTGCCGCCGATGAGGATCACCGCGATGTCGGGCTGGCACTCCAGCGCGGCCTCCACCTGGTGCCGGAGCGCCGACGAGATGGCTCCGACCACCGCGTAACGGTGCAGCCGCACCGGCCGTTGCAGCCGGCGGCACAGGCCGGTGGCGAGCAGGGCGCCGGGCGTCTCCCGGCGGCGGTGCACCCCGTAGCCGGCGGCCGACGAGTCGCCGAGCACGACCATGGTGAGCGCGGGGCCGGGGAACTTGGCGCCGTACACCCCGTCGCAGCGCGGCGGCGGCGCCTCGGCCATCGGGATGGTGCGCCGCGCCTGGCGGGCCTGCCCGAGCAGCACCCCGCCGGTCGCGACCACGGCCGCCGCGGTGGCGCCCGTGCCGATGGCCGCCAGGCGGGCGACCCGCCGGGCCTGCCGCCAGCGCGGACCAACGGGTACGACGGAACCAGCCACCCCCATACCGCGAGATTATCGCGCCGGTCCGACACGGCGCTGTCGTCGTGACGGCTCGCGGGTGCCTGGAAATCGACGCGACGGGGTACCTGACCGGGGGAGGCCGGCCGACTTGCGCCGACCCGCCACGCTGATCCGGCGGAGAGGAGCGCGACGATGGGGAAGACACTGAAGCGCAGCGCGGCATTCACGGCCCTGGCCCGAGCGCTGGCGGCCGGGGCACGGGGTGGGCCCTCGCTGGGCGCCCGGTTGGCGGCGCTGCCCCGGATGATCAGGGCCACCACCCGGGGGCAGTACGACGGAGGCCTCCGGCTGGCCCTGATGACGGCGGCGACGGCGTACATCGTCTCGCCGATCGATCTGCTCCCGGAGATCCCACTGGCGATCTTCGGGCTGGCCGACGACGCGGTCATGATCACCTGGTTGGCCGGCAGCGTGCTCGCCGAGACCGACCGCTTCCTGGAGTGGGAGGCGCGTCGCGACTCGGTCATCCCCGGAGGGGTGGTGCCCTGACGCCACGTACCCTGGGCGGCGAGGAAACGTCTGCCCGGCCGCCGTTGCCGGCGCCGCAACGAAGGGCACACCGTGCAGTACTACGACAACGTCGTCGACATGATCGGCAACACCCCGCTGGTACGTCTGCGTAACGTCACCGAGGGCATCCAGGCCACCGTGCTCGCCAAGGTCGAGTACGTCAACCCGGGCGGTTCGGTGAAGGACCGGATCGCGCTGCGGATGGTGGAGGACGCCGAGGCCGCCGGCCTGCTCAAGCCCGGCGGCACCATCGTCGAGCCGACCAGCGGCAACACCGGCGTCGGGCTGGCCCTGGTGGCCCAGCTCAAGGGCTACCACTGCGTCTTCGTCTGCCCCGACAAGGTCAGCCAGGACAAGCAGGACGTGCTCCGGGCGTACGGCGCCGAGGTGGTGGTCTGCCCGACCGCGGTGGCCCCGGAGGACCCGCGCTCGTACTACAACGTCTCCGACCGGCTGACCCGGGAGATCCCCGGCGCCTGGAAGCCCAACCAGTACAGCAACCCGGCCAACCCGCGCTCGCACTACGAGACGACCGGCCCAGAGCTGTGGAAGCAGACCGAAGGTGGGCTCACCCACTTCGTGGCGGGCGTCGGCACCGGCGGCACCATCTCCGGCATCGGCCGGTACCTCAAGGAGGCCTCCGAGGGGCGGGTGCGGGTCGTCGGGGCCGACCCGGAGGGCTCGGTCTACTCCGGCGGCACCGGCCGGCCGTACCTGGTGGAGGGCGTCGGCGAGGACTTCTGGCCGGAGACCTACGACCGGGGCATCGCCGACGAGATCGTCGAGGTCTCCGACAAGGCGTCCTTCGAGATGACCCGGCGGCTGGCCCGCGAGGAGGGGCTGCTGGTCGGCGGCTCCTGCGGGATGGCGGTGGTCGCCGCGCTGGAGGTGGCGCGCAGGGCCGGCCCGGACGACGTGGTGGCCGTGCTGCTGCCGGACGGCGGTCGGGGCTACCTCTCGAAGATCTTCAACGACTCGTGGATGGCCCGGTACGGGTTCCTCGACAACTCCGGCACCGAGCCGACGGTGGCCGACGCGCTGTCCGGCAAGCCGGGCGGGCTGCCCGAGCTGGTGCACGTGCACCCGACCGAGACGGTCCGGGACGCGATCGACTACATGCGTGAGTACGGCGTCTCGCAGTTGCCGGTGCTCAAGGCCGAGCCGCCGGTGGTGACCGGCGAGGTGGCCGGCTCCATCGCCGAGCGGGACCTGCTCGACGCGCTGTTCACCGGTCAGGCCCACCTACACGACACCATCGAGCGGCACATGGGCGACCCGCTGCCGATGATCGGTGGCGGCCAGCCGGTCAGCGAGGCCGTCGGCCTGCTGGAGAAGTCCGACGCCGCGCTGGTCCTCGTCGACGGCAAGCCCAAGGGCGTCCTAACCCGCCAGGACCTCCTAGCCCACCTAGGAGCCCACTAACCCCGAGGGCGTCTTGTCAACGCCCCACCCCCACCCCACCCCCACCCCCACCCCGTCGATCATGGAGTTGTGGTGCCGCGCAGAGCCGGCATAAGTGGCTAAGTCGTCCACCACGACTCCATGATCGACGGAATGAGGGGGTGGGGGGAGGGACTAGAGGGGGCGGCTGTAGCGGAGTTGGGGGGTGGGGGCGGCGCCTATGTACTCGTCGCGTTCCGTGCCTGTGGGGGTCCAACCGCCGCGCTGGTAGAAGGTACGGGCGTGGGCGTTGTCCCGGAGCACCCAGAGCACCGCTCGCCGCCAGCCCCGGGCCCGCATGGCGTCCAGCGCGTCCACCATCAGTGCGCGGCCGACCCCCCGGCCCTGCTCGGCCGGGTCCAGGTGGATGGCGTTCAGCAGCCCGGTCGCCGGGTCGTCCTCGTCGTCCGGGCCCAGGTAGCTGAACCCGACCAGCCTCCCCGCGCGTTCCGCCACGGTCAGCCGGTGGGTGTCCCGCTCCCAGCTCCACCGTTCGGTCCAGTAGCGGCCCATCGCCTCCTGCGTCGGGTCGGCCAGTGCCCCGGCCGGAAGGAACGAGGAGTACGCGGCGACCCGGGAACGCTGGTGCAGGGCACCCACCCCCTTCAGGTCGTCACCGGTGGCGGGGCGGAGCGTGACGGTCACCCGGCCGAGGCTACCCGGCGCGGCGGGAGCTGCACCGTGGTCAGGTCCTCGGCGATGATCAGCTCACCGTCGAAGTGTGCGCGGGCCTCGTCGTGGAACCGGCGCGGGTCGCCGTACCGCTGGGAGAAGTGGGTGAGCACCAGCCGGCGTACCCCGGACTCGCTCGCCACCCGGGCGGCCTGTGCCGCGGTCAGGTGACCGACCTCGGCGGCGAGCGTGGCCTCCGACTCCAGGAAGGTCGACTCGATGACCAGCAGGTCGGCGTGCTCGGCGAGGGCGTACACCCCGTCGCAGAGGCCGGTGTCCATCACGAAGGCGAACCGCTGCCCCGGCCGGGGCACGCTCACCTCGTCCCGGGTGACGCGGCGACCGTCGAGGTCTAGGTGCCCGACCCGGATCAGCTCGCCGACGGCCGGCCCGGTGATGCCGTACGCGGCCAGCTTCTCCGGCAGCATCCGGCAGCCGTCCGGCTCGATCAGCCGGTAGCCGTACGTCTCGATGGGGTGCTGCAGCCGGCGGGCCTCCAGCGTGCCGCAGCGTAGGGTGATCCGCTGCCCGTCGGCCTCGATGGGCTCGACCCGCAGCTCGGCGGTCTCGTAGAAGGAGGTGGCGTGCCGCAGCCGGGCGAAGTATTCGGCGCCGCCGGCCGGAAAGTGCACGGCGACCGGGTGCGCCACCCGGTCCAGGGAGAGCCGCTGGATGGTGCCGGGCAGGCCGAGGCAGTGGTCGCCGTGGAAATGGGTGACGCAGATCCGGGTCAGGTCGGTGGCGGTGACCGTGGTGTGCAGGAGTTGCCGCTGGCTGCCCTCGCCCGGGTCGAAGAGGATCACCTCGTCGTCCCAGCGCAGCACGTACCCGTTGTGGTTGCGCCGCCGTGTCGGGGCCTGGCTGGCCGTCCCGAGCACCACCAGCTCGCGCATCGACACGGTGATCTCCTCCGGCTGAGCTGACCGGCCCGGCCTCGCCGGCAGATGGAGCGACCCCCGGGGTTTTCCGCGCTCGTGCGCGGGCCGGCTGGACTGGGCCGGCGCCCCGGGGGTCGGGTGGCTGTCGTGGATTCGCCGCACCGCTGCCACACGGTCTCGACGTTGTTGCTTGTGCCCGCCTCGCGGCGGACCGATCACTGTCGAGGACAGCGGCTAGCGGACAGCCACCTCACGAGTCCGATTGCTATACAAGTCTGGACCACCTCCCTTCACGTGTACCGCCACGCTATCGAGTCCCCGCTGGGCTCGGCAACGGATTTCGATCACACGGTCAGACGGGAATGCCCGGCCGCCTTTTTCGGCGGCCGGGCATCGAGGTCGTGCAGGGTGGGCGGTGGTCAGCCCGCGGTACGGGCCACGCCGACCGGGCAGCTCAGCCCGTTCGGCCCGTGGTTGCAGTACCCGTTCGGGTTCTTCGTCGGGGCCAGATACTGCTGGTGATAGTCCTCGGCGAAGTAGTAGCTGCCGAGCGGGGCGATCTCGGTGGTGATCTCACCCTTGCCGGCCCGCGTCACGATCGGCTGGAACGCGTCCCGGGACGACTCAGCGATGGCCCGCTGCTCGTCGGTGGTGGTGTAGATGGCCGACCGGTACTGGGTGCCCACGTCGTTGCCCTGGCGCATGCCCTGGGTCGGGTCGTGGTTCTCCCAGAACACCTTCAGCAGGTCCTCATAAGTGATCTTGCTCGGGTCGTAGACCACCTGGACGACCTCGGCGTGCCCGGTCCGGCCGGAGCACGTCTCCTCGTACGTCGGGTTCCGGGTGCTGCCACCCGCGTAGCCGGCGGAGGTGGTGAAGACCCCGGGCAGGGTCCAGAACAGCCGCTCGGCGCCCCAGAAACAGCCCATACCGAAGACGGCGACCTGGAGGCCCTCCGGGAACGGGCCCTTCAACGGGGTGCCCAGCACCTCGTGTCGGTCGGCGACCGGCATCGCGATGGGGCGGCCCGGCAGGGCCTGGTCGGGAGTGGGCAGCTCAGCCTTGGACTGGCGAAGGAACACGGTGGAACTCCTCTCGTACCTCTGCCGCATGCAACGCCGGCGGGCCCTTGTTCCTTACCCGCCTGGCCGGCAGTCAGGCCGCCGGTCGGGGCGGGGGCGGCAGCGCGTAGGCCACCCGTACTGCGATGTCCCGGGCGTCCTGGTCACTCGGGTAGCGGGTACGCGGCCAGAAGAACCCGCGCAGCCCGTCCCCCTTGGTCCGGGGCACCACGTGGGTGTGCAGGTGCGCCACGGATTGGGACACCTTGTTGTTCATCGCCACGAACGTCCCACCGGCTCCCAGACCGGTCTCCACCGCCACCGCCAGCCGCTGAACGAGCGCGAAGTAGCCCGGCAGCAGATCGGCCGGCAGTTGGGCCAGGGTCACCAGATGGACGCGGGGCACCACCAGCACGTGCCCCGCGAAGACCGGGCGGGTGTCCAGGAAAGCCACCCCGTCCGGCTCGTCGGCCACCCGGAACGCGGGCACCTCGCCGGCCACGATCCCGCAGAACACGCACCCGTTCATCGGCTCAGGCTATGCCGACTGCCCGGCTCCGCCACGGCCCGCGGGGCGGGGCACTAGCCTCACCAGAATGAACCACGGCTTCGAGACGCTCGCCATCCACGCCGGTCAGGACCCTGAGGCCCGCACCGGCGCGGTGATCCCACCGATCTACCAGACCAGCACCTACGCCCAGGACGCCGTCGGCGCGCCCCGGCTCGGATACGAGTACAGCCGTTCCGGCAACCCGACCCGCGACGCGCTCCAGGAATGCCTGGCCGCGCTGGAGGGCGGGCCGGTCGGGCTCGCCTTCGCCAGCGGCCTGGCAGCCGAGGACACCCTGCTGCGGGCTGTCTGCCAGCCGGGCGACCACGTGGTCATCCCGGACGACGCGTACGGCGGCACCTACCGGCTCTTCGCCCGGGTCGCCCAGCGTTGGGGCCTGGAGTTCACCCCGGCCAAGGTCTCCGACCCGGCCGCGATCCGGGCCGCCGTGCAGCCCGGCCGGACGAAGATCGTCTGGGTGGAGACGCCGACCAATCCGCTGCTCGGCATCGCCGACATCGCCGCCCTGGCCGGCGTCGCGCACGACGCGGGCGCGTTGCTGGTGGTCGACAACACCTTCGCCTCGCCGTACCTGCAGCAGCCGATCGCGCACGGCGCGGACGTGGTGGTGCACTCCACCACGAAGTACATCGGTGGGCACTCCGACGTGGTGGGTGGCGCGCTCGTCGTCGCCGACGCCGCGCTCGGCGAGGAGTTGCGTTACCACCAGAACGCGATGGGCGCGATCAACGGCCCGTTTGACGCCTGGCTCACCCTGCGCGGCATCAAGACCCTCGGGGTACGGATGGACCGGCACTGCGACAACGCCGAGCGGCTCGCCGCGTACCTGGACGGGCACGCCAAGGTGGCCGAGGTGATCTACCCCGGGCTGCCCTCGCACCCCGGCCACGAGGTGGCCGCCAAGCAGATGCGTCGGTTCGGCGGCATGATCTCCTTCCGCGCGGCCGGCGGCGAGGACCACGCTGTGGAGATCTGCAACCGGGCCAAGCTCTTCGTTCTCGCCGAGTCGCTGGGCGGGGTGGAATCCCTGATCGAGCACCCCGGCCGGATGACACACGCAAGTGCTGCCGGCTCGCCGCTTGAAGTTCCCGGGGATCTCGTGCGACTGTCTGTCGGCATCGAGACGGTCGACGACCTGCTCGCCGATTTGGAGCAGGCACTGGGCTGACCGCTGGGGAGGATGGCCGTGCAGGACATCATGGCGACCTGGGTCGGGGCGACCGCCAAGCAGATCGCCCGGGGCGTACGCCGAGGCGATGTCTCGGCCACTCAGGTCGTCGCCGACCACCTCGAATACATCGCGCGGGCCGACGGCGAGCTGGGCGCGTTCCGCGCCGTGCGCGGCGGCGAGGCGATCACCGAGGCGGAGAAGGTCGACGAGCAGGAGGACCTGGCCAACCTGCCGCTGGCCGGGGTGCCGGTGGCGGTCAAGGAGAACACTCCGGTCGCCGGCCTGCCGACCTGGAACGGGTCGGCAGCGGTGCGCACCAGCGTCGCGGAGGCCGATCACGAGGTGGTCCGACGGCTGCGCGGCGCCGGCGCGGTGATCCTCGGGGTGACCCGGATGCCCGAACTGGGGCTGTGGGCGCTCACCGACGACGACAGCGCGGTGACCCGCAACCCGTGGGACAGCGCGCGTACCCCCGGCGGCTCCTCCGGCGGCGCGGCTGCCGCGGTGGCCGCCGGGCTGGTGCCGATCGCGCATGGCAACGACGGCCTCGGCTCGATCCGGATCCCGGCGGCCTGCTGCGGCCTGGTCGGGCTCAAGCCCGGCCGGGGCGTGGTCCCGTGCCAGCTCGGGGCGGACGACTGGTTCGGTCTGACCGAGCACGGCATGCTGACCAGCACGGTCGCGGACGCGGCGGTCGGCTTCTCGGTGCTCGCCGGTCGACGGCCGGAGAAGCTGGTCCCGCCGCAGCGGCTCCGGGTGGGCGTCTCGCTGCGCTCCCCGGTGCGCGGTGTCTCGCCGGACGCGCCCAACCGGGACGCGGTCGCCGCCGCCGGCCGACTGCTCGCCGCCGCCGGGCACGACACCATGCCGGCCGATCCGGTCTACCCCACCGCGCTCGGCCTGCAGGGCATCGCCACCTGGTTCGCCGCCGCCGCAGCCGACGTCCGGGCCGCTGGGCTGAACCGGCGCGACCTGCAGCGGCGCAGCCGGCGGCACGTCGCGCTGGGCGAGTGGGCCCAGCGCCGCGGCTACGTCCGGGAGGCCGACCGGGCCGCCTGGCGGGAGCGGTCGATCGACTTCTTCACCGACCACTCGGTCGACCTGCTGCTCACCCCGGCGCTGGCCAGCGCGCCGCCGGAGGCCGCGCGCTGGTCCGACCGGTCCTGGCGGGCGAACATGTCGGCCAACATCCGGTACGCCCCGTTCGCGGCTCCGTGGAACATCGCCGGTCTGCCGGCCATCGTGGTGCCGGTGGGCCGCCGCCCGGACGGGCTGCCGGTCGCCGTGCAGCTGGTCGGTCCGCCCGGCTCGGAGCTGCTGCTGCTCGGCGTGGCAGGCCAGTTCGAGATGGCCGCCCCGTGGTTGAGGCACGCCCCCGGCTACCCCCAGGTCGGAACGGGGTCGCCGGCCGCTGCATGATCGTCTACGGTGTGCGCGCATCGTCGCGCGGACCGGGGGACACCAATGCGCTGCCAGACCTGCGGGGACCCCAGGTCCCCCGAGCACAACGACTGCCCGCGTTGCCACACGCCGCCGGGCCAGCCCGCCGTCACTCCGGGGTTACCGACCTACCGGGTACGCGGGATCGGCCTGGCTGCCTCCATCGCGGTCGGTGCGACCGCTGTCCTCTTCCTGGCGGTGGCGCTCTCCCCGCTGCTGGGGATGGCGATGGCCCGGCAGGCCCGGGCCGACGGCGACCCGGATCTGCTGCTCGGCGCGCTCATCGTCACCGTGGTGGCGGCGCTGCCCATGGCGGTGGCGTACCTTGCCGCCGCCGTACTGGTGATCATCTGGACCTGGCGGGCGCGGAAGAACACCGACGCGTTCCCGGGCGCGCTGCCAACGCTCGGGGCCGGCTGGGCGATCGCCGGCTGGCTGGTGCCGTTCGCGAGCTTCGTGGTGCCGGCCCGCGTGGTGGCCAACGTGGCCCGGGACAGCCTCTGGCGGCGGCGCACCCCGGCCCTGGTTTTCCTGTGGTGGACCGCCTGGCTGGTGTTCAGCATCGGTGAGCGGGTCGTCAGCCGCCTCGACAGTCAGGCGTACGACAAGCTGCCGGAGACCCCCTTCAACGACGCCGGTTACCAGGCGCACATCGATTACTACCGGGACTCCCTGCTCCGGTACTCGGTGCCCGGGGTGGCCTGCCTGATCGCCGCGGTCGCGCTGATCGTGCTGATCCAGCGGATCTCCACCGAGCAGGAGGCCCGCATCGCCCGCGCGCTGCCGGTCTGGCCGACCGCTCCGGTCTGGCCGACTGCCCCGGTCTGGCCAGCTGCTCAGGGTTGGCCGGCTGGGTCGGTCTCGGGTGGGCATGCCGCTGGCGGCGCCATGCCGTCGGCCTCTGCGCCGGGCGTGGAGCCACCGGCCGGTTCGGGTGCGCCGGTGCCGGCCCCACTCACGCCGACCACGGTGAGCCCGGAGGTCTCGCCCAGTCCGGTGGGCCCGGAGGCGCAGTCTCGGGGTTGATCTACTCCGGATCGCTGATATCGCGCTATTTGGGCGAGGTTGATCCCGCGATATCGGGGATGTCGAGTGGATCAACCCGGTGCACGGGGACGGCGCCCCCGCCGACCCCGGTGTCGCCGCAGGGTGCGGCGGGCGCGGGTGGCACGATCGGGGCATGACGGAACTGGTCGGTCTCGACGATGTGCGGGCTGCGCGGGAACTGCTCGCCGGCGTTGTCCGGACCACCCCGCTGGAGCCCTCCCGGCCGCTGAGTGCGGCACTTGGCGGGCCGACCTGGCTGAAGTGCGAGAACCTGCAGCGGGCGGGCTCGTACAAGGTGCGCGGCGCGTACGTGCGGATTTCGCGGCTGTCGGCGGCGGAGCGGGAGCGCGGTGTGGTGGCGGCGAGCGCGGGCAACCACGCGCAGGGCGTGGCGCTGGCCGCCGGCCTGGTGGGCACACACGCCACGGTCTTCATGCCGATCAACGCGCCGCTGCCGAAGGTGGCCGCCACCAAGGGGTACGGCGCGCAGGTCGAGCTGGCCGGCAACACCGTCGACGAGTCGCTGGTCGCCGCGCACACGTACGCCGAGCGCACCGGGGCGGTGCTGATCCACCCGTTCGACCACGCGGACGTGATCGCCGGCCAGGGCACCGTGGCGCTGGAGATCCTCGAACAGTGCCCGGACGTGCGGACCATCATCACCGGGGTGGGCGGCGGTGGTCTGATCTCGGGCATGGCGGTGGCAGCCAAGGCGTTGCGGCCGGACGTTCGCATCATCGGTGTGCAGGCGGCCGGCGCGGCGGCCTTCCCGCCCTCACTGGTGGCCGGGGAACCGGTCCGGCTGCCCGTCTTCTCCACCATCGCGGACGGCATCGCGGTCGGCCGGCCCGGGGAGATCACCTTCAACCACGTCCGCAAGCTGGTCGACGAGATCGTCACGGTCTCCGAGGAGGACATCTCCCGCGCCCTGCTGATGCTGTTGGAGCGGGGCAAGCAGGTGGTCGAGCCGGCCGGCGCGGTCGGCGTGGCCGCGCTGCTGGCTGGTGTGGTGGAGGTGGAGGCCCCGGTGGTCGCGGTGCTCTCCGGCGGCAACATCGACCCGCTGCTCCTGCTGCGGGTGATCGAGCACGGTCTGGCCGCCGCGGGTCGCTACCTGCGAGTGACGGTGCGCTGCTCGGACCGGCCCGGGCAGCTCGCCTCGTTGCTCAGCCAGATCGCCGAGCACCGGGCCAACGTGGTGGATGTGGAGCACCAGCGGGCCAACCCGCACCTGAGCCTCGGCGAGGTGGAGGTGGCGCTGTCGGTGGAGACCCGGGGGGTGGAGCACTCCGACACGCTGATCAGCGCGCTACGGGCCAGCGGCTACCAGGTGGTCTTCGCCGCCGAGGCGTGACACCGCTGGGTGCCACGCCTCGGCGGGTCGTGTGCCGGTCAGCCGGAGAACGGCTCGAAGTTGACCACGGTCACCTTGATGTCGGCGCCGCTCGGCGCCGTGTAGGTGCAGGTCTGCCCGGGCCGACCGCCCAGGATCGCCTTGCCGAGCGCCGACTCGGGGCTGTAGACGGTCAGTTCGGTCGTGGACGAGATCTCCCGGGAGCCGAGCAGGAAGGTCTCGGTGTCCGCGGTGTCGTCGTCGAAGTAGATCGTCACGACCATGCCGGGTGACACCACGTCCGTCGTCGGTGCCTCGCCGACCTTGGCGGTGCGCAGCAACTCCTGCAGGTAGCGGATGCGTCCCTCGGCCTTGCCCTGCTCCTCGCGGGCGGCGTGGTAGCCGCCGTTCTCCCGCAGGTCGCCCTCCTCGCGCCGGGCGTTGATCTCCGCGGCGATCGCCGGGCGGTTGGCGATGTGCTCGTCGAGCTCGGCCTGGAGGCGGTCGTGCGCGTCCTGGGACAGCCAGGTGGCGGGCGCCTCGTTGCCAGTAGACACAGGCGGTCTCCTCAGTTGTGCGTGGCTGGCTGACAGGTGAACTACCAAGTTACCAGTGCGGTACGACACAGCGTGTCGGCGATGACCGTTGGTGTCCGTGTCCAACACCGCTGGTAGGCGTCCACCGGAACCCCTCAGGTGGCCTGCCGAGACGGCGTTCTGGCAGGTCAGGCCGGGGGTCGGCAGCGCAGCACCTCGCCGATGAACGGCTTCGCGGAGGTGGCCAGGCGGTGCTGGGTGGTGACGTGCCGGTCGCCGGGCTCGGCGGTCACCGTGACCTCCTCGCGGGCCACCTCCGCGCCGGCAAGGTCCCGCGCCCGCAGCACGCAGACCGCTGATCCGCCCGGCGGCACGGTCACCCGGAAGTTGACCACCACCTGGTTGTCCGTGATGTCGGTGTAGGTGATCACCTGGCCGTCGTACTCCGGGTCGCCGTACTGCTGGTAGAGCCGGACCGAGATCAAGGTCAGCGCTGCCAGCAGCACCACCAGCGCCAGCGCGGCCAGCAGCTTGCGGGGGCGGCCGCCCCCGGGCGCCCGGCGGCGGCCGTAGCGACCGGCCGGAAAAACGGGCGCGCCCGGCGGAATTGTGGCGTGCGTCTCGGTCACCGGCGGGTATCTCCTGGCGTTGTTGTCGGCGGCATCAGCAAGAATGGCAGGGTCCATCCTCCCAGCCCGGCTTAGCGGCAGGAATGGCAGGTCGAGCCCCCCGCGGTGCCGACCGGCGACGGGGTGAGGAGGATCCCCGGCAGGTCAGCCGGTCGAGCCCGGTCGGGTCCACCGTCCGGCACAGACGAGGAGCGCCGAAGTTGGCAGAGCAACTGCGTCTCATGGCCGTGCACGCGCACCCGGACGACGAGTCGAGCAAGGGTGCGGCGACCACGGCGAAGTACGTCGCAGAGGGGGCGGATGTCCTGGTCGTGACGTGCACCGGCGGGGAGCGCGGCAGTGTGCTGAACCCCAAGCTCGACCGACCCGACGTGTGGGCCAACATCGCCGACATCCGGCGCGCGGAGATGGACGCCGCCCGGGCGATCCTCGGCGTCGAGCAGGCCTGGCTCGGCTTCGTCGACTCCGGGCTGCCCGAGGGCGACCCGCTGCCTCCGCTGCCGGAGGGCTGCTTCGCCCTCCAGGACGTCGAGGTGGCCGCCGGGCCGCTGGTGCGGCTGATGCGCGAGTTCCGTCCACACGTGGTGACCACGTACGACGAAGAGGGCGGCTACCCGCACCCCGACCACATCATGTGCCACAAGGTGAGCGTGGCCGCCTTCGAGGCCGCCGGCGACCCGGAGCGCTACCCGGAGCTGGGCACCCCGTGGCAGCCACTGAAGCTCTACTACGACATCGGCTTCTCCAAGGCCAAGATCATGGCTCTGCACGAGGGCATGCTCGCCGCCGGCCTGGAGTCGCCCTACGAGGACTGGCTCAAGCGCTGGGAGGAGCGGCCGGACAAGGGCCCCCGGATCACCACCCGGGTGGAGTGCGCCGACTACTTCCCGGTCCGCGCCGACGCGCTGCGCGCCCACGCCACCCAGGTCGACCCGGACGGTTTCTGGTTCCACGTGCCGATGGAGCTCCAGCAGCGCGCCTGGCCGACCGAGGACTACGAGCTGGCCCGTTCGGTGGTGGACAGCCCGATGCCCGAGTCCGATCTCTTCGCGGGCGTGCGGGAGACGGCGCACGCGCGCTGATTCCGTACGGCGCTACTCTGGTAACCAGTCGCCCATCGGAGGAACACCATGCTGACCGCTGCCGAGGTGCTCGCGGAGAACAACTTCGGGGATACCCGCACGGGTGGCCTGGCTGGGCCGATGGGCCTCTTCCTCATCCTGCTGCTGGCCACCGCGACCATCCTGCTGATCCGCAACATGAACGCCCGGCTGCGCCGGCTGCCCGACCGGTTCCCGCAGCAGGCGCACCCGACCGACCCGACCAGGGCCGAATCGGCAGTCGCTGATCCGACAGACGAGACCGCGGCGCACGATTCATCCACGCCCGCTCCCAACGGGCACCAGCAGCACCGGAACGGGTAGTCCGCGCATGATTCACGCCGAACCGGGTGGTCGACCCCTGTTGCGACCACCCGGTTTGGCTTAGCCTTCCGCCGGGGGGACCAAAAGTCCCCGAGCCGTGTGCGGAAGGGGGCGCCGATGACCGTCACAGCACCGGCCGCCCGCCGTACCGTCGGTCGGTCGGCTGACGGGGGAGGTCGATGACCTCCGGCCCGGCCGGCGATCCGTTCGACCGGCTCGGGGTGCGCGGCATGCCTGCTCGGCTGCTCGTGCTCACCGCCGCTGTGACGCTGACCGCGCTGGTCGCCGCCGGGGTCGGGCTGACCCTGCCGGATGGGCTGCCGGCCGACGACCCGCTCGGCGGTCCGGCCCGCTTCGGCATCGCCGTCGCCGTCCTCGCTGTCGCCCAGTTCGCCCGGCTGCGGTTCCGCTCGGCCGCCGGAATGGTCAGCATCACCTGGGGTGAGGCGGCGCTGATCGTCTGCCTCTACCTGGCGCCCGCCGGCTGGCTGCCGTCGGCCACCCTCCTCGGTGCCGGCCTGGCCTGGACGGTGCACTCACTGCACAACGACCGCCGTCCGCCGCTGGAGATCGTCCGGATCGCCGCGTCGCTGGCCGCCGCGTCGGCACTGGCCGTGTCCGTGACCAGCGCGCTGGGGCAGCCGCTGCTCGCCCCGCCCACCCCGAGGCTGGCGCTGGCCGTGATCGCAGGGTCGGTGACCTACCTCCTGGTGACCGCCTGGCTCGGTGGGGTGACGCTGGGCCTGCGGCACGGAGTGCCGATCGGGCCACCACTGCTCGCCGCCCTGCGCGGCAAGCTGCTGATGTTCGTCGGCAACCTGGCGGTCGGCCTGGTGGTGGTCGCGCTGCTGGAGCTCGACCCACGGTGGCTGCTGCTGCTTCCGCCGTTGCTCTGGCTGCTTCAGCAGACCTACCGCTACCGGTTGCGTTCCGACCAGGAACGCCGGACGTGGCGAGCTTTCGCCGAGGCCACCGCGGCCCTCAACCAGCTCGACGAGCGGGGCGTGGCCAGCGCGGCGGTGACCGGCGCGCTGACGCTGTTCAACGCCGAGCTGGTGGACGTCGACGTGGCTCGGGCCGACGGCCGGTGGCGCCGCTACCGGGGTGACGCCGGTGGCCAGCTCGTCGACCGGGAGGTTGACCCGCCGCGCCCGTCCGAGCCTGATGAGGACGAGCTGATCCGTCCACTGACGGTGGGTGCCGCGCCGGTCGGTCAGCTGCGGATCCGGTTCCCCCGCTCCGCCCCGCCCGCCGCCCGGGAACGCGACGCGGTGGCCGCGTTCGGCGACGCGCTCGCGGCTGCGCTGCACGACGCCGCGACCCACCGCGAGCTGCGGCTGGTCACCGCCCGCTCGTCGTACGAGGCGGTGCACGACCCACTCACCGGGCTGGCCAACCGGGCCGCCATGCTCGGCAAGGGCGATCAGTCGCTGCGGCAGCTCGCGCACGATCACCCGGTGGCGCTGCTGCTGTTGGACATCAACCAGTTCAAGGAAGTCAATGACACCCTCGGGCACGCCGCCGGTGACCAGCTTCTGCGGTTGACCGCGAACCGGCTCAGCGCGTTGGCCCGCCCCGGTGACCTGCTCGGCCGGCTCGGCGGCGACGAGTTCGCGCTGCTGCTCACCTCGGTGCCGGTGCTCGGTGACCGGGCCGCCCCGATGGCGCACGCGCTGCGCCAGGCCCGTGAGATCGCCGAGCGGCTCGCCGCGCCGACCGAGGTGGCCGGCGTACGCATGTCGATCGAGGTCTCCGTCGGGGTGGTCGTGGCCGACGCCGGCACCGCCGACCTGACCGAGCTGCTGCGCCGCGCCGACATCGCGATGTACCAGGCCAAGGAGGGCGGCGGCAGCGTCGCCGCCTACGACAGCGCCCGGGACGCGGCCAGCACCGATCAGCTCGCCCTGCTGGCCGAGTTGCGGGAGGCGCTGGAGGTCGACGACCAGCTGGTGCTGGCGTTGCAGCCGGCGGTCGACCTGGCCACCGGCGCGCCCACCGGGGTGGAGGCGCTGATCCGGTGGCGGCACCCCCGGCGTGGCTGGCTGAGCCCGGCCGACTTCATCCGCCCCGTGGAGAACAGCGAGCAGCTCGGCGCATTCACCCGGTACGTGCTGGACAAGGCGCTCGGTGTGGCCGCCGGCTGGGCCCTGGAGGGGCTGGACGTCCCGATCTCGGTCAACCTGTCGGCGCGCAGCCTGCTCGACCCCCGACTGCCGGCGGAGATCGCCGACGCGCTGCGTCGGCACCAGGTCCCACCGCATCGGCTGGTCCTGGAGATCACCGAGACGGTGGTGATGAGCGAGCTGGAGGTCATCGACGAGGTGCTGGCGACGCTCCGGTCGATGGGTGTGCAACTCGCGGTGGACGACTTCGGCACCGGCTTCTCCTCGCTGACGTTCCTCACCCGGATCGCGGTGGACGAGTTGAAGGTGGACCGCTCGTTCGTGATCCGGATGGCCGACTCGCCCGAGGCGGCGGCGATCGTACGGACCACTGTGGGCCTCGCCCACGAGCTTGGCCTGCGCGTGGTGGCAGAGGGGGTGGAGACCGCCGAGCAGCGGATCGCCCTGACCGAGCTGGGCTGCACCTCGGCGCAGGGCTACCACTTCTTCAAGCCGATGCCGGCCGACAAGATCGGCGCGGTGCTCGGGTCGCTGCGCGACTCGGCCGAGTCGAACGTCTTCCGACTCCGCGCCGACGGCGCCTCCTGACCGCCGGGGCGACCCCCGCTGATCGGTGTCGGACGGGGCGGCCACACCGGCCGGCCTGACCATCCGGGCGGAGCCTGCGCGGTCCGCGCCGGGGCTGGCTATGGTCGTCGGGTGAACCGACTCGCCGGCGCCACCAGTCCCTACCTGCTCCAGCACGCCGACAACCCGGTCGACTGGTGGCCCTGGTGCGACGAGGCGTTCGCCGAGGCGAAGCGACGGGACGTACCGGTACTCATCTCGGTCGGTTACGCCGCGTGTCACTGGTGCCATGTGATGGCGCACGAGTCGTTCGAGAACGAGCAGGTCGGCGCGCTGATGAACGCCGACTTCGTGTCGATCAAGGTGGACCGTGAGGAGCGCCCGGACGTCGACGCCGTCTACATGACCGCCACCCAGGCGATGACCGGCCAGGGCGGCTGGCCGATGACCGTCTTCGCCACCCCGGACGGCACCCCGTTCTTCTGCGGCACCTACTTCCCGCGGGCCAACTTCGTCCGGCTGCTCCAGTCGGTCGCCGCCGCCTGGCGGGACCAGCGCGAGGAGGTGGTGCGTCAGGGCGCCGCGGTGGTCGAGGCGATCGGGGGCGCCCAGGCCGTGGGCGGCCCCACGGCGCCGCTGGACGCCCCGCTGCTCGACGCCGCGGCCGCCAAGCTGGCCGGCGAGTACGACGCGACGAACGGCGGCTTCGGGGGCGCGCCGAAGTTCCCACCGCACATGAACCTGCTCTTCCTGCTGCGCCAGCACCAGCGGACGGGCGACCCGCGCAGCCTGGAGATCGTCCGCCACACCGCCGAGGCGATGGCCCGGGGTGGCATCTACGACCAGCTCGCCGGGGGCTTCGCGCGGTACTCGGTGGACGGGCACTGGACGGTGCCGCACTTCGAGAAGATGCTCTACGACAACGCCCTGCTGCTCCGGCTCTACACCCAGCTCTGGCGGCTGACCGGCGACCCGCTGGCCCGTCGGGTGGCCCGGGACACCGCCCGGTTCCTCGCCGACGAGCTGCACCGGCCGGGGGACGGGTTCGCGTCCGCGCTGGACGCCGACACGGAGGGCGTCGAGGGGCTCACCTACGCCTGGACGCCGGCCCAACTCGTCGAGGTGCTGGGCGAGGACGACGGGCGGTTCGCCGCCGACCTGTTCGCCGTGACCGAGGAGGGCACCTTCGAGCACGGCATGAGCGTGCTCCGGCTCGCCCGGGACGTCGACGACGTCGCACCCGAGACCCGGGTCCGCTGGCAGCAGGTGGTGGGTCGACTGCTCACGGCCCGGGACACCCGTCCCCAGCCGGCCCGCGACGACAAGGTGGTGGCGGCCTGGAACGGCCTGGCGATCACCGCCATCGTCGAGTTCCAGCAGGTTGCCGCGCTGTACGCGTCGTCGCAGGACGAGGATGCCAACCTGATGGAGGGCGTCACCATCGTCGCCGACGGCGCGATGCGCGACGCCGCCGAGCACCTGGCCTCGGTGCACCTGGTGGACGGCCGGCTGCGCCGGGTCTCCCGGGGCGGTGTGGTCGGTGAGCCGGCGGGCGTGCTGGAGGACTATGGCTGCGTGGCCGAGGCGTTCTGTGCGCTGCACCAGCTCACCGGCGAGGGCCGCTGGCTCACCCTGGCCGGCGGGCTGCTGGACACCGCGCTGGAGCACTTCGCGGCGCCGGGCGGCGCCTTCTACGACACCGCCGACGACGCGGAGCGCCTGGTCACCCGGCCGGCCGACCCGACCGACAACGCCACCCCGTCCGGCCGGTCGGCGCTGATCGCCGGGCTGGTGGCGTACGCGGCGCTGACCGGGGAGACGCGTTACCGGGAGGCCGCCGAGGTGGCGCTCGGCACGGTCGCGCCGATCGTCGGGCAGCACGCCCGGTTCACCGGGTACGCGGCCACGGTCGGCGAGGCGCTGCTCTCCGGGCCGTACGAGATCGCCGTGGCGACCGACGACCCGATCGGCGACCCGCTGGTGGCCGCCGCCCACCGGCACGCCCCGCCCGGCGCGGTGGTGGTGGCCGGGCGCCCGGACCAGCCCGGTGTGCCGCTGCTCGCCGACCGGCCGCTGGTCGACGGCCGGTCCGCCGCGTACGTCTGTCGGGGCTTCGTCTGCCAACGCCCGGTCACCACGGTCGAGGATCTGGTCGCCGAGCTCGGCTGAGCGTCCCCGCCGCCCAGGTGCGGCCCGATGGTTGCCCGGAGTAGTGCCCGGGAGGTCGCTCGCGCCCCACGGCGGGCGCTGGCCGGCGGCGCCTGGACGGGTCGGGCACGAGCGCCGGCCCTCCGGTTGGCCGCGTCGGCGGCCCGGATAGGCTGGCCGCGCTATGGATTCCCGTACCGGTCTGCCCGTTGTCGGCATGGTGGGCGGCGGCCAACTGGCCCGGATGACCCACCAGGCCGCGATCGCCCTTGGCCAGTCACTGCGTGTGCTCGCGACCGCCCCCGACGACGGCGCGGCGCTGGTCGCCGCCGACGTCCAGTACGGCGACCACACCGACCTGGCCGCCCTGCGGACCTTCGGCAAGGGCTGCGACGTGGTCACCTTCGACCATGAGCACGTGCCCACCGAGCACATCCGCACGCTGGCGGCGGAAGGCGTCACCCTGTACCCGCCGGCGGACGCGCTGCTGCACGCCCAGGACAAGCAGGTCATGCGGGAACGCCTGACCGAGCTGGGCGCGCCCAACCCGGTGTGGCGGCCGGTTGGCGAGCCAGCCGACCTGGTCGGTTTCGGTGAGCAGGTCGGTTGGCCGGTGGTGCTCAAGGCGGCCCGGGGTGGCTACGACGGCCGGGGCGTCTGGCTGGTCGACGATGCCACCCAGGCCGTCGAGCTGGCACGGACGCTGCTCGCCGGCGGCACGCGGTTGATCGTCGAGGAGCGGGTGCCGCTGCGCAGGGAGCTGGCCGTGCAGGTGGCCCGCTCGCCGTTCGGCCAGGTGGCCGCGTACCCGGTGGTCGAGACGGTGCAGCGGGACGGCATCAACGTGGAGGTGCTCGCCCCGGCACCCGGCCTGGACGAGGAGCTGGCGGTCACCGCCCAGCAGCTCGCCATCGACCTGGCCACCGCGCTCGGCGTGGTCGGCCTGCTCGCCGTGGAACTCTTCGAGGTGCGCGACGAGGCCGGCCGACCGGCGATCGTGGTCAACGAGCTGGCGATGCGTCCGCACAACTCCGGGCACTGGACCATCGAGGGGGCTCGGACCTCCCAGTTCGAGCAGCACCTGCGGGCGGTGCTGGACTACCCGATGGGCGACACCGCGTTGGCCGCGCCGGTCGTGGTGATGGCGAACGTGCTCGGCGGCGAGCCGGGCGGGATGTCGATCGACGAGCGGCTGCACCACCTCTTCGCCGCCGAGCCGGGGGCCAAGGTGCATCTCTACGGCAAGCAGGTACGACCCGGCCGCAAGATCGGGCATGTCACCGTGCTCGGGGACGACCTGGACGACGTACGGGCGCGGGCCGCGCGGGCCGCCCGCTGGCTGCGTGAGGGGCACGAGTGAGCCCGAGTCCCGCAGTCGCGAACGAAGAGGGGACCGCAGTGACCACTGTCGGGCTGATCATGGGCAGCGACTCGGACTGGCCGACGATGCGGGCCGCGGCCGAGGTGCTGGACGACTTCGGGGTGTCGTACGAGGTCCGGGTGATCTCGGCGCACCGGACCCCGGTCGCGATGATCGACTACGGCCGCGACGCCGTCGACCGGGGTCTCAAGGTGATCATCGCCGGTGCGGGCGGTGCCGCCGCCCTGCCGGGCATGGTCGCCTCGGTGACCCCGCTGCCGGTGATCGGCGTGCCGGTGCCGCTGAAGCACCTCGACGGCATGGATTCGCTGCTGTCCATCGTGCAGATGCCGGCCGGGATCCCGGTGGCCACCGTGTCGATCGGCAACGCCCGCAACGCCGGCCTGCTGGCCGTGCGGATCCTCGGCGTCGCCGATGAGGACCTCCGCGCGCGGATGACGACCTATCAGCAGGACCTGGAACAGCTGATCGTCGCCAAGGACGCCGCCCTCCAGGCCACCCTCACCTAAGCCCCCCGCCGGACGTACGAACCCGGCACGCTCGCCGTGCCCACTCACGCACGCCGCACGACCCTCCGCTTCATCTCATGCCGCGTAGCGCGGTCTGTAGGCGTTCCTGGGCGCGGCGGCGGCGCTCGTTGCTGGCGCCGAGGATCAGCAGCAGGATGCCCACCGGGATCAGCGCCAGCCATGGGCCGAGGCTGAACAGCGCGTGGATCGCGGTGATCGCGGTGACCGACGCGCCGACGATCACCGGCGCCTGCTGTCGGCTGGTCGAGCCGAAGATCAGCACCGCCACCGCGCCGAGCAGCAGCAGCATCTGCCGCAGCGTGCTGGATTCGGTGGCCAGCACGATCGCCAGGGTGGGCAGGAACGCGGCGACCAGCGCCGGCCCGTACGCCACCCAGCTGCTCAGGTCCGGCCGGTGGCGCAACTCGAGCACCCCCACCAGCAGGGCCAGCGCGGCGAAGGGCAGGGTGTACGCCTCGGGCAGCGCCACGTCGGCGACGCGCATCAGGATCCACCAGGCGGTGATCTCGCAGACCACCACCGCCCAGAAGAGGATCCGGCGCTCCACCGGCCGCCGACCGGGCCGGGTCGCCGCCACGCCTAGGACCGCGCCCCAGGCGGCCAGCAGGGCGGCGATGTGGCGGGGCGAGTCGAAGGCGAGGGCGAAGGCGATCAGCGCCGCCGCGTACCCGCTCCACTCCACCGTGGAGGCCTCGCGCTGCGCCTCGGGACGGCGCAACCGGGGCAGGGTCGCGGCGAGCACCTGCAGGACCGCACCGACGGCCAGCACACCGAACGCGGACCAGACCGCGGCCAGGCCGGCGACCAGGCCGACGGTGAGCACGAAGAGCTGTGCCATCAGCGATGCGAAGAGCCAGCCGAGGATGCGCGCCCGCTGAGTAGTGCCGAACAGCGCCGCCACCGCGCCCACGCCGACCGCGCTGCCGAGGGTGAACAGGGTCAGCTGCCGGTCGGCCAGGCTGCCGGCCAGCCCGGCGCCGCCGCCGGCCAACCCGATGAGGAACACCAGCAACCGGGCCAGCCGTAGCGAACGGGCCGGCTCGACCAGCGGCGGCGGCGGGGTCAGCGCGAGGCCGAGCATCGCGATGGTGAAGACGGAGAGCGCGGCGACGGTGCTCGCCGGCCAACTCATGCCCAGCGCGATGGGCGCGATCAGCAGCGTGACGGCGGCGCCGGGCAGCACCACCGGTACGGCCCGGGACCGCCGCCCGCCGCTGAACCCGGTGGCGGCCAGCGCCGCGGTCGCGGTGAGCAGCAGCGCGGTCAGCACGTGGGTCGGGTTGACCACGTCCGGGGGTGGGGTGAGCAGCTCCGGCGGCGGCCCCTCCCAGATGCGGGCCAACGTGCGGTGCGGTTCGACCAGGGCGGTGACCAGGGCGGGTCCGATCGAGGCGAGCGCCAGGGCGGTCGGTAGGGCCGCCGCGGCCAGCGCGCCGGCGGACGGGCTGACCCGCCATCGCCGACGGTCCGGGTCGTCTGGCAACCGCCGCATCGCGCCGCTGAACAGCACCGCCCAGCGGCGGACCGGCTGCGCCGAGCCGGTCGGCGGCACGGTGGCCGCCCGGATCAACTCGGCGAGCACGCCGAGCAGGGCGGCGGCGGCCGCGTAGACACCCGAGGGGAGGCCGGTGGGGATGGCGGCGAGCGCGCTGATGGTGGCCCCGCCAACCACGGCCACGCTGACCCAGGGCAGGTACTGCGGCACCTGCCGGCGGACTGCGGCCGCGGCGGCCAGGCCCAGGCTGGACGCGGCCAGCGCCGCGGTCAGCACCACCTGCGCCGAGTGTTGGAACTCGGCGGACAGCGCCGCTACCGCGCCGGGGAGGGCCAGCAGCGCGGCACCGGTCGCCGCGCCGCCGATCTGCGCCAGGTGCGGTGGCATCCCGTCGGTTTCGATGTCGGTCACCTGCGGACCCGCCAGTACGCGGGCCAGGGTGGCCACCACCACGCCGATCAGCGCGATGCTGCCCAGCGCCAGCGCGGTGGTCCACGGCCGGACCAGGCCGGCGCCGGCCGCGTGCAGCGCGACCACCCCGGCCACGGTGGCCCGGGACAGCCCCGCCCGGGCCTCCTCCGTGGCCACGGCGGCCATGCCGAAGACGGTGGCGACCATCCCGCCGACCAGGACCGGCGACCACCAGGGCAGGTCGAAGGCGGTCGGTGCGCCGATCGTGGCGAGCACCACCGCGGCGCCGGACACGTCCCACCGCCAGGGCGGCGGGAGCAGGATGCCGGCGGCGACGGCCAGCAGCGCCAGCGCGACCGGGGCCTGCCAGGTGGCGCCTCCGGTCGGCGCGGCCGGCCAGCCGGTCAGGTTGCCGTCCCAGATCGGACCGGGCGTGGCCAGCACGCCCAGCCCGCCGCGCAGCGCCGTCCAGCCGGCGAGTACGCCGATCAGTGCGCCGCCGACGGTGATGCCGAGGATTGGCCCGCGCCGCCACTCCTCGGGCATGGCGCGAGCACCTACGGCGACCACCAGCACCAGACCGGCGGCCACCGCCAACTGCCCGCCCGGGGTGAGTACCGAGGCGATCCGGACCAGCGTGGCGATCAGGGCGGTGGTCACCGCCGCGGCGGCCAGGTCGGAGCCGTCCAGGGTGAGGTCGGAGCGGCGTCCGGCGTCGATCGACGGTGCCAGGAAGAGCAGCACGGCGGCGACCAGCAGTATTGCGCCGACCCAGGCGTCGGCGACGGTCGCCCCGGGTGCGCCGAAGGCGGCGGCGGTGACCACCAGCGCGCCGAGGCCGGTGCCGACGGACAGCGGTGTCGGGATGCGTCGCTGGGAGACCTGCACCACGGCGGCGTAGCCGAGGGTGACGCAGACCGCGAGGAAACTCGCCGCCAGCACCGGGACGGTCACCTCGCGCAGGCTGGCGGGGGTGGGGGTGGGATCGGTCGGCACGGTGGCGGCCACGAACGCGGCGACCGCCCCGGGCAGCGCGAAAGCGGCGCCCCCGGCGGCCCAGGCGGCGACCGTGTCGGCTGCGGCCGAGGCGATCCGGATCCGGGGTGCCAGCGCGACCAGCGCGCCGGCCGCGAAGAGGGTGAGCAGGACCGCGGCGGTGAGCGTCGGCCCGACCAGGCTGGCGCCCGCACCGAACATGCCCACCACGGCGGCCCCGATGCCATGCGCCAGGGCGGCCCGGCTGGTCCGCGCGGAGAGGCCGATCACGCCGATGCCGACCGCGGTGAGCACCATCGGCCAGGGCGCATACGCCCAGCCGAGACCGAACGAGGCCGGCACGGCCAGCGCGGTCAGCGCCGCCCCGGCGACCGCGAACTCGCGGCGGATCTCCGGCGGCAGGGCCAGCACCGCGGCGACGGTGAGCAGGAACGCGGCGGCGGCGAGCTGCCAGGTGGTGGGGCCGACCGCAGCGGCCAGTTCGGCCTGGTACTGGTCGAGGTCGGCGCCCCAGGCGGGCAGTGCCGCCTGGACCGGCGCCACTCCGGCGCGCAGCGCGCCCCCGGCGACCACCAGCCCGCTGACGGTGAGCGCCACCGCCGAGGCGACCTGCGGGCCGCGCCGGGCGGCCTCGGGGACCGCGCGCACCGCCAGCCCGGTCACCGTGATGACCGCCGCGATCAGCAGCAACGACCGGCCGGGCAGGGCCACCGAGGCGATCCTGCCGAGCGCGCCGATCACGGCCAGGGTGAGGATGCCGGCCGCGACGTCGGGCAGCGGCGGGCGGCGCAGCACCAGCGCGCCGGCCAGCCCGACCGCGGCGGCCAGCAGCAGCGCCACCCCGGCGCCGGTCGCCGCCGGCACGGTCTCGGCCTGGAGCAGGGCGGTGACGGCGTACGCCAGGGCGACGGCGACTGCCACCGCGTGCAGCAGCCAGATCAGCTCGCGCAGCCCGGGCACCGGGCGGGTCGGCCGGGTGTCGGCGGCCCCGGCATCGGCGTTGAGCAGCTCGGCGGCCTCCTCCGGGTCGCCCTCGGGTCGGCTCTCGGCGCTGCGTTGCGGGGGCGCCGGGGGCATGCCGGGCTCCGGCAGGTCCTGCCGGACGGGCCGCTCCACGGCGACCCCGGTGCGGGTCAGCCAGAGGTCGAAGAGGGCGACCAGCGTCAGCAGTAGGGCCCAGCCACCCGGCCCGGTGATCCGGTCGTATGCGAGCAGCGGCAGCACCGGCTGCGCGGCGAGCACGGTGGCGAACCGGGGTGTGCGCAGACCCGTCCACCTGGCGTACCCGAACGCGACGGCGGCGGTGAACGCGAAGATCACCCCGGCGAAGACCGCTCCGGAGGAGCCCCCGTTTCCGATCCGGTCCACCGCCCATAGGGCGTTTCCGGCCAGCGGCACCAGCAGCAGGCCGACCGCGGAGATCGTCTCGGCGGTCGAGGTGAGCCCGCGCCGGGCCAGTGCCGGTGGGGCGAGCAGCATCAGGACGGTGGCGAGGAGCAGGATGCCGAGCCGGGCCAGCGCGTCCATCGAGCTGGTCGCCACTGCGGCGAAGACCACCGCGGCCACCCCGAGCAGCAACGCGCCCAGCCCGAGTGGGATGTTCTGCACCTCGCGGGAGGACGCCTCCGGCGGGTGCTCCGGGTCGTCCGCGTCCAGCCAGGACGCCCGGGGCGGTGGTGGCGGCGGCGGGGGGTCCTCCGGGGCGGGCGGGCTGCCCTGGCGGGGCACCCGGGGCGGGGCGCCGGTGGTGGCGGTCGGTGGCCGGCGGCCGGGTCGGCGGCGCAGCACCCGGCGTGGCCGGGTGGCCTGCTTGAGCCGTTCCTCACTGGCGTGCGCCAGGATGTCCCGCTGGAAGAGCGCGGCCTGCATCTTGGCGGCGATCTGCCGCTGCTCGCTGGCGATGGCGGCGTCGCGCGCCTTCATCTCCGCGATCGAGCGCTCGATGTCCGCCAGGTGCTCGACCCACTGCGGCTGGTCGGCCCCGCAGTGCGGGCAGCGGACAGCCGGCTTGATCTCCTGGCCGCACGAGGAGCACTGAAACGTCGCCACGACATCCCTCCACCCGCACTGTGGACATCCACTGTCGCAGCATGCCCAAAGCTGGCGCGGATTACGACACTTGTCGGCGGGTCCGGGGCAAACAAACGACACCGGCCGGCCACGGAGGGTGCTCCGAGACCGGCCGGTGGGGTTTGATCCGTCAGGGGCGGCCCATGCCCCGGTACTCCCAGCCGGCCTGGGTCCACAGTGTGGAGTCGAGGCAGTTGCGGCCGTCGACCACCTTGCGGCCGGCGACCAGCTCGCCGAGGGCGACCGGGTCGGCGTTGCGGAAATCGGCCCACTCGGTGAGGACGCAGACCAGGTCCGCGCCGCTGACCGCCTCGTTGATGCCGGTCTCGTAGGTCAGCTCGGGTACGGCGCGGCGGGCGTTCTCGGTGCCCTGCGGGTCGTACACGTGCACGTCGGCGCCGGCCTTCTGCAGCAGCGCGGCGACGGCGAGCGCTGGGGCGTCGCGGACGTCGTCGGTGTTGGGTTTGAAGGTGGCGCCCAGCACGGCGATCCGGGTGCCGGAGAAGTCCGGGCCGGCCGGCCCGGAGCGGCGGCCGAGCAGGTCCGCGGCGAGCTGGAGCACCCGGGTCCGGCGGCGCAGGTTGATCAGGTCCACCTCGTGCAGGAAGCGCAGCGCCTCGCCGGCGCCCAGTTCCTGCGCCCGGGCCTGGAAGGCCCGGATGTCCTTGGGCAGGCAGGCGCCGCCGAAGCCGAGACCGGCCTGGAGGAACCGGTTGCCGATCCGCGGGTCGTAGCCGATCGCCCGGGCCAGCTGGGTGACGTCGCCGCCGGAGGCCTCGCAGACCTCGGCCATCGCGTTGATGAAGGAGATCTTGGTGGCCAGGAAGGCGTTCGCGGCGACCTTGACCAGCTCGGCGGTCGCGAAGTCGGTGACCACCAGGGGCACCTCGCGGTCCTCGGTGGCGGCCAGGTCGAAGACACCCTTGTGGGCGGCGTAGAGCATGCCGTTGGCCCACTCGCTCTTCACGCCGACCACGATCCGGTTGGGGCGCAGCACGTCGTCGACGGCGAAGCCCTCCTGGAGGAACTCGGGGCTCCACGCCACCTCGACGCCCAGGTCGTTGGGGGTGTGCTTGCCGACCAGCTGCTCCACCCACTCGGCGGTGCCCACCGGCACGGTGGACTTGCCGACGATCAGCGCCTTGCGGGTGAGGTGCTGCGCCAGGCTGGTCACCGAGGCCTCGACGTACGACAGGTCGGCGCCCATCCCGTCGGCGCGCTGGGGGGTTCCGACGCAGATGAAGTGCACGTCACCGAAGTCGGCGGTCTCGGCGATGTCGGTGCTGAACCGCAGCCGGCCGGCGGCCAGGTTGCGCTTGAGCAGCTCGTCCAGGCCGGGCTCGTGGATCGGCACCTGACCGGCGTTGAGCATCGCGATCTTGTCAGCGTCGACGTCGAACCCGAGCACCTCGTACCCCAGCTCGGCGTAGCAGATGGCGTACGTCGCACCCAGGTAACCGGTCCCCAGGAAGGTCACCCGCGGCCGGGCCGCACCCGAGGGCGGCGTCACCGCGGCGATGGCGGGGGTCGGCTGAATGGTGGGATAGGGGATCGTCACGCCTGTCTTCTCCGCTCGCACTGGCGGCGCTTCGTCGCGTCGCATTTTGCTGCGGCGCCTGGCCGGGCACCGGAGGGGTGGCTCAACTGTCTTCTTCCATCATCGCGCAGCGGCCTGGGTGCTCCGTCATGTCTATACCTACGCGCCGGTAACATCACTTGAACTGCAGTCGCTAGTCTTCAGTCTGCGCCGTCGGCGGTCAGGAGACGCTACAGACTGCGCATGATAGCGGTGAAGGGGAGGGGCCGACATGGCCGCAGGGGAGTCGTTCGACGTCTACCGGTTGCCTGAGGAGCACGTGGCGATCCGGGAGGCGGTCCGCGAGGTCTGTACGGCGAAGGTGGCCCCACACGCCGCCGAGGCCGATGAGAACGGTGAGTTCCCGAAGGCGTCCTACGACGCGCTGCGGGCGGCCGACTTCCACGCCCCGCACATCCCCGAGGAGTACGGCGGTGCGGGCGCGGACGCGCTGGCCACCGCCATCGTGATCGAAGAGGTGGCCCGGGCCTGCGCGTCCTCCTCGCTGATCCCGGCGGTCAACAAGCTTGGCACGATGCCGCTGCTGTTGTCCGGTTCCGAGGAGCTCAAGCGCCGCTACCTGACGCCGGTGGCGGCGGGGGACGCGATGTTCTCGTACTGCCTCTCCGAGCCGGAGGCGGGCAGCGACGCGGCGTCGATGACCACCCGCGCGGTACGTGACGGGGATCACTGGGTGCTCAACGGTGTGAAGCGCTGGATCACCAACGCCGGCGTCTCCGAGTTCTACACCGTCTTCGCCGTCACCGACCCGACTGCCCGGTCCCGGGGCATCTCCGCCTTCGTGGTCGAGAAGTCCGATGCCGGGGTCAGCTTCGGCGCCCCGGAGAAGAAGCTCGGCATCAAGGGCTCGCCGACCCGTGAGGTCTACCTGGACAACGTGCGGATCCCGGCGGACCGGATCATCGGCGCGGAGGGCACCGGCTTCGCCACCGCGATGCGGACCCTGGACCACACCCGGGTCACCATCGCCGCGCAGGCCATCGGGATCGCGCAGGGCGCGCTCGACTACGCCAAGGGGTACGTGGCCGAGCGCCGGCAGTTCGGCAAGGCGGTCGCCGAGTTCCAGGGCGTCCAGTTCATGCTCGCCGACATGGGCATGAAGCTGGAGGCGGCCCGGCAGCTCACCTACGCTGCGGCCGGCAAGTCCGAGCGTGGCGACGCGGACCTGACCTACTTCGGCGCGGCGGCCAAGTGCTTCGCCTCGGACGCCGCCATGGAGATCACCACCGACGCGGTGCAGTTGCTCGGTGGCTACGGCTACACCCGGGACTACCCGGTCGAGCGGATGATGCGGGACGCCAAGATCACCCAGATCTACGAGGGCACCAACCAGGTGCAGCGGATCGTCATGGCGCGGCAGCTGCTCAACGGCGTTGCCTAGGCTTTCCTCCCAGTCAGATCCCGGGCGCCGACCGAGTTGAATTTCTCGGTCGGCCGCCTGTGTTGTGCCACGAGGGCACACGTGACTCCCCACACACCGAGCATTTCGTGCGGGTTCGTGTCGTTGACGACCGGGGAGAATCAACGCACCTGACCTCCGGCTGATCCGTGCCGCCGTCCCTTGCCTTGTCCTCCACTCGCTGCCCAGCGTCGGGCGCGCCCAACGACGTCTACGAACACGCAGAGAGATCGAGATGATGAAGCAGTTGGTGGACAAGACCCGCCCCGGTTCCGCCGCCGAGCAGGAGGTGCTGCCCGGCGACCTGATGACCAAACGCCAACGGGTGCAGCTCGTGCTCGTGCTGGGCGCGCTGATCGCGATCGGGCCGCTGACCATCGACATGTACCTGCCGGCGCTGCCCGCCATCACGGCCGGTCTGCAGACCACCGAGACCGCGGTGCAGTTGACGCTGACGGGCACCCTGGTCGGCCTCGCGCTGGGCCAGTTGCTGATCGGGCCGCTCTCCGACGTGGTCGGGCGGCGTACACCTCTGCTGGCCGGGCTGGTCGTGCACGTCGTGGCATCTGTGCTGTGCGTGTTCGCGCCCAGCATCGCCGTGCTCGGCACGTTGCGCGTGCTGCAGGGCCTCGGGGTGGCGGCCGCCACCGTGGTCGCCACCGCCGTCGTACGCGACCTGTTCAGCGGTGCCGCCTTCGCCCGGATCTTCTCCCGGCTGATGCTGGTCATGGGCCTGGCGCCGATCCTCGCACCGACCCTGGGCAGCGGCGTGCTGCGCTGGACCGAGTGGCGGGGTGTCTTCGCGACGCTGGCGGTGCTGGGCGTGCTGCTGACCGTCGTGGCCGCGCTCCGGTTGCCGGAGACCCTGCCGGTGGCTCGCCGCCGGCATGGCGGGGTGGGTGCGACGATGCGCGACTACCGGCGCTTGTTCAACGACCGGGCCTTCATCGGTCTGGTGCTGGTCGCCGGGCTGGCCATGGCCGCCCTGTTCGCGTACGTCTCCGGGTCGTCCTTCGTGCTGCAGGAGCAGTACGGCCTCGACGAGCAGCAGTTCGGCCTGGCCTTCGGGGCGGGTTCGGTCGGCCTGATCGGGGCCACCCAGTTCAACGTCCGGCTGCTGCGTCGCTTCACCCCACAGCAGATCCTGGTCAGCGCCCTGATCGCCGGGACGGCGGCCGGGCTGCTGCTGATCATGTTCGCTGTGACCGGCCTCGGTGGCCTGGGCGCCCTGTTGGCGTCGCTGTGGCTGGTCCTGGCCGCGGCGGGCCTGGCCCTGCCGAACGCACCAGCGCTGGCGATGACCCGGCACAGCGAGGCCGCTGGGACCGCCGCGGCGCTGCTCGGCGCCGTGCAGTTCGGCATCGGCGCGGTGTCGGCACCCCTGGTGGGGTTCCTGGGCACCGGGAGCGTGCCGATGGCGATCGTGATCGCGGGCGGCATGGCCGCCGCGCTGGCGGTCATGCTCCTCGTCGTTCCCCGCGCCGACCTCGGCACCGTCGACCCGGACCTGGCTGTCGCCGTGCACTAGGGGGCGGGCCGGTCACCCGGCCCGCCCGATGATCAGCGGATTTCGGTGGTGTCCTCGGGGCGGGACTGGCCGCGCGGCGGCGCGGACCACGGCGACTCGCCACCCACCCGGCGGGGCAGCGGGTCGGTCGGTGTCGGATCGGCCGGGTAACCCAGGGTGACCGGGGTGGTGTCGCGCTCCGCGGGCTCGCGGGGCGGCCAGTCGGTCAGTGTGGGGTTGTCGCTCGGGGGGCCGTCCGTTGGCACGGGTGTTGGCGTCGCGGCCGGCTCGGTCGCCGGACGCGGCCAGGCCTGCCAGCGTTGCCTGCTGAACGTCGCCATCAGCAGCAGCAGGCCGATCAGGAAGAGGGTGCCGTTCTCCAGCGGTAGCCGCAGCGGCAGCGGATCGCCGAACAGTTTCCACCCCTGCGGGATCGCATCCCGCACCTCGAACGGTGCCATGAACATCCCGACGTACGGGATGGCCAGCAGCAGCCCGGCCACCAGCGGGCCCAGCGGCGAGACGCGCAGTGTGCCGAGCAGGCCGAGCAGGACAGCACCGACACCGAGGTACACAGCCGGCTCGATCAGGTTGGCCGTGTTGAAGGTGCCGATCTCCACCCAGCGGTCGACCGTCCGGCTCGACCCGTCCTGCCCCAGTGTGACCAACACCCAGGTGATGGGCGCCACCACCAGCCCGGCGAGGAAGCTCCAGAGATGTCGCATCCGCGCACCGTACCGTTTCCGGCATGACCGAGCACCTCTCCGCCGCTCCGACCGGCAAGCCGACGTCGTACTCCCGGGTCACGCTGAGTAAGATCATGACCGCCGTCGACGTGAATCTCTACGGCACCGTGCACGGCGGGGTCCTGATGAAGTTCGTCGATGACGTGGCGGGGGCTGCCGCCGCGCGGCACAGTGGCGGCACGGCGGTGACCGCGGCGATCGACGAGATCGTCTTCTCCGAGGCGGTCCGGGTCGGCGACCTGGTGCACGCGCACGCCCAGGTGAACTGGACGGGGCAGACCTCGATGGAGGTGGGCGTGCGGGTGGTCGCCGAGCGGTGGGACTCGGCCGAGGACGCGCCGGTCCGGGTGGCCACCGCGTACCTGGTCTTCGTCGGGGTGGACGTGGGCGGGGCGCCGCGGATGGTCCGCCCGGTGCTGCCGGAAACGCCGGAGGACGAGCGCCGGTACCGGGAGGCGGAGATCCGTCGTGCCCACCGTCTCGCTCGCCGCCGCGCCATCCAGGCGCACCGCGCGGGCTGAACGCGGTCGGGCCGGGGCGGGTTGAGCGGCGGCCCACACAGGTCGCGGCTGGGGCATGTGGCGTGGGCACGCGTCGGTGGCCGTACCCGGTGCGCAGAATGGCGCTTCGAGGTAGGGCAAGATGGCGCCACGGCCCAATCACAGTGTCGTGCCGGGCCAGGGGGAGGGTGGAGCAGTGGGTGACGTGCTGTGGACGCCGCCGGCGGACGTACTGGAGCGGACCCGCATCGGCGACTACCTGCGCTGGCTGCGGGAGCACCGTGGGCTGGACTTCGCCGACTACGACGCGCTGTGGCGTTGGTCGGTCACCGACCTGGACGCGTTCTGGCGCTCGATCTGGGACCACTTCGAGGTGGTGGCGCACACCCCGCCGACGGCGACCCTGGCCGAGCGGGGGATGCCCGGCGCCCGCTGGTTCCCCGGAGCCACGCTCAACTACGCGGAAAACGTGCTGCGGATGCCCGGGCGGGCCGACGACGACCCGGTGGTGATCGCGCACGGGCAGACCCGCGCGCCGGTCACGCTGACCGCCGCCGAGCTGCGCGAACAGGTCCGCCGGGTGGCGGCCGGGCTGCGCCGGCTCGGCGTCACCGCCGGTGACCGGGTGGCGGCGTACGCCCCGAACATCCCCGAGACGTACGTCCTGCTGCTGGCCACCGCCAGCCTCGGGGCGATCTTCTCGTCCTGCGCGCCTGAGTTCGGCACCCGCAGCGTCGTCGACCGCTGGCAGCAGATCGAGCCGACCGTGCTGGTCGCAGTGGACGGCTACCGGTACGGCGACAAGCCGGTGGACCGGCGCGCCGAGGTCGCCGCCATCCGGGCCGCCCTGCCGTCGCTGCGGCACACCGTCGGGATCGGCTACCTGGACCCGACAGAGGCCGCGCCAGTGGACGCGCTGGGCTGGGCCGACCTGGCCGCGCCCACCGACGAGCCGCTGGCGTTCACGCCGGTGCCGTTCGACCACCCGCTGTACGTGCTCTACTCCTCGGGCACCACCGGGCTGCCCAAGCCGATCGTGCACGGCCACGGCGGCATCCTGCTGGAGCACCTGAAGATGCTCGCCCTGCACCACGACCTGGGCCCGGCCGACCGGTTCTTCTGGTTCACCACCACCGGCTGGATGATGTGGAACTTCCTGGTCTCCGGTCCGGCGGTGGGCGCGACCATCGTGCTGTTCGACGGCAACCCGGCGGTCCGGGCGGAGCCCGGCCGGCCGGCTGAGCCCGATCTGGGCGGGCTGTGGCGGCTGGCGGCGGAGACCGGCACCACGTACTTCGGCACCTCGGCGCCGTTCCTGCTGGCCTGCCGCAAGGCCGGTCTCGTGCCCCGCGAGGTCGCCGACCTGTCCGCGCTGCGCGGCGTCGGCTCCACCGGTGCGCCGCTGCCCGCCGAGGGCTTCACCTGGGTGTACGAGACCGTCGGCGACCACCTCCAGCTCCAGTCGCTCTCCGGCGGCACGGACGTGTGCACCGGCTTCGTCGGTGGGGTGCCGCTGCTGCCGGTGTACGCCGGTGAGATCGCCTGCCGGGCGTTGGGCGCCAAGGTGGAGGCCCGATCCGCCGACGGCACCCCGGTGATCGGCGAGCTGGGTGAGCTGGTGATCACCGAACCGATGCCGAGCATGCCGGTGGGCTTCTGGAACGACCCGGACGGGACCCGCTACCGGGAGGCGTACTTCGACGTCTACCCGGGCGTCTGGCGGCACGGTGACTGGATCACCATCAACGCCCGGGGCGGCTGCGTGATCACCGGACGCTCGGACGCCACCCTCAACCGTGGCGGCGTGCGGCTGGGCACCGCCGAGTTCTACTCGGTGGTCGAGGGGCTGGACGAGGTGGTCGACTCCGTTGTCGTGCACCTGGAGGACGACGAGGGCGGCGCCGGCGAGCTGCTGCTCTTCGTGGTGCTCGCCGAGGGCCTGGAGCTGGACGACCCGATGCGCGCGAAGATCAGCCGCGAGCTGCGTACCGCCCTGTCGCCCCGGCACGTGCCCGACGAGATCCACCAGGTACGCGCGGTGCCCCGTACCCTCTCGGCGAAGAAGCTGGAGGTCCCGGTCAAGAAGATCCTCACCGGCACTCCGGTCGACTCGGCCGCCGCGAAGGGCGCCCTGGTCAACCCCGAGTCCCTGACCGCCTTCGCCACCTTCGCCCAACGCCGTGCCCCCAACAACACCCCCGCCTGACGCTGGCGGCGGTGGGTCAGGGCAGGGTGTGGGTCACCTGTTCGGTGGTGGTGCGGGCGGCCAGGCTGGCGGGGTTGAGGTTGGCGCAGAGGACGACGGTGGCGGCCTGGGTCAGCGGGGCGAGTAGCCAGTCCACCGGGTCCGGGTACCGGGCGGTGTCGATCAGGATGCGGGCACCGGGCGTGATGCCCAGCTCCGTGGCGCGGGCCTGGGCGCGGGCCAGCAGGGGCCCGTCGGCGGGGCCTGGCCCGGGCTGCGGGGTGAAGTGGTCGCCGTGCCGGCGTACCTCGACCACGTAGTCGGCGAACCCGGGTGGCACCTGTCGCAGCGGGGCGGCGAGTGGGGACAGCCCGAGGGCGTACCGCTCGTCGGCGGACCAGGACTGCGCCTCGTCGAGCCGGTCGGCGGCGGCGAAGAGCACGTCCACGTCGCCCGGCGTGTCGACCACGGCCAGTTTGGCCGACCAGCAACCCAGCAGCACCGCTGCGGTCTGCCAGTGCGGCGGCAGCAGCACCCCGGCCGGGGTGCCCGGTGCGAGGCCGACCTCGTCGACGAGAAGGTTGGCGGTCTTCGCCACCCAGTTCGCCAGCGTGGCGCCGGAAAGCTCGGTGCGGTCGCCGCTGGCGTCGTCGTACCAGGTCAGCAACGGTCGGGTCGGGTCGGTCGCGATCGCGTCGGCGAACACCCGGGCAATGTTGTCGGCCATCGGCGCGAACGATACGCCCCTGTGGCCCGTACTCGAAGACGGTGACAAGTCGGCGTACCGTCGGGTCGCAGTCAGCGTCGGCCCCGTGCTCCAGCGTAGGCTTGGCCACCGGAGTGTTGTTGCCCACAGACCCGCCATTTACAAGGAGTCGCCCCGTGACCGCCGGTCGCCCGCCCCGCGTGCTCATCGACGCCACGAGTGTCCCCGCCGACCGTGGTGGTGTCGGTCGATACGTCGACGGTCTGCTCGGTGCCCTCGGCAAGGTGTGCGGGTCGGGGGTGGAGCTGGCGGTGGTCAGCCTCCGCACCGACCTGGAGCGGTACACCCGGATGCTGCCCGGCGCGGAGATCATCCCCGCCCCGGCCGCCGTGGCGCACCGCCCGGCGCGGCTCGCCTGGGAGCAGACCGGGCTGCCGCTGCTCGCTCAGCAGGTGGGTGCGCACGTGCTGCACTCGCCCTTCTACACCTGCCCGCTGCGGGCCGGGTGTCCGGTGACGGTCACCGTGCACGACGCGACGTTCTTCACCGAGCCGGAGCATTACGACAAGTCCCGCCGGACGTTCTTCCGCAGCGCCATCAAGACCTCGCTGCGCCGCGCCGATCGGGTGATCGTGCCCAGCAAGGCCACCCGGGACGAGCTGATCCGGCTGCTCGACGCCGACCCGACCCGGATCGACGTGGCCTACCACGGCGTCGACCACGCCGCCTTCCACGCGCCGAGCGAGGAGGAGAAGGCCCGCGTGCGCGCCCGGCTGGGGCTGGGCAACAGCAGCTACGTGGCTTTCCTCGGGGCCAAGGAGCCACGCAAGAACGTGCCCAACCTGATCCGTGGCTGGGCCCGGGCGGTGGCCGACCGGGCCGACCCGCCCGCGCTGGTGATCGCCGGCGGGCAGGGGCACGACGACGACATCGACCGGGCGGTGGCCGAGGTCCCCTCCCACCTGCGGCTGCTGCGGCCCGGCTACCTGCGCTACGCCGACCTGCCCGGCTTCCTCGGTGGTGCGCTGGTGGCGGCCTACCCGTCCTATGGCGAGGGGTTCGGGCTGCCGATCCTGGAGGCGATGGCGTGCGCCGCCCCGGTGCTGACCACGCCCCGGCTCTCGTTGCCCGAGGTGGGCGGCGACGCGGTCGCGTACACCTCAGAGGACGCGGAGCAGATCGGCACCGACCTGGCCGCCCTGCTGGACGACGAGCAGCGCCGGTTGTCGCTGGCGAAGGCCGGTTTCGATCGAGCCAAGGAGTTCACCTGGGAGTCGAGCGCCGAGGTGCACATCGCCGCCTGGAGCCGCGCCCGCTCCTGACCGGCCGGGCAGCCGGCTGCGGACCTGCCCACCCGGTCCAGGTCCTTCGGGCATGATGTGCGGATGCTCTATGCGGTCATTCCGGCAGGTGGCAGTGGCACGAGGTTGTGGCCGTTGTCCCGCGCCGGTCATCCCAAGTTCCTCCATCCGCTGACCGGCTCCAACGCGTCGCTGCTCCAGGCGACCGTGGAGCGGCTGGCGCCGCTGGCCACACCGGATCACACCCTTGTGGTCACCGGTGCCGCGCACGTCGCGGCGGTGGCGCGGCAGCTCACCGGGTTGCCCGAGGAGAACATCCTGGTCGAGCCCTCGCCCCGGGACTCCTGCGCGGCGATCGCGCTGGCCGCTGCGGTGATCTCGCTGCGCGACCCGGAGGCGGTGATGGGCAGCTTCGCCGCCGACCACCTGATCGGCGACCCGGAGAGTTGGGTGCGTACGGTCCGGGAGGCGGTCCGCGGAGCCGAGCAGGGCATGCTGATGACGGTCGGGATCACGCCGACCCGTCCGGAGACCGGCTACGGCTACCTGGAGACCGGCGATCCGATCGAGGGCGTTCCGTGGCGCCCGGTGGCCGAGTTCAAGGAGAAGCCGGCCGCCGAGGTCGCCGAGGCGTACGTCCGTTCGGGCCGGCACCTGTGGAACGCGAGCATGTTCGTCTGGCGGGTTGACGTGTTCCTCGAAGAGTTGGCCCGCCAGCAGCCCGCCCTGCACGCCGGGGTCACCGCGATCGCCGCCGCCTGGGGCACACCGGAGCAGGACGACATGCTCGGTACGGTCTGGCCGACCCTGCCGAAGATCTCCGTCGACTACGCGGTGATGGAGGGCGCGGCCACCGCCGGTCGGGTGGCGACGGTGCCGGGCGACTTCGGCTGGAACGATGTCGGCGACTTCCACACCCTCGGTGACGTGCTGCCGGCCGACGCGGCGGGCAACGTGGTGCTCGGCGCGGGCTCCAAGCCGGGTGTGCTGCTGCGGGACAGCGCCAACCTGGTGGTGGTGCCGCAGTCCGGCCGGTTGGTGGCGGTCCTCGGGGTGCGTGACCTGATCGTGGTGGACACACCGGACGCGGTGCTGGTCTGCCCACGCGACCGGGCCCAGGACGTCAAGGCCCTGGTCGACGAGCTCAAGGAGCGGGGCGAAGAGGGCTACGTCTGAGGGCCGCGAGGGCCGGCGCGACCAGTTGCACGGTCCCGCCGGCCAGTGGCTCGGGCAGCCGGTCCGGCGGGAACCACCCCAGCGCCTGGGCCTCGTCGCTGACCTGCTCCACCGCGCCGGGCGGGGCGACCACCGCGAACCGGACGTCGTGGTGCAGCGAGCCGCCCTGGCAGCTCACCGGGTGGATGTCCACGTCGATCGGCACGGGGTCGATGCGCAGGCCGGCGATTCCGGACTCCTCGGTGGCCTCGCGCAGCGCGGCGCCGACCAGGGTCAGGTCGTCGGGCTCGCAGTGCCCGCCGAGCTGCACCCAGCGCCCGAACTTGCCGTGCAGGCAGAGCAGCACCCGCGAGCCGGTGTGGTCCAGCACCAGTGCGCTGGCGGTGACGTGCCCGGGGCGGTGTGGTCGGCTCATCGCGACGGGCCCGGCGGCGAGCAGCGCGAGGGTCCGGTCCCGCGCCTCGGCGGCGGCCGGGCCGGTGGGTCGCCAGCCGTCGAGCAGCGCGGTGGCGTCGGCGTGCAGCGTCGCGTAGGCGCTGGGGTGGGCGGCGGGTCCGGTGAACGCGGTGTCGGGCACCCCGCCACTGTACGAGCGCCCGGTCCGTAGGCTTGCGCGGTGACCCTGCGACTCGTCGAATTCGTGGGACGG
This sequence comes from Micromonospora sp. NPDC005173, assembly GCF_040608515.1. Classification (NCBI taxonomy): domain Bacteria; kingdom Bacillati; phylum Actinomycetota; class Actinomycetes; order Micromonosporales; family Micromonosporaceae; genus Micromonospora; species Micromonospora sp. NPDC005173. The sequence goes on from NZ_JBEXIK010000012.1 coordinate 40,757, forward strand.
CGTCATGTTGTGACGACGGATGACCGGACGGCACCTCTGCGGAGCAAGGGCCGCAGACCCTCGTGGTGCCGCCCGATCACCGGTCCTCCCCGGTCCCGCGGTGCCGGGTGCGTGCGAGACGCGCCGGTGCCGTGTACGGGCAACTGGAAGCATGCCGAACCGCCCCCGGAGGCGTCGAGGTTTTTCAGCCCTGGCTTAAAGATGGAGATAATTGCCGGCCAGGTAGAGTCGAACGGTCGCCCGGCGTCCCTCTGCTGGCGACACGGGAGCACTCCATGCTGAAGATCCACTTTTCCGGCGAGGACATCCTCCGGACCCGGGTGGCGCCGGCGGCGGACCCGGTCTGGGAGTCGGTCCTCAGCCTGCACGTGTTGCAGGGCCGCAACCGCGATCCGCTGACGTCGAACTGGCGGCGCACCGTTGCCCGGCACCTGCGCCAGGACGTCGCCTCCGACCAGCTCCGGCTGCTCTTCGCGCTGAACCCGCCGCGCGGCTACTTCCCCGACTTCCTCACCCCGTACGCGAGTGTCCACGGCTTCGGTGCCGGGCTGGACGCGGTCCGCAGCACCCCCAAGGAGGTGCTGCACCGGGACCTGACCGTGCTGGCCTCCGAGAACCCGCTGCCGTCCTCGGCCTCCGCACTGGCCCGGGGCGACGTGGACGTGCTGCGTCACCTCGCCGAGTCGATGGAGCAGTACCGGTCGCTGGCGATCAGCCCGTACTGGAGCCGGATCCAGTCCGCGGTGGAGGCGGACCGGACCCGACGGGCCCGGGCCCTGCTCGACGGCGGCGTGGAGGGGCTGCTGGCCAGCCTCCGACCGGCGATGCGCTGGGAGGGCGGGGTGCTTGAGGTCCGCGACTACCCGCACAGCCGGGAGCTGCACCTGGACGGCCGGGGGCTGCTGCTGGTGCCGTCGTTCTTCTGCGCGGCTACCCCGGTCGCCCTGCTCGACCCGGCGCTGCCGCCGGTGCTGGTCTATCCGGTGGACCGGTTGGGCGGGCTGGCGCCGGCCGACGGCGCCGCACCGACCGTGCCGGGCTCCGTCCGGGACTCGCTCGCCGCGTTGCTCGGCCGGACCAGGGCGGCGGTGTTGCAGGCCAGCGACGATGGCTGCACCACCGGCGAGGTGGCCCGCCGGCTCAACATCTCACCGGCGGCGGCCAGCCAGCACGCCACCGTGCTGCGCAACGCCGGCCTGCTGGTCAGTCACCGGGAACGCAACACCGTGCTGCACACGTTGACTCCGCTCGGCCGGGCCATGCTGGACGCCTGACCCGGCCAGCCGTCTACAGGGCGAGCGCGGCGCTGGCCGGGCTGCCGGCGGGCGGGGGGAGCAGGGCCGACCCGATGCCTTCGGCGGCCAGGGCGACGCGCAGCCGGTGCAGGTCGGCGCCGAAGCGGACCAGGTCCATTGGGTCGACCGGGGCTGGTGGCGAACCGAGCACCAGGGCGGTGGCGCCGGCCGGCCAGCCGGGCACCGCGGCGATCAGACCGGCCCGTACCTCCGCTTCGTCGACCAGGGTGAAGACCGTGCCGGGGGCGACCACCCCGGCGACCGCGTCGATCGCTCGCCGGGCGGCGGCCGGGTCGGCCGACGTGGCGCCGGGCGCGTCGGCCAGGGTGGCGGCGTCGGCCAGCCCTGCGGCCCGGGCCTCGGCGGTGCCGAGCGAGAACAGATCCTGGGCGGCGTCGCGGACCAGCGCCCGCGCGCCAACGGAGTCGTCCGGGCGGGTGGCGGAGAGGTAGCCGCGCACCACCGCGACCGGGACCTGGTCACACTTGCCCTTGATCAGCTCGCCGGCACCCGCCAGCTCGTCCACCACGGCCATCTGGGTCAGTTGCAGCTCGTTGCCGTACGGGTCCACCTCGCCCCGGTGATCGCGGATGGCCGGCATTCCGGCCACGCCGAGCGCCACGTCGGTCAGCCCGTTGCGCCAGGGGCGGCCCATGGTATCGGTGATGATCACGGCGAGGTCCAGGTCGTAGCGCTCCTTCAGCGCGGCGCGCAGCGCCCGGGCCGAGGCGTCCGGGTCCACCGGCAGCAGCACCAGCCGGGTCTTGTCCACGTTCGACGCGTCGATCCCGGCGGAGGCCATCACGAAGCCGTGGTGGGTCTGCACGATCCGGGTCGGCCCCCGGCTGGCCACCACCCGGGCGGTCTCCCCGGCCAGTACCTCGTCCCTCGCGGTGAGCCGTTCGGGCCCGTCCGCCGGGACGTCGACCAGCCGCCCCTCGGCCTTGGAGACGATCTTGCTGGTGACCACCAGCACGTCGCCGTCGCGCAGCCAGGGCGCGGCGTTGGCGATCAACGCGGCCAGGTCGTCGCCCTCGGTCACGTGGCCGATGCCCAGCACCGGCAGGATCTCCAGCCTCACGACAACTCCACCGCGGCGCGGACCATCGCCGCCGTCGCCGCATCGTCGGTCATCCGCAACGGCACCGCGCGGACCGTCACCTCCGGCACCAGCGTGCCCGCGTCCTGCTCGTCCACGAGCCAGCCGTCCAGCAGCCCGCCGGCCGTTCGGCCTCCATAGAGCCTGCCCACGCCGGCCGCGCTGCACTCGACACCGAGAACGGCGAGGCAGCGGTCGGCCATCCCGCGGACCGGCGCACCGCCGATGATCGGCGAGACGCCCACCACCCGGGCGGGCCCGTCGGCCACCGCCTCGCGCAGGCCCGGCACGGCCAGCACCGGTGCGACGCTCACCACCGGGTTGCTCGGCGCGATCAGCACCAGATCTGCCGTGCCGATCGCGTCCAGCACCCCCGGCGCCGGCTTCGCCGTCTCCGCGCCGACGAAGATGAAGCGGTGGGTGGGGATGTCGGCCCGGTACCGCACCCACCACTCCTGGAAGTGGATCGCCTGCTGGCCCGAGTCGCGGTCGACCACAGCATGCGTCTCCAGGCGGTCGTCGGTCGCTGGCAGCAGACGTACCCCCGGCTCCCAGCGGGTCGCCAGCGCCTCCGTGACCGCATGCAGCGGGTAGCCGGCGTTGAGCATGGTGCTGCGTACCAGGTGGGTGGCGATGTCCTTGTCGCCGAGGCCGAACCAGGTCGGCTCCGCCCCGTACGCGGCCAGCTCCTCCTTGACCGTCCAGGTCTCCCCGGCTCGGCCCCAGCCCCGCTCGGGGTCGGCGCCGCCGCCGAGGGTGTACATGACGCTGTCCAGGTCGGGACAGATCTTCAACCCGTGCAGCCACAGGTCGTCGCCGACGTTGACTACGGCGGTCACCTCGGCGCCGACCTCGCGGGCGTACGCCCGGACGCCGAGCAGAAACCGGGCGCCGCCGATGCCGCCGGCCAGAACCACGATGCGCATGTCGACCATCCTCGCGCACGTGACGCTCCGGTTCGCTGGTGGCCCGGGAGCAGTGACTCTAGGGTTGATTTCTTGACTGGAAGTGGCTACAAGTGGGTGTAATGAGCAGCGTTTACCGGATCGGGGGAGTTCGCAAACCGGGTGGGGCGGTCGACGTCGACCATCCGGCGGTGGGAGGCGGAAGGCAAGATCGCCGTCCGTTCCGGCAGGAGCTGGTGCAGGACCTACTGGCGATCGTGCACACCTTCTCCTGCCGCCTGTCTGGACTACGCCGCTACGAGAAGCAGCTCAACTCAGTGGACCTGACCGAGGACCCGGCGTGAAGACGACCCGGATCGCCTACTCGCACCGGCTCAACGCTGGCAAGTACGCCGCGCTCGTTGAGCAGGCTCGGCGGCTGGGGCGGGTGCGCTCCGAGGTGTGGCAGCGCTACGCCTCGGTTGGCGGTGCTCGGCTCACCGACCGGCAGGTCCGCGACGGCTGGCTGGCCGACGGCACCCACCGCCAGTTCGGGGTGTTGGCCAACGCGTGGAAGGAGACCGTCCGCGACGCGATGGCCGACATCACGGCGAACTTCGAGGCCGCGAAGGTGCCGGTGCGCAGGGCCATCCGACGCCACACCAGCGACCCTGCCCAGCGTAGGCGGCTGTTCGGTCTGCTCAAAGCTGATCGGTGGGCCGAGGACCCGTATCTGTCGCGGCTGATGCGCTCGCGCTGGCGGCGGGGGCACAACCGCACCCGCGACCAGATCGTGGTGCGCGCCGACCAGCACAACACACGCGTCGACGCGCGTGGGCGGTTGTGGCTGGCCGTACCCGGCCTCGTGCGACGCCAGCTGGTCCGCATCCCGCTGAACACCACCTTCGTCCCAACGGGCACCTTGCGGCTGATCCTGCGCGGCGACCGGGTGGAGATCCACTACCAGATCGACGCCGCCATGATGAAGACCTCGCAGCGGCCGTGCGGTGAGGCGACAATCGGCGTGGACAAGGGCTACACGGAGGCGCTGACCGACTCCGACGGCAACTACCACGGCGAAGGTCTCGGTCACCTGCTGACCACCGAGTCCGACCGCCTCAAGGAACGCAACCGCCGCCGTGCGAAGGTGCGGTCGGTCGCCAACACCGCCGCCCTGCGTGGCAACCACGCCAAAGCTGACCGGATTGCCCGCAACAACCTGGGCGCGATCAAGCGTGACCGGCAGGCCGGCCGTCACCAGGCGCGGGTGCGCACGGAGATCTTCACCGCCGTGCACCGGGTGGTCGACACCGCCGCCATCGTGGTGGCCGAAGACCTAACGAAGACGTTCGCCGGGCGTAAGCAGTTCGGCAGGAACACCAACCGGCGTCTCGCCGCGTGGACCAAAGGGGTCACCGCCGAGGCACTGACGAACGTGTCGGAGCGCAGAGGTTCTGCGCTCGTGCACGTCAACGCCGCCTACACCTCACAAGTCTGTCACCGCTGCGGCGCTCTCGGGCACCGCAGCGGTGACAGACTTCACTGCACCTCGTGCGGGGTGGTGTGGCAGGCCGACGTGAACGCCGCGATCAACGTCCTGCGACGACATGGTGATCCCGACATCACCCTGCGCACCCCGCACCACGTGGTGAAGCAGATCGTGCAGGCGCGGGCCGATCGCCACCGGAGCAGACTGCCGCTCCCGGACTCCAGCCCGGCCCGCCAGGCGGAGAGCGAATCATCCGAAGTGCTCAGCAATGAGCAATGACAAGGAAGCAGACTAGGCTCACGTGCGCCCTGTCCGTCCAGGCCCCGAGGAGGAGCTCGTGACCAGCCCCGCCGAGCCCGCGTCCACCGACGCGACGCAGGCCCGCCAGCTGACCAAGCCACTACGCGAACTGGGTGCGCTCGCGCTGCTCGGCGCCAACGCGGTGTTCCTCTTCGTCGGCCTGCTGCGGCTACTCATCCCGAGCGACTTCAGCTCCTTCACCGACCGTGCGGGCAGCGCCTCTTTCACGTTCATCGGCTTCGAGGCGGCGGTCGTGCCGCTGCTGGCCGTGCTGCTGGCCACCCACATCTCGCCGGTGCTGCCGAAGGCGAAGCTGATCACGCAGGTGGCACTCGGCGAGTACGCGTTCAGCGCGCTGCTCGGCACGTTGACCATGCTGATCTGGATGGTGGGTCGGCTGGCCGAGGCCGAGGTGCTCGACGTGCTGCTCGGCGTACTCACCCGCTTCGCCTGGCTGATGATCTTCGCGGTCGCGGCCTGGGTGGTCTACACGATCTGGCGGAAGCTGTACTACGTGCCCCGGCCGAAGCCGCAGCCGGGCGTCTACGGCCAGCCGCAGCCGGGCCAGCCCCAGCCGGGCTGGCCGCAGCAGCAGGGTGGCTGGCCCGCCCCGGGGCAGCCCGGCGGCCAGCCGGCGGGCGGATGGCAGGCCCCCGGTCAGCCCGGCGGCTACCCGCCGGCGCAGTACCCCGGCCAGTACGGTCAGCCCTCGCCGCCGTTCCAGCCGGCCCCGCAGTCTGCGCCGCCGTTCCCGCAGTCCGCCCCGCCGTTCCCGCAGTCTGCGCCGCCGGCCAACCCCGTCCCGCAGTCCGCGCCGCCGATGCCGGCCGCACCGCCGTTCGGGCAGCCGCCGTCGGCCGACCCGACGCAGGCCATCCCGCGCCAGTCCGTCGACGCGACCGAGGCCATCGTCCTCCCCGGTGGCGTGGACAGCGACCGTACCCAGCGGATTAACCCGGGCGAGCATCCGGAACAGCTGCGCTGATCAGCCGCGCTGCCTGCGCCTGACCGTGCGGGCCGCGCTGCGCACCAACACCCGTACGCCTCCCGTGACCGACCGCGCCCACCGTGGCCGGACGCGGGAGGCGTGCCCTTTCCCACCCTGCGGGCTGGGACCAGTGGGGCGGCCGGGCGCAGCGCCTAGGCTGAGTGGATGGTTGATCGCACCCACTCCGGTCCGAGCGAGGCGAGTGTGCGGCGGGCCCTGGGCCGGGCCGCGACTGGGCGGGCGCTGGACGTCGACGAGGCGACCGCGCTGCTCTCCGCCCGTGGTGACGCGCTCGACGAGTTGCTCCGGGTGGCCGGTGGGATCCGCGACGCGGGGCTGCGCGACGCCGGCCGGCCCGGCGTGGTCACGTACTCCAAGAAGGTCTTCATCCCGCTGACCCGGCTCTGCCGGGACCGCTGCCACTACTGCACGTTCGCCACCGTGCCGCACCGGTTGCCGGCGCCGTTCCTGGACCGCGACGAGGTGCTGGCCATCGCCCGGGCGGGCGCCGCGCAGGGCTGTAAGGAGGCCCTGTTCACCCTCGGTGACCGGCCGGAGGAGCGCTGGCCGGCGGCCCGGACCTGGCTGGACGAGCGTGGCTACGACTCCACCCTGGACTATCTGCGCGCCTGCGCGGTCGCGGTGCTGGAGGAGACCGGGCTGCTGCCGCACCTCAATCCCGGGGTGCTGTCCTGGTCGGAGCTGCAACGGCTCAAGCCGGTCGCGCCGAGCATGGGCATGATGCTGGAGACCACCGCGACCCGGCTCTGGTCCGAGCCGGGCGGCCCGCATTTCGGCTCGCCGGACAAGGAGCCGGCGGTCCGGCTGCGGGTGCTCGACGACGCCGGCCGGGTCGGGGTGCCGTTCACCACCGGCATCCTGATCGGCATCGGGGAGACCCCGGCCGAGCGGGTGGACGCACTCTTCGCGATCCGCCGCGCGCACCGGGAGTACGGCCACCTCCAGGAAGTGATCGTGCAGAACTTCCGCGCCAAGCCGGACACGGCGATGCGCGGCATGCCCGACGCGGAGCTGCACGACCTGGCCGCCACGGTGGCGGTGGCCCGGCTGCTGCTCGGCCCGAAGGCCCGGATCCAGGCCCCGCCGAACCTCATCGCCGGGGAGTACGGCCTGCTGCTGCGGGCCGGCATCGACGACTGGGGCGGTGTCTCCCCGCTCACCCCGGACCACGTCAACCCGGAGCGTCCCTGGCCGCAGATCGAGGAGCTGGCCCGGCACACCGAGCTGGCCGGGTTCACCCTGCGCGAGCGGTTGACCATCTACCCCGAGTACGTGCGCGCCGGTGACCCGTGGCTCGACCCGCGGCTGCTGCCGCACGTCAGCGCGCTGGCCGATCCGGCGACCGGGTTGGCGGTCGAGTCGGCCCGGCCGCAGGGCCGCCCGTGGCAGGAGCCGGAGGAGGTGTTCGGCGGGCGGACCGACCTGCACGCCACCATCGACACCACCGGTCGGACGGACGACCGGCGTGGCGACTTCGACAGCGTCTACGGGGACTGGGCGGAGGTCGCCACGAAGGTGACCGCCGGGCCGACCGCCCTCGCCGGCGACCACGACCTGCGGGCCGGGCTGCGGCTGGCCGCCGACGACCCGGCCGCGCTGCTGGAGCCCCGGCACACCGATGCCGCGCTGGCCCTGTTCGGCGCGGACGGGCCGGCGCTCGACCAGCTGTGCCGGCTCGCCGACGAGGCGCGTCAGGGTGCGGTCGGCGACGACGTCACCTACGTGGTCAACCGCAACATCAACTTCAGCAACGTCTGCTACGTCGGCTGTCGGTTCTGTGCCTTCGCTCAGCGCGAGCGGGACGCCGACGCGTATCGGCTCTCCGTCGATCAGGTGGCCGACCGGGCCGAGGAGGCGTGGGCGGCCGGCGCCAGCGAGGTCTGCCTGCAGGGCGGCATCGACCCGAAGATGCCGGTCACCGGGTACGCGGACATCGTGCGTGCGATCAAGGCCCGGGTGCCGGAGATGCACGTGCACGCGTTCTCCCCGATGGAGATCGTCACGGCCGCGGCGAAGGCCGGCGTGCCGGTGCGCGAGTGGCTGACCCAGCTGCGCGAGGCCGGGCTGGACACCATCCCGGGCACCGCCGCGGAGATCCTCGACGACGACGTGCGCTGGGTGTTGACCAAGGGCAAGCTGCCGGCCGCCGCCTGGGTCGACGTGGTCAGCACCGCCCACGAGCTGGGCATCCGGTCCAGCTCCACGATGATGTACGGCCACGTCGATCATCCCGGGCAGTGGCTGGCGCATTTCCGGGTGCTGGCCGGTGTGCAGGACCGCACCGGTGGCTTCACCGAGTTCGTCGCGCTGCCGTTCGTGCACACCAACGCCCCGATCTACCTCGCCGGCATCGCCCGGCCGGGGCCCACCTGGCGGGAGAACCGGGTGGTGCACGCGATGTCCCGGCTGCTGCTGCACGGCCGGATCGACAACATCCAGTGCTCCTGGGTGAAGCTGGGCGACGAGGGCACCGTGGCGATGCTCCAGGGCGGCTGCAACGACCTGGGCGGCACGCTGATGGAGGAGACCATCTCCCGGATGGCCGGCTCGGACAACGGCTCGGCGCGGACCGAGGAGCAGTTGCGGGCCATCGCCACGGCGGCCGGTCGCCCGGCGCGCAAGCGCACGACCGCGTACGGTCACGTCCGGCCCTGAGGTCGAACCTTTTCCCGCCGCCGGCCGTACCAAGCGGTGCCGGCGGCGGTCGCGGCGAGGACCGCCGCCGGTGTCCCTGGGGCCCGGCGGCGTCGGTAGGCGGCGCGGGACCCGTCCGTCCCACCGGGCGCGTTCGCGCCGCCGCCGAAAGGTTGCCCATGACCAGTGATCAGCGGAAGCGGCCCTGGCCGCGACTGACCCGCCGGCAGACGTTGACCGCCGCGGCCAGCGCCACCCTCGGCGCCGCCGCGCTCACCGTGCCGGGCCTGTCAGCCGCACAGAACGCACCGGGCGCGGCCGGCCGGGCCGACGACCCGATCGTCGTGCACCTGCGGGACGCCGCCTCCGGAACGATGGACATCTTCGTCGGTGAGTCCCGGATCGAGGTACGCGACCGCGGCCTGGCGGACCGGCTGCGGCGCGCCGCCCGGCGCTGACCCGACGCTCCGCCCGCCACCCTGTCCCCGCCCAGTGAGGTTGGTCCGCCATGTCTTCCCACCGCGAGGCCCCGGAAATAGCCAAGGATCCGGTCGCCGACAGCTCCGACCTGTACGCGTTCGTCAGCCCCGACAAGCCCGACTCGGTCACGCTGATTGCCAACTACGTGCCGTTGCAGCTCCCCTCCGGGGGCCCGAACTTCTTCGAGTTCGGTGACGACGTGCGCTACGAGATCCATATTGACAACGACGGCGACGGTCGTCCGGATGTCACCTACCGCTTCGAATTCACCACCGAGATCACGAATCCGAACAGTTTTCTTTACAACACCGGCCCGATCGATTCGCTGGACAGCGAGAACTGGAACCGGCGGCAGTTCTACAGCCTGACCCGGGTGGCCGACGGCCGGGAGCATCGGCTGGCGCACAAGTTGCCCTGCCCGCCGTGCAACGTCGGCCCGCTCTCCACTCCGAAGTACGCCGAACTGGTCCGACAGGCCACCTACTCGCTCTCCACCGGGGAGCGGGTCTTCGCCGGGCAGCGCGCGGACGGCTTCTTCGTCGACCTGGGGGCGATCTTCGATCTCGGCACGCTGCGGCCGTTCCAGCAACTGCACGTGGCCGGCAAGAAAATCTTCAAGGCCGAGGGGGAGCCGGTCAACGCCACCGACCGGATGAACGTGCACAGCATCGCCGTGCAGGTGCCGCTGAGCCGCGTGCGCCGGCGCGCCAACCGGTACGGCGCGGCCGACCGGGCCTCGGTGATCGGGGTGTGGACGTCGGCGTCCCGCCGGCAGGTCCGGGTGCTCGGCGACAGAGGGGCCGCGGACACCGCGACCGGCCCGTTCACCCAGGTCTCCCGGCTCGGGAATCCGCTGTTCAACGAGGTCATCGTGCCGATGTCCAAGAAGGACCTGTGGAACTCGCTGCCGCCGTCGGAGGACAAGCGGTTCGCGCAGTTCGTCGAGCAACCCGAGCTGGCGGCGCTGCTGCCGGCGCTCTACCCGGACGTCTTTCCCAACCTGGACAAGCTCACCAAGGCCAAGAAGGCCCGCGCGGACCTGGTGGCGATCCTGCTCACCGGCGTGCCGGCCGGGCTGATCGACGGCTTCACCAACACCACCGGGGATGTGCAGGCCGACCTGCTGCGGCTGAACACCGCGATCCCGCCCAGTCGGCAGCCGGACCGGTTCGGCGTGCTCGGCGGTGACCTGGCCGGCTTCCCGAACGGGCGACGGGTCGGCGACGACGTGGTGAGCATCGCGCTGCGGGCGATCGCCGGGCTGACCGTCCCGCTGGTGGACAGGACCTTCCGTCCGGACGCGGCGACCGCCGCGCTCACCCCGGGGCTGAGCGCCGCCGACGTGAGCGCCCCGTTCCTCGGAAACTTCCCCTACCTGGGTACGCCGTACGACGGGTTCAACAACCCGTCGGCGTCGTCCTGAGCGGCGCGGGGGAGCAGCGGATGCACGAGCACGCGTACGGGCCGTCGGAGACCGGGAGCGTCGTCCTCGATCTGGGCGGTGAGACCGGAGCCCTCATCGTCTACACCGGTCAGGATCTGCTCGGCCGCGAGATCGAGATCAGCCGGGACGGTGCGCAGCGGACACACTCGGCGGTGCGGGAACGCCGGGTGCGGGACGGGTCGTTCCACACGGCGGTCTACCCCGATCTGCCGGCCGCCATCTATACCGTCTGGTGGGACGACGATGTGCGAGTCGGGACGGTTTCTGTCCACGGTGGAGAGATAGCTGAGTTCGTGTGGCCGAGCAGGGATTTCGGGGCGACCGGCTGACCCCACGACACAATTTCTCCGTTGCGCCCCGTCCACATTGTGAGCGGGGCGCGAGCGGTGTCCATGGCTCGACGGGCGGTCTGGGCCATGCCGCGTTAACCTGTCTCCCACCAAGATCAGCTTTTGTGGAGGGGGTCATTCAGTGTTCCTGGCGGCGTCGTGGTGGCGAGCCGTCGTGGGAGCGCCACGGCAGAAAAGTCGGGCAACTCGCCGGAGAGGGCGTTACTCGGCCGGGGTCTGAATCGATAGGGCAGGTTGCGAGGCTGGACGGTCCGAGTGTCCGGCCGGGTGTGTCGGGAGGGCGACTCCATTATCAAGTTTGGCTTGACGGCGCACGCATTACACGCGTGTAATTTGAATGGGGTTGTTCGCGCGGAACGCAACAAAACGGGACCGGACGGACAAGCACGCCTTTCGCGTGGGGGGTTGCAGCGGCGATGACGCCGGTGCGCGACAAGGAGGCATTTGATGGACGGCCAGCTTGAGGTGGCCGACCTGCTCGGAAACGCGCCGGAGTGGCAGGAGCGGGCGCTGTGCTCGCAGACCGACCCCGAGGCGTTTTTTCCCGAGAAGGGCGGCTCGACCCGCGAGGCGAAGCGGATCTGCTCGCGCTGCGAGGTCAAGACTGAATGCCTCGAATACGCTCTCGGTCACGACGAGCGGTTCGGCATCTGGGGTGGGCTCTCGGAGCGGGAGCGGCGCAAGTTGAAGCGGCGGGTCGCCTGAGCGGCTCGGGTCGGGGCGGTGGGGGCCGCCCGGCTCGCCCGTGCGGGGACGGCTCAGGCCAACTCGTCGGGGTCGACCCCGAGCAGGTTGGCTACCTGTTCGATGATCACGTCATGCACGAGGTCGGCGAGGTCCTCGCGGTCCATCGCCCGGAATTCCAGGGGTCGCCGGTACAACACGATCCGCGGCGGCACCTCCTGCCGGCCCGGGCGGCCGGGCAGCAGCCGGGCCAGCGGGACCTCGCCGTCCTCCAGCACGTCGGAGTCGTAGACGTTCAGGTCCGGCGGGACGTCCTCGACCGCGAACTCGACGCCGGCCAACTCCTTGGCGAAGCGGCGCTCCAACGTCTCGACGGTGTCCAGGACCAGGTCGTCGAAGATCTCCGCCTTGGTCCGCGCCAGTGGCACGGTTGCCGGCACCAGCCGCCCGCGCAGGCCGCGTCCATGCCGGTCGCGGTGAGCGCGGCGGCCGGAGCCGGGGCGGCGGTGTTCCGGGCTCGTCATGAGGCAAAGGGTAGCGCCCGCGTCGGGCTGGCCAGCGGCAGCGCCGCTCGCGTGGCGCGGCGCGACGGGGTCGGCGGATTGTGATCACCACGACGGGCGTGTCGCAACGCGAAGCGGTGCGCCGGACCCGGTAATGGAGATACCCTGCCGCCGTGAGGTCACCACGGCGCTGCTCCCGTAACGGCTGCCCCCGGCAAGCGGTCGCCACGTTGACCTATGTCTACAACGAGTCGACAGCGGTGGTGGGTCCGCTGGCGGCCTTCGCCGAGCCGCACACGTACGACCTGTGTGAGCAGCACGCCCGCAGCCTGACCGCGCCGCGGGGCTGGGACGTGGTCCGGCACGAGGGCGAGTTCGAGCCGCCGCCGCCCACCACCGACGACCTGGTCGCGCTGGCCGAGGCGGTCCGCGAGGCCGCCCGCCCGGCCCCCCGCCCCCCATCGGACGACCAGCACCACGAAAACCCCCACCAAACCGGCCGCCGAGGCCACCTCCGCGTAATCCCCCCCAACCACTAACCCCCCACCCCACCCCACCCCCCAGGCCCGCTCCGCCCTGGTGATCAAGAAGTTTGCGTCAAAATCGCGCCGTTCGGTGACCGAAACCTCTTGATCAACAGGGAGAGGCGGCGTGCGGGGGCGGGGTTAGTTGCCCAGGAGGCGGGAGAAGGTGGTGGCTCGGCGGGACGGGCGGTTGGTGCGGGATTCCGCTGCGTCGGCGCTGGTCATGAGTCGTAGGCCGGCGTTGACCGCCAGCCAGCGCAGGGGCTCCGGCTCCCAGCGGGGGGAGCGGTGGTTGACCCAGGGCAGGGTGGTCAGCTCGGTGCGTTCGCCACGGATCAGGTCCGCCAGGGTGCGGCCGGCGAGGTTGCTGGAGCCCACCCCATCCCCGACGTAACCGCCCGCCCAGGCCAGGCCGCTGGCCCGGTCGAAGCCGACCGAGGCGGCCCAGTCCCGGGCCACACCGAGCGGCCCGCCCCAGGTGTGCGTCACCGGCACATCCGGGCCGAGCACCGGGAAGAGCTCCCCGAGCGTCCGCCGCAGCGCGGCGAAGACCCGTGGCTCCCGGTCGTAGTCGGGGGAGACCCGGGACCCGAAATGGTACGGAGCACCGCGCCCGCCGAACGCCAGCCGACCGTCGGCAGTGCGCTGGCCGTAGATGATCACGTGTCGGTGGTCGGAGAACGTCTCGCGCTGGGCCAGCCCGATCCGTGCCCAGGTCTCCGTCGGCAGCGGTTCGGTGGCCACCATCAGCGAGTACACCGGTGCCACGGCCCGCCGCTGACCGGGCAGCGTGGGCGTGTACCCCTCGGTCGCCCGGACCACCACCGGCGCCCGTACCGTGCCGGCGGCGGTGACCGCCGCGCCGGCCCGGATCGCGGTGACCGGGGTGCGCTCGTGGATGGCCACCCCGAGTCGTTCCACCACCCGGGCCAGGCCACGGACCAGCTTCGCCGGGTGCACGGTCGCGCAGTGCGGGGTGTACGTCCCACCGCGTACCCCCTCGGCGGCGCAGCGGGCGGCGGCCTCGCCGGCGTCGAGCAGCGTCAGGTGCTCCGCGCCGAAACCGAACGCGCGGGCCTCGTCCACGGCGGCCCGCGCGCGGACGAGTTGCGGGCCGGTGCGGGCCAGGGTGACCGTGCCGCCGTCCGCCCAGTCGCAGTCGATGCCCTCCGCCGCGACCACCCGGCCCACCTCGCGGACCGTTTCGTGCAGGGCCTGCTGCATGGCGACCGCCGCGTCCCGTCCGTGCCGGCGGGCCAGCCCGGTCAGGGAGGTGGGGAAGAGCGCCGAGCACCAGCCGCCGTTGCGACCGGACGCCCCGTACCCGGCGATCTCCTTCTCCAGCACGATGATCCGGAGCCCAGGCTCGGCCCGGGCCAGGTGGTATGCCGTCCACAGCCCGGTGTAGCCGGCGCCAACGATCACCACGTCGGCGTCCGTGTCGCCGGGCAGCGTCGGTCGCGGGGTCAGCGATTCGTCCACGGTGGACAGCCAGTGCGACAGCTCCCGATAGCGGGGCATCCCGGCCGGATCGCCGGTCAGAGTCGTGCCCATGCCTCGGTGAGCACCGTGCGCAGGATCTGCTCGATCTCGTCGAAGTGCTGCTGCTCGGCGATCAGCGGCGGGGCGAGCTGCACGACGGGGTCGCCCCGGTCGTCGGCCCGGCAGTAGAGCCCGGCCTGGAACAGTGCCGTGGACAGGAAGCCGCGCAGCAGCCGCTCCGACTCGGCCTCGTCGAAGGTCTCCCGGGTCGTCTTGTCCTTGACCAGTTCGATGCCGTAGAAGTAGCCGTCGCCGCGAACGTCGCCAACGATCGGCAGGTCGTACAGCTTCTCCAGGGTGGATCGGAAGGCGTCCTCGTTGGCCCGTACGTGCCCGATCAGGTCCTCGCGGGCGAAGACCTCCAGGTTGGCCAGGGCCACCGCGCAGGACACCGGGTGGCCACCGAAGGTCACCCCGTGGGCGAACATCCCGGTCTCGGTGAGGAACGGCTCCATCAACCGGTCGCTGGCGATCATCGCGCCGAGCGGGGCATACCCGGAGGTGATGCCCTTGGCGGTGGTGATGATGTCCGGCTGGTAGCCGTAGCGCACGGCGCCGAAGTATTCGCCGAGCCGCCCCCAGGAGCAGATCACCTCGTCGGAGACGAGCAGCACGTCGTACGCGTCGCAGATTTCCCGGACCCGCTCGAAGTAGCCGGGCGGGGGTGGGAAGCAGCCGCCGGAGTTCTGCACCGGCTCCAGGAAGACCGCGGCGACAGTGTCCGGCCCTTCCCGCTCGATGGCCCGGCCGATCTCGTCGGCGGCCCAGCGGCCGAACGCCTCGGGTGAGTCGCCGTGCTCCGGCGCGCGGTAGAAGTTGGTGTTCGGCACCTTGATCGCGCCGGGCACCAGCGGCTCGAAGTCGCTCTTGATGCCGGGCAGGCCGGTGATCGACAGCGCGCCCATCGAGGTGCCGTGGTAGGCGATGTACCGGCTGATCACCTTGTACTTGTTGGGTTGGCCGGTGCGCTTGAAGTAGGCCCGGGCCAGCTTCCACGCCGCCTCGACGGCCTCGGAGCCGCCGGTGGTGAAGAAGACCCGGTTCAGGTCGCCGGGGGCGAGCGTGGCGATCTTCTCGGCCAGCTCGACGGCCTTCGGGTGGGCGTACGACCAGAGCGGGAAGTACGCCAGCTCACCGGCCTGCTTCGCGGCCGCCTCGGCCAGCTCGGTGCGGCCGTGGCCGGCGTTGACGACGAAGAGCCCGGCGAGCCCGTCCAGATAGCGGCGACCCTGGGCGTCCCACACGTATGCGCCCTCGCCGCGCACGATGGTCGGCACCTCGCCGGCGGAGTAGCTCGCCATCCGGGTGAAGTGCATCCACAGGTGGTCGGTGGCGTTGGCCATGTCAGCCCCATCGGTTCGTCGGGCCGGTCCAAGGGGTGACGCCGGCCGCTCTGCCAACGGTTATCGCACAGTCTTGTGGTCCGAGGCAAGTGGTATCGGTGGCGCACTGGCCCGAGCGCAACGGAATCAGCGAGGGGTTACAGTATGCGCAACGGAATTCGTATCACGGGCGGCCGGCCTGGTCGGCGGGTGCCTGCCCTGTGACCCGGCGGGTGTGGTCGCGCCCCGCTGTCGAGCTGCCCCAAATATGAGCACCCGCCCGCCGCCTCCCCACCGCCCGCCGCCCGCCGCCCGCCACGCCCCGGCCCGCCCGCCGTCGGGCGTTGGCAGCGGGTTGATCCACTCCATATCGCCGATGTGGGGGCTTGGGGCGATGTTGATAGCGCGATATCGGGGATGTCGAGTGGATCAACCCGGCGGGTCGGCGCGGCGCGGGGGCGTGGGCGCGCGGGGGACGGTGGCAGAGCACCTTCGGGGCCGTTGCGGAGCGTCTTGGATGCGCGCCAACACGTCCACCGCAACACCCCGGTAGTCGGCGGACACGGACACGGAGCGTGGCTACTGTGCTCCGCAGTGTGCACCTGGCTGGCAGGAGGATCCGGTGGCGAACGAGGCGTTGCGGGTGGCGATGGCCCAGGCGGGGGAGACGGTCGAGTCGCTGGCCGAGAAGGTTGACGTCCATCCGAAGTCGGCGGCGCGGTGGCTCGCCGCGGGGCGCATTCCACACCCGCGTACCCGGGTCGCGGTTGCGGAGGTGCTGCGCCGAGACGCCGCCGACCTCTGGCCCGAGCCGTTCCGCCGCCGCGACCTGCCGTGGTTTCGCCCCTGGGCCGAACTCGAACAGGACGCCACCTCGATCCGGTCCTATCAGCCGCTGCTGGTGCCGGGCCTACTACAGACCGAGGGGTACGCCCGCGCGGTGCTGGGCACCGGCGGGCTGGTCGCGCCGGCCGAGGTGGACCAGATCGTGACGAGCCGGATCGAGCGTCAGTCCGTCCTCGCCGCTGACCACCCACCGCAACTCATCGCGGTGATCGACGAGGTGGTGCTTCGCCGGCCGGTCGGCGACGGGTCGGTGATGGCCCGACAACTGGCGCACCTCGCGGCGGTGGCCGACTGGGAGCACGTGCAGGTCCGGGTGATTCCGGCCGACAGTCCGTGGCACACCGGTCTGGCCGGTCCCTTCGTTCTGGGCCGGCTGCCCGACGGGACGGAATTGGCGTATCTCGACAACCAGCTACGCGGTCAGGTCGTGACCGATCCCATCGACGTCGCTAGCCTTGGACGCAGGTGGGAGAGCGTCACCGGCGAGGCGTTCCCCCAACGCCGGTCGATCGAGCTGATCAGGGAAGTGGCCAAGACATGGACATGACCGACGCCCGCTGGCGTACCGCCACCCGCAGCAGCAACAACGGCGGCGACTGCGTTGAGGTGGCCGACAATCTGCCCGGCCGGGTGCTGGTCCGGGACAGCAAGGACCGCGACGGCAGCACCCTGACCTTCGCTCCGGCCGCCTGGGCGTCCTTCGTCGACGCTCTTCGCCAGCCGACCCACTGATCCACTCCATATCGCCGAAACTGCGGTGTCAGGGCAGGGTTGATACCGCGATATCGGGGATGTCGAGTGGATCAAGGGCATGCGTCAGGCCGTACCCCAGGTGTAGGTCTGCTTGCGCAGCTTGAGGTAGACGAACGCCTCGGTGGAGAGCACCCCGGGCACCGCGCGCAGCCGTTGCAGGATCTCCAGCAGGTGGTCGTCGTTGCGGCAGACCACCTCGGTGAGCAGGTCGAACGACCCGGCGGTGATCACCACGTAGTCGACCTCCACCAGCTCGGCCAGCCGGTCGGCCACCGCCTCCAGGTCGCCGTCGGTACGCAGGCCGATCATCGCCTGCCGGGGAAAACCGAGCTGGAGTGGATCAGTCACCGCGACGATCTGCATCACGCCGGAGTCGAGCAGCCGCTGCACCCGCTGGCGGACCGCCGCCTCGGAGAGCCCGACCGCCTTGCCGATGGTGGCGTACGGCCGGCGGCCGTCCTCCTGGAGCTGTTCGATGATCTGTTTGGCCACGTCGTCCAGCAGAGCGTGATTGGCACCTTCACGGACAGCTACCCGTCGCCCGCCGGTGCCGTTCTCATGCTGTCGGTTCGTCATCGTCCGTTCCCCATGTCCCGAATCGTGATGTCGCGCGTGTGTCCCCGCGCAGTCTGGCGTATTTCGTCGTGCATCGCTATTCCCGCAACGGAATCCCTTGTAAGGGAGGTCACCTCATGTCAGGATCAGTCGTCCATGGCACCTGACCTCCCGCCGGCGCGCCACCCCCGTCCCGCCCGCCGACGATGACCCCCTAGGAGTCGTCATGCGTACTCCCCTCCGGCCCCTCACCCGGCGTGGACTGCTCACCGGCACTCTCGGTTCGGCTGCGTTGCTCGCCGCTGGCGGCAGCCTCGCCGGCTGTGGCACCAAGGGTGCCCAGCAGACCGAGGCCGGCTGCGTCAGCGAGGACCTCTCCGGCACCGAGAAGAAGCTTGCCTTCTCCAACTGGCCGCAGTACATGGACGTGGACGAGAAGGACGAGTCCAAGCGGCCCAGCCTGGACGGGTTCATCACCAAGAGCGGCATCCAGGTCACGTACACCGAGGACATCAACGACAACAACGAGTTCTTCGGCAAGGTGCAGAACCAACTCGCGGCCTGCCAGAGCACCGACCGGGACATCATCGTGCTGACCGACTGGATGGCGGCCCGGATGATCCGGCTCGGCTGGATCCAGAAGCTCGACCCTGCGAAGATCCCGAACGTCCAGGCCAACCTGCTTCCGTCACTGCTCAACCGCTCCTTCGACACCGAGAACCGGATCTCCATCCCGTGGCAGTCCGGCCTCGCCGGGTTGGCGTACAACGGCAGTGTCACCAAGGAGCTGCGCACTGTGGACGAGCTGCTCACCCGCCCCGATCTCAAGGGCAAGGTGACGGCGCTCAGCGAGATGCGCGACACCATGGGCCTGCTGATGCAGTCCAACGGGCACGACCCGGCCAACTTCACCACGGCCCAGTTCGACGACGCGCTCAACAAGCTCAAGAAGGCCGTCGACTCGGGGCAGATTCGCAAGTTCACCGGCAACGACTACGCACCCGACCTGGCAAAGGGCGACATCGCCGCGTGCATCGGTTGGTCCGGCGACGTCATCCAGCTCTCCAGCGAGAACGAGAAGGTGCAGTTCGTCGCACCCGACTCCGGCGTGATGCTGTTCAGCGACAACATGATGGTCCCCAACAAGGCCACCCACAAGGGCAACGCCGAGGCGCTGATCAACTACTACTACGAGCCGGCCGTCGCCGCGACGCTCGCCGCGTACGTCAACTACATCTGCCCCGTCAAGGGCGCCCAGGCCGAGATGGAGAAGATCGACCCGGAGCTGGCCGCCAACCCGCTGATCTTCCCCGACGAGGCGCTGCTGTCGAAGTCCAAGGTGTTCATGGCCCTGGACGAGAAGCAGGAGAAGGAGTTCGAGGGCAAGTTCCAGCAGGTCATCGGAGCGTGACGGGGATGGCGCGCGAGACACCCGCCGGCGACCTGCGCCTGGCCAACCTCACCAAGCGGTTCGGCATCTTCACCGCGGTCGACGACCTCAGCCTGACCGTCCCGCAGGGCTCGTTCTTCGCCCTGCTCGGCGCGTCCGGCTGCGGCAAGACCACCACGCTGCGGATGATCGCCGGTCTGGAGGAGCCGACCAGCGGCCAGGTGCTGCTCGGCGACCGGGACATCGCCCGGCTGCGTCCGTACAAGCGCCCGGTCAACACCGTCTTCCAGAGCTACGCGCTCTTTCCGCACCTGAACATCTTCGAGAACGTGGCCTTCGGGCTGCGTCGACGTGGCATCCGCTCGGTCGACGACGAGGTCATGCGGATGCTGTCGCTGGTGCAGCTCGACGACTACGGCAACCGTCGCCCGGCCCAGCTCTCCGGCGGCCAGCAGCAACGGGTCGCGCTGGCCCGTGCGCTGATCAACCAGCCGCAGGTACTGCTGCTGGACGAGCCGCTCGGCGCGCTCGACCTGAAGCTGCGTCGGCAGATGCAGATCGAGCTGAAGCGGATCCAGACCGAGGTGGGCATCACCTTCGTGCACGTCACGCACGACCAGGAGGAGGCCATGACCATGGCCGACACCGTCGCGGTGATGAACGCCGGCCGGATCGAGCAGCTCGGCACCCCGGCCGACATCTACGAGTTCCCGGCCACCGCCTTCGTGGCGAACTTCCTCGGCCAGTCCAACCTGCTCGCCGGCGAAGCCGCCGGCACCGGCGGCGGCGAGGTCGCGGTGACCGCGCACGGCGCGCGCTTCTCGGTGCCCGCCGGCCGCGCCAGGGCCGACCAGGGCCCGGTCCACCTGGGGGTACGCCCGGAGAAGCTCCATCTGGTCGGCTCCGCCGACCAGGTGCCCGCGGGCCACCAGCACGTCACCGGGGTGGTCACCGATGCCTCCTACGTCGGAGTCAGCACGCAGTACCTCCTGCGCACCGGCTGGGGCACCGAACTGTCGGTCTTCGCGGCCAACAGCGGTGCGGTGGCGCAGGTTCCGGTCGGCAGCGAGGCGGTGGCGTACTGGGACCCGCGGCACGCGTTCCTGCTGCCCCGGGATGCCGCCGACACCGATCGGACCTCCCCGGTGCTCGACGAGCCGGTGGGTGCGTCGTCGTGACACTCCTGGCCCAGGTGCCCACCGGATCGGGGCAGCCGCCGCCCACGCCGCCGGCCGCCCGGTCCGGGAAGTACCGCCTGCTGCCGTACCTGCTGCTGCTGCCCGGCGCGGCCTGGCTGCTGGTCTTCTTCGGCGTGCCGCTGGTGCAGCTCGCCTCGGCCAGCCTCTACGACCCCAGCGGCTCGCTCTCCACCGGGTACGCGATGACCTGGGCGTTCGGCAACTACCCGGACGTGTTGCAGGCGTACTGGCCGCAGTTCCTCCGCTCGTTCGGCTACGCCGGTCTGGCCCTGGTGCTGGCGCTGCTGCTCGGCTACCCACTGGCGTACGCCATCGCGCAGAAGGCCGGCCGGTGGAAGAACCTGCTGCTCGTCTGCGTGGTAGCGCCGATGTTCACCAGCTTCCTGGTCCGCACGCTGGCCTGGAAGACCATCCTGTCGGACAACGGCGCGCTGGTCGGCCTGCTGCGCGACGTGCACCTGCTCGCCCCGGACGGCCGGCTGCTGGCCACCCCGTTCGCGGTGGTGCTCGGCCTGACGTACAACTTCCTGCCGTTCCTGGTGCTGCCGCTGTACGCGAGCCTGGAACGGCTGGACTACCGGCTGCTGGAGGCAGCCAGTGACCTGTACGCCAGCCCGGTGCAGGCGTTCCGCCGGGTGACCCTGCCGCTGTCCATGCCCGGCCTGATCGCCGGCACGCTGCTGTTCTTCATTCCGGCCAGCGGTGACTACATCAACGCCGAGCTGCTCGGCACCCCGAACGAGTACATGATCGGCAACGTCATCGACTCGGCGTTCCTGGTCCGGCTGGACTACCCGCAGGGCGCGGCGCTGTCGTTCCTGCTGATGGCGGCGATCCTCGCGGTGGTCTTCGGCTACCTGCGCAAGGCCGGCACGGAGGAGGTTCTCTGATGAGAGTGTCCCGCTGGCTGGCCGACCGCTGGGTGATGATCGTGGCGCTGCTGGTGCTCGGCTACCTGGCGCTGCCGATCCTGGTGGTGGCCGGGCTGTCGTTCAACCGGCCGTCGAGCCGGCTGTCGTACGACTTCAACGAGTTCACCCTGGACAACTGGCGTCAGCCCTGCGCCACCTCCGACATGTGCGACGCGGTGGTCCGGAGCGTGCAGATCGGCTTCATCGCCACCGTGGTCGCCACCGTGCTCGGCACCCTGATGGCGTTCGCGTTGGTCCGGCACCGCTTCCGCGGCCGGTCCGGCATCAACGTGCTGATCTTCCTGCCGATGGCCACCCCGGAGCTGGTGATGGGCACCTCGCTGCTGGCCCTCTTCGTCTCCGCCGGGGTGCCGCAGGGCTTCTGGACCATCGTTATCGCGCACGTGATGTTCTGCGTCTCGTTCGTGGTGGTCACGGTCAAGGCGCGGCTGGCCGGGATGGACCGGCGGCTGGAGGAGGCCGCCATGGACCTCTACGCCAGCGAGTGGCAGACCTTCCGGCGGATCACCCTGCCGCTGGTGCTGCCCGGCATCGTGGCCGCCGCGCTGCTGGCCTTCTCGCTGAGCTTCGACGACTTCATCATCACGAACTTCAACGCCGGCACCACCGTCACGTTCCCGATGTACGTCTGGGGTGCCGCCCAGCGGGGCATCCCGCCGCAGGTCAACGTCATCGGCACCGCGATGTTCGCGATCGCGCTGCTGCTGGTCGGGCTCAGCTCGCTGCGCGGGCGGCGATCCCGCCGCGCCAACCTGCTGGCCGGCACGGCATCGGGCCGTCAGACGCGCCGGTCGTCATGACCCTGCCGCATACCGGCCGGGCGCTGGCCGACGCGGCGCCCGTGCCGTACTGGCTCGACCGCCCGGACCGCCCCGACCCGCTGCCGCCGCTCGCCGGCCCGCAGGACGCCGACCTGCTGGTGATCGGTGGCGGGTACAGCGGGCTCTGGGCCGCCCTGCTGGCCAAGCAGGCCGACCCCGACCGCGACGTGCTGCTGGTCGACGCCGGTACCTGCGGCTGGGCCGCGTCGGGGCGCAACGGCGGGTTCTGCGCGGCCTCGCTCACCCATGGGCTGGCCAACGGCGTCGACCGGTTCCCCGGTGAGATCGGCGAGCTGGAACGACTCGGCCGGGAGAACCTGGACGCCATCGCCACCACCGTCGCCGATTTCGGCATCGACTGCGACTTCGAGCGCACCGGCGAGCTGGCCGTCGCCGTCGCGCCGTACCAGGTGGCCGGGCTGGCCGCCGACGCGGAGCTGGCCCAGCGGTACGGCCACCACGTGCGGCTGCTGGACCGCGACGAGGTGCGCGCCGAGGTCAACTCACCGACGTACCTGGGCGGGATGTTCGACGCCGACCGGGTGGCCATGCTGGACCCGGCGAAGCTGGCGTGGGGGCTGCGCCGCGCCTGCCTCGACCTCGGCGTGCGGGTGCACGAGCACACCCGGGTCACCGGGCTGCGCGCCGACGGTGCCGCGCTGTACGCCAGCACCCTCGGCACCGATCCCGCCGAGGCCGGCATGGCCGGTGCGCCGGCCGCAGGTCGGCCCGGGTCGGTGCGGGCCCGACGAATCGTGCTGGCCACCAACGCCTTCCCGCCGCTGCTGCGCCGGCTGCGGGCGTACCTGGTGCCGGTCTACGACCACGTGCTGATGACCGAACCGCTCACCCCGGCCCAGCGGGACGCGATCGGCTGGCGCAACCGGCAGGGGCTGGCCGACACCGGCAACCAGTTCCACTACTACCGGATCACCGCCGACGGGCGGATCCTCTTCGGCGGCTACGACGCGGTCTACCACTACGGCAACCGGGTAGCGCCGGAGCTGGAGCAGCGCCCGGCCACCTTCGCCGCCCTCGCCGCGCACTTCTTCACCACCTTTCCGCAGCTCGCCGACGTGCGCTTCAGCCACCGCTGGGGTGGCGTCATCGACACCTGCACCCGGTTCTGCCCGTTCTTCGGCACCGCGTACGGCGGCCGGCTGGCGTACGCGGCCGGCTACACCGGTCTCGGCGTGGGGGCCACCCGCTTCGGAGCCCGGGTACTGCTCGACCTGCTGGCCGGCGGGGACAACCCGCTGACCCGGCTCGACCTGGTCCGCAGCAAGCCACTGCCGTTCCCGCCGGAACCCGTCCGCGCGATCGGCATCAACCTCACCCGCTGGTCAATGGCCCGTGCTGACGCGCGCGACGGCCGTCGCGACCTCTGGCTCCGTACTCTCGATCGTCTCGGTTTGGGGTTTGATTCCTGATGCGTGTCCTCCTCGTCGGCGCCGGTGGCGTCGGCTCCGCCGCCGTAGCCATCGCCGCCCGACGCTCCTACTTCGAGACCATGGTGGTCGCCGACCACGACCCGGGACGCGCCGAGCGGGCGATCGCCGGGCACGGTGACCGCTTCGTCGCCGCCCAGGTGGACGCCTCGTCGGCCGACGCGGTCGCCGCGCTCTGCCGGGAGCATCGGATCACCCACGTGCTCAACGCCGTCGACCCGCGCTTCGTCATGCCGATCTTCGACGGTGCGTTCGCGGCCGGTGCGGACTACCTCGACATGGCGATGTCGCTGTCGCATCCGCACCCGTCCCGCCCGTACGCCGAAACCGGGGTGATGCTCGGCGACGAGCAGTTCGCTGTGTCCGATGCGTGGTCCACGGCCGGTCGGCTGGCGCTCTGCGGCATCGGCGTCGAACCCGGCCTGTCCGACGTGTTCGCCCGGTACGCCGCCGACGAGTTGTTCAGCGAGATCGACGAGATCGGCGTCCGGGACGGCGCGAACCTGACCGTCGACGGCTACGACTTCGCGCCCTCGTTCTCCATCTGGACCACCATCGAGGAGTGCCTCAACCCGCCGGTGGTCTGGGAGAAGGATCGGGGCTGGTACACGACCGAGCCGTTCTCCGAGCCGGAGGTCTTCCACTTCCCCGAGGGAATCGGGCCGGTCGAGTGCGTCAACGTCGAGCACGAGGAGGTGCTGCTCATCCCGCGCTGGGTCAAGGCCCGCCGGGTCACCTTCAAGTACGGCCTCGGCGACGAGTTCATCGAGGTGCTCAAGACGCTGCACAAACTCGGCCTGGACGCTGCTTCCCCGGTCCGGGTGCGCGGCGTCGAGGTGTCCCCGCGCGACGTGGTCGCGGCCTGTCTGCCCGACCCGGCCACCCTCGGCGAGCGGATGCGCGGCAAGACCTGCGCCGGCACCTGGGTGCGCGGTCTCGGCCCCGACGGGCAGCCCCGGGAGGTCTACCTGTACCACGTGGTCGACAACGAGTGGTCGATGCGGGAGTACGGCCACCAGGCGGTGGTCTGGCAGACCGCGGTCAACCCGGTGGTCGCGCTGGAGTTGCTCGCCACCGGCGTCTGGTCCGGCGTCGGCGTGCTCGGCCCGGAGGCGTTGCCCCCGATGCCCTTCCTCGACCTGCTGACCGCCTACGGCTCGCCGTGGGGAATGGAGGAGCGATGAGCCGCTACGGGGCCATGTACGGGCCGGACGTCACCTTTCTCGGGGTGGACCGGTGCACGCTTGACGACCCCGCGTCGTACGCCGACGCCGACGTGGTGATCATCGGGGCGCCCTTCGACGGTGGCACCTCGCACCGGCCCGGCACCCGGTTCGGGCCGTCGGCGATCCGCCAGGCGTGCTATCTGGCCCACGACGGCTCCCGCCCGTCTCTCGCGCTGCGCGTCGACGCGCTCCGCGACCTGCGGGTGTACGACGCCGGCGATGTCGAGATGTTCTCCGGCGACATCGAACGCTCGCTGGCCGCCCTGGAAGCAGCGGTCTACGCCGCCTCATCCGCCGGTGCCATCCCGGTGGTGCTCGGTGGGGACCACTCCATCGCGCTGCCCGACGCCACCGGCGTGGCCCGGCAGCACGGGCACGGCCGGGTGTCGCTGGTGCACTTCGACGCGCACGCCGACACCGGGGAGATCGAGTTCGGCTCGCTGCACGGGCACGGCCAGCCGATGCGCCGGCTCATCGAGTCCGGCGCGGTACGCGGAGACCGCTTCCTGCAGATCGGGCTGCGCGGCTACTGGCCGGGCCCGGACGTCCTGTCTTGGATGGCTGAGCAGCGGATGCGGTCGTACGAGATGACCGAGCTGGTCGCCCGCGGACTCGACACGTGCCTCACCGAGGCGTTCACGATCGCCGTCGACGAGTGCGAGGGAGTGTTCCTCTCCGTCGACGTGGACGTGGTCGACCCCGGGATGGCACCCGGCACCGGCACCCCGGAACCAGGCGGCCTGACCTCCCGGCAGTTGCTCGACGCCGTCCGCCGGGTCTGTTACGAGCTGCCCGTGGTCGGGGTGGACGTGGTTGAGGTCGCCCCGCCGTACGACCACGCCGACATCACCGCGTACCTGGGAAACCGGGTGGTCCTGGAGGCGCTCTCGGCAATCGCCCGCCGCCGCCGCGATGCCGCCGGTGGTCCACCATGGAACCCGAACCAACCCCTCCTCGACGCCCGCTGACCAGCGGATTGACGGCAATCCGACACGTCAGGCGGGCCGACCATGGACCTCCTTTGTGGATTACGCGCAGCGGTGGTCGGTAAATGGTGATTCGCAGATTTGGTGCCCGGATCGGCCGCACGATCAGCCCCACCCGGTTCGGCCAAGCGGATGCCTGGCCTGTCGTCCCGTCAGTGGTCCGTAACGGGTCGGTGGCAGGGCGGCCGCTCATCGATGGCCGATGACGAGCGAACGGCGTAGGTGACGAGCACGACGGTCGATATTGCGCGCAGTGTTTGCGACGACACTCATCGCCGTGACGATGCAACCACCGCCGAATCCTGGCCCGCCGCACCCGCCGTCGTTCGGTCCCGGGCACCGACCGCCCGCCCCGAACTGGTTCCGCCGAGCCAGCCCGGGCCGCCGCGTCGCCGTCGTCGTCGGTTCGATCACCCTGTCGATCCTGCTGCTGTGCTGCACCGGCACCGCCATCATCGGCGCGATGGTCGACGAGCCGACCCCGAACCGGACCGGCACCGCCGCCGAGGAGCCGCAGCAGCCCATCGTGGCGGCACCCGCTGAGCCGACCGACGCGGCCGCCGCGCAGGACGCGTCGCCGGTGGCGGCACCCTCCGACTCCGCCGCTACCTCGCCGGCCTCGACCCCGTCCAGCGTCGCGCCCTCGCCGGTCGTGCGGGTGACGACCGTGACGGAGCGAGCCGTGGTCAGACACGGTGTTCGGACCGTGAAGGACTCGTCCCTGGCCGAGGGCAAGCGGGTGGTCCGGACCAACGGTGTGGACGGCGTAAAGACGCTGACCTACCAGGTGACCACCACGGACGGGGTGCAGACGAGCAAGAAGCTGGTCAAGTCCGTCGTGACGAAGCAGCCGGTGACCGAGGTCGTCGCCGTCGGTACCAAGAAGCCGCAGGCGAATTGCGACCCGAACTACAGCCCCTGCGTCCCGATCGCCAGCGACGTCGACTGTTTGCCCGGCAGTGGCAACGGCCCCGCCTACGTCCGTGGCACTGTCAAGGTCATCGGCACCGACATCTACGACCTGGACCGCGACAACGACGGCTACGGCTGCGACTAACCCCGTCTCCGCCATCGACGTCGATCGTGGAGTTGTGGTGGGCAGGTGGACAGCTTTCGTGGCCTTTCGTCCGGCACCACAACTCCATGATCGCCAGCGGCAGCAGGCCGAGCTGGTGCCGGGCGGCCCGATTGAATCGAGGGGGCGCGAGTAGCACGGGTGGAGGTTGTTTGGGGGTTGTGCACAGAGTGGGTGGTTGTCCACAGGCTGTGTCGGCGGGGTGGAGGATCCGCAGTGGGACGCGGCAGATTTCTCCGGCATGGCAGAGCGTCTGTATCGATATTCCGAGCTGCTTGCCTCAGGCGCCAGTCGTGAACAGGTGCGCCGGCTGGCCGAGACGTCCCGCTTGTACCGACTGTCCCGCAGCATCTACGGGCGATCGCCGGCGCAGCGCTTGCACCTGCCGGCGATATTCCGGCGGCTCCCTGACACGGCCGTCGTCGGCTTTTACACTGGCGCGCAGCTGCACGGATTCGGGGACGTACGCAACCGCGATGTTCACGTGATCGTCCCTGCTGGAGAGAATGTGCCACACATTCGAGGTGTCGTCGCCCACGAAGCGGTGGTTCCGGTGGGAGACCCGGTGTTCCTGGGTGGCGTGCCCTGCGCGCCGGCCGCCCGGTGTGCGGTGGACCTGGCCCGATTGTTGCGTCGAATGGATGCGATGCCGCTGCTTGACCTGTGTCTTCGCGTCGGCGCCTGCCAGCCTGAGGATCTTCGGAGCGAGGTCGCCCGACACGAGCGCCTGCGCGGCGTCTGCCAGGCGCGCCAACTCATCCCACTCGCCGACCCCCGAGCCGAGTGCCGGCAGGAGAGCCAGCTTCGCCTGGTATTGATCGACGGCGGCCTCCCTCCGCCGGAACCGCAGATCTGGGTGTCGGACCGCGACGGGGTGCCGCTCTATCGCCTCGATCTCGGCTACCGACTACGTCGGGTCGGTGTCGAATACGACGGAATCTCCCATCTGGACCGTACCCGCCTCCGGCACGACCGGGCACGGATGAACTGGCTGGCCGCGAACGGCTGGCAAATGCGTCACTTCACCGACTTGGACCTCTACCACCGCCCGGCCCACATCATCACCACCCTGACCCCCCTCCTCCGCCCGTGACCCACCCCACCCCACCTCCACCCAGCCCCAGCCCCACCCACCCAGCCCCCGCCCCGCCCCGCGATCATGGAGTTGTGGTGCCTCACAGAAGGCGCGATTCTTGATATAACGCCCACCACAACTCCATGATCGTCGGGGCCGGGCGGGCCGGGCGGGCCGGGGCGGTGCGGGGGTGGGGCGGGGCGGGGCGGGGGTGGGGCGGGCCGCGGCGGTGCGGGCGTGGGGTGGGGTGGGGTTGGGTTGGTGTCAGGCGGCTAGGTGGGAGCGGATGAGGAAGCGGAGGCCGTCGGGGGCCTCCAGGGAGAAGCCACTGCCTCGGCCGGGGACAACGTCGACGGTCAGGCGGGTGTGCTTCCACAGCTCCCATTGGGACTTCGACATCCAGAACTCGACCGGCTCGGACACTCCGTCGACCGCGAGCGAGGCGAGCAGCACGTCGGACGAGCCGGTGCGGAACTCGCCCGCCGGGTAGCACATCGGGGCGCTGCCGTCGCAGCAGCCGCCGGACTGGTGGAACATCAGCGGTCCGTGCCGCTCCCGCAGCGACCGGATCAGGTCGGCCGCTGCGGGAGTCACGGAGACGAGGTTCATCAGAAGAAGCCGAGCTTCTGGGTGGAGTAGCTGACCAGCAGGTTCTTGGTCTGCTGGTAGTGCTCCAGCATCATCTTGTGGTTCTCCCGGCCGATGCCGGACTGCTTGTACCCGCCGAACGCGGCGTGCGCCGGGTACGCGTGGTAGCAGTTGGTCCACACCCGGCCGGCCTGGATGGCCCGCCCGGCTCGGTACGCGGTGTTCATGTCCCGGGTCCAGACGCCCGCGCCCAGCCCGTACAGGGTGTCGTTGGCGGTCTTGACGGCGTCGTCGAGGTCGGCGAAGGAGGTCACCGAGACCACCGGGCCGAAGATCTCCTCCTGGAAGATCCGCATCGAGTTGTCGCCCTCGAAGATCGTCGGCTCGACGTAGTACCCACCGGACAACTCGCCGCCCAGGTCCGCGCGCGACCCGCCGGTGAGCACCTTGGCGCCCTCCTGCCGACCGATGTCCAGGTAGGACAGGATCTTCTCCAACTGGTCGTTGGATGCCTGCGCCCCGATCATCGTGTCGGTGTCCAGCGGGTGCCCGGCGACGATCGCCTGCGTGCGCTCGACGGCCGCGGCGAGGAAGTCGCTGTAGTGACCCTGCTGGATCAGCGCCCGCGACGGGCAGGTGCAGACCTCACCCTGGTTGAGCGCGAACATGGTGAAGCCTTCGAGCGCCTTGTCGAAGAAGTCGTCGCGGGACGCGCTGACGTCGTCGAAGAAGATGTTCGGGCTCTTGCCGCCCAGCTCCAGGGTGACCGGCTTGATGTTCTCACTGGCGTACTGCATGATCAGCCGCCCGGTGGTGGTCTCGCCGGTGAACGCCACCTTGGCCACCCGGGACGAGGACGCCAGCGGCTTGCCGGCCTCCACGCCGAAGCCGTTGACGATGTTGAGCACGCCCGGCGGCAGCAGGTCCGCCACCAGCGACAGCCAGTAGTGGATGGACGCCGGGGTCTGTTCGGCCGGCTTGAGCACCACGGCGTTGCCGGCGGCCAGCGCGGGTGCCAGCTTCCAGGTCGCCATCAGGATCGGGAAGTTCCACGGGATGATCTGCCCGACCACGCCGAGCGGCTCGTGGAAGTGGTACGCCACGGTGTCGTCGTCGAGCTCGCCGAGCGAGCCCTCCTGTGCCCGGATGGCCCCGGCGAAGTAGCGGAAGTGGTCGATGGCGAGCGGGATGTCGGCCGCCAGCGTCTCCCGGACCGGCTTGCCGTTCTCCCAGCTCTCGGCGATGGCCAGCGATTCCAGGTTCTCCTGCATCCGGTCGGCGATCCGGTTGAGGATCAGTGCCCGCTCAGCCACCGAGGTGCGGCCCCAGGCGTCGGCCGCGCCGTGCGCGGCGTCCAGGGCCTTCTCCACGTCCGGGGCGGTGCCTCGGGCCACCTCGGTGAAGGTCTGCCCTGTGACCGGGGTGGGGTTCTCGAAGTAGGCGCCGCCGTGCGGCTTGACGTACTCGCCGCCGATGAAGTGGTCGTAACGGGACTGCCAGTGGGTGGGCGCGTCGTAGCGCGTCATGGTTACCTCCGCCGTCGTTGTGCGGGTGTGCCGACGGCGACGTTAGTTTCAGGAACGTTGCAGCCACGTTGCGCGCGGTAGGTCGTACTCCCCGGCGAGCTGGTCGATGCGGGCGAGGGCGAGCGGCCGGCGCGGCGCGCCCACCGGCAACGCCCGCGCCAGGGCCTGCCAGGCGGTCAGGTCGTCGGCGCCGGCGGGCGTCGCGGTCCAGGCCGCGAGCAGCGACGGGTCCGTGGCGGCCAGCACGGCCGCGCGGAGCTGGCCGTCGATCAGCCGGCGCAGTCGGGTCACTCCCGGTGCGTCCGAGCCGGGCAGCAACGGCCCGGGGTACGCGTCGAGCGCGCCCGCCGGATCGCCCTGCTCCAGCCGGTCGGCGACGGTGGTGAAGTCGGCCCGGACGGTGCCGCGCAGCCGGTACGGCCGCGAATCGAGCAGTTCGGGGCCGAGCACCCGGCGCAGCCGGGACAGCTCAGCGCGCAGAGTCACCGGGTGCAGCCGGTCGTCGCCGTACAGGTCGAGGCCGAGCTGTTCGCCGGTGCGCCCCTCGGGATGGTGGAGCAGCAGCACCAGCAGCTCGCTGTGCCGCCGGCCGAGCCGGAGGCGCCGTCCGTCGACCCGCAGCTCTACTTCGTCCCGGCCGAGCGCGGTCACGATGGCGACGCCGGGCTCCACCGGACGGTCGGCGGCCAGCTGTGCCTCGGCGGCCCGGGCGGTGGCCCGGACCAGCGCCAGGCTGTGCGGGTTGGCCAGGTGGTCGCCGCCGGTGATGTCGACCGCGCCGAGCAGCCGCCCGGTGACCGGGTCATGGATCGGCGCGGCGGCGCAGGTCCAGCGCTGCACCGGCCGGCTGAAGTGCTCGGTGGCGAAGATCTGCACGCTGTGGTCGACGGCCAGCGCGGTGCCGGGGGCGTTGGTCCCGGCGTGCGTCTCGTCCCAGCGGGCGCCGGGCACGAAGTTCATCCGCTCGGCGTGCCGGAGCACCCCTGGATGTCCCTCCACCCAGAGCAGCCGCCCGTACGCGTCGCACACCGCCATCAGGTGCGCGCCGTCCTGCGCGATGCCGCCGAGCAGGTCCCGGAAGAGTGGCAGCACCCGGGCCAGCGAGTGGGCGGCCCGGTAGGCGGCCAGCGCGTCGTCGACCAGGTCGACCGGCGGGGTGGCCTCCGGGTCGAGTCGCGCCGAGCGTTCCCACGAGCGGCGTACCACCTCCCGCACCCGGTGCGGTGCGGCGCCGGCGGTGAGGAACGCCTCGTGGGCGGCGCCGACCTGCGCGATCCGCTCTGCCGGATCGACGCCGAACTCCAGGGCGAGCCACGGGTCAGCCATCGGGCGACCTCCTCGGCCCCCATCGTGACGCAGCTCACCCCTGACTGCCAACCATCGGGACCCCGAGGGTGGAAAGGGCCCGCGAACCTGGCCGTTTCGGGGATCGGTGCGCGTGCCGACTGAACGGTAGGGCGCTCCCGTCCGTACCAGGCGGTGAAGGACACACCGAGGACGGGAGTGACGGCGATGAGGGTGCAGCGCAAGCACGTGCTGGCGGCGACCGTGGCGGTGCTCGCCGCGGCGGGAGTGGCGGTGGGGACCGGCTTCGGGTTCGCCGGCACCGCCCCGACGGGACAGTCCGCCTGCTCGGGCTCGGTCACCTTCTCGGCGGAGGGCGGTGCACCGGCGGCGACCAGCGACCGGTTCCCGGTGGGTACCCGGCTGCGGGTGACCAATCTGGACAACAACCGGGCGGCCACGGTGACGGTGACCGGCCCGTCGGGCAGTTGTGTGCTGCTCAACGCCGCAGCCATGGAGCTGGTCCGGGAGCCGGGGAAGAACGTGATCCGCCGCAACGTGGTGGAACGCCTGGACGGCGCCGCCGCGCCGCCCGCCGGGCAGCCGGGTGCCGGCACGGTACGTCCCGGCGCCGCATCGCCCGGCGTGCCCGGTCCGGCGCCCCGCTCGGCCTGCCAGGGCTCGATCACCTTCTTCGCCGAGGCCGGGGCTCCCGCGGCGACCAGTGGTCAGTTCCCGGTGGGCACCCGGCTGCGGGTCACCAACCTGGACAACAACCGGGTGACCACGGTGACGGTGACCGGCCCGTCGGGCAGTTGCGTGCTGCTCAACTCCGCCGCCATGGATCAGATCCGCGAGCCGGGCAAGAACCTGGTCCGCCGCAACACCGTCGAGGTGCTGCGCTGACGTTGCCGGGTTCGGAAGGGCACCTTCTTGGGAAGGTGCCCTTCCTGCACTCAGCCGAAGGCGGCGTCGAGGATGTCGGCGCCCCGGGTGAGGTACACGTCGGAGATCACCAGCGGTGGCAGGAAACGCAGCACGTTGCCGTACGTGCCGCAGGTCAGGGTGAGCAGGCCGGCGGCGTGACAGGCGGCCGAGACCGCCGCCGTGCTGGCCGGGTCGGGGATGAGCGTGCCGGGCTGCACCAGCTCCACGGCGAGCATCGCGCCCCGCCCGCGTACCTCGGCGATCCGAGGGTCCCGCTCGGCGATGGCCCGTAGCCGGGGGGCCAGCACCGCCTCGATCCGGCGGGCCGCGCCGGCCAGGTCCAGCTCGTGCATGGTCTCGATGGTGGCCAGCGCGGCGGCACAGGCGATCGGGTTGCCGCCGTAGGTGCCGCCGAGCCCGCCGACGTGCACGGCGTCCATCAGCTCGGCCCGACCGGTGACCGCCGCCAGCGGCAGGCCGCCGGCGATGCCCTTGGCCAGGGTGACCAGGTCGGGTTCGACGCCCTCGTGCTGGCAGGCGAACCAGTCCCCGGTGCGGCAGAAGCCGGTCTGGATCTCGTCGGCCACGAAGACCACCCCGGCCGCCGTGGCCCAGGCCCGCAGCGCCGGCAGGAAACCCGGCGCGGGCACCACGAAACCGCCCTCACCCTGGATCGGCTCGATCAGCAATGCGGCCACGTTCTCCGCGCCGACCTGCTTCTCGATCATCTCGACCGCCCGGGCCGCCGCCTCCGCGCCGGACAACCCGCCGTCGCGCAGCGGGTACGACATCGGCACCCGGTAGATCTCCCCGGCGAACGGCCCGAACCGGTGCTTGTACGGCATGTTCTTCGCGGTCAACGCCATGGTCAGGTTCGTCCGGCCGTGGTACGCGTGGTCGAAGACCACCACCGCCGGTCGGCCGGTGGCGTGCCGGGCGATCTTCACGGCGTTCTCCACCGCCTCGGCGCCGGAGTTGAACAGCGCCGAGCGCTTCTCGAACCCGCCCGGCGTCAGCGCGTTGAGCTGCTCGCACACCGCCACGTACGACTCGTACGGTGCGACCATGAAGCAGGTGTGGGTGAACCGCTCGACCTGCGCCCGTACCGCCTCGACGACCTTCGGCGCGGAGTTGCCGACACTGGTCACCGCGATGCCGGCGGCGAAGTCGATCCACTCCCGACCGTCGACGTCGGTGATCGTTCCGCCGGAGGCTCTGTCCACGTAGGACGGCACGACACTGCTGACGCCCCGGGCGACCGCCGCGCCGCGCCGCTTGTGCAACTCGTCAGATGTGGTCACCGCTGTCAGCCTTCGATGTTGTGCATGACGTGCTTGATCCGGGTGTAGTCCTCCAGGCTGTAGACCGACAGGTCCTTGCCGTGCCCGGAGTGCTTGAAGCCGCCGTGCGGCATCTCGGAGACGAACGGGATGTGCGTGTTCACCCAGACGCAGCCGAAGTCCAGCCGCCGGGTCATCCGCATCGCACGCCCGTGGTCCTTCGTCCAGACCGAGGCGGACAGGCCGTAGTCGACGCCGTTGGCCCAGCGCACCGCCTCGTCCTCGTCGGAGAAGCGCTGCACGGTGATGACCGGCCCGAACACCTCGTCCTGGATGATCTCGTCGGCCTGGCGCAGCCCGGAGACCACGGTCGGCGCGTAGAAGTAGCCGCGCTCGCCCTGCCGGGACCCGCCGCTCTGGATCGCCGCGTGGTCCGGCAGCCGGTCGACGAAACCGCTGACCCGGGCGAGCTGGTTGGCGTTGTTCAGCGGGCCGTAGAGCACGTCGGCGTCGTCCGGGGCGCCGGTCTTCGTGTTGCGGGCCTGCTCGGCGAGCGCCGCCACGAAGTCGTCGTGGATGCCCGGGCCGGCCAGCACTCGGGTGGCGGCCGTGCAGTCCTGCCCGGCGTTGAAGTAGCCGCCCATCGCGATGGCCTCGGCTGCCGCCGCCACGTCCGCGTCGTCGAAGATCACCACCGGGGCCTTGCCGCCAAGTTCCAGGTGGGTCCGCTTCAGGTCGGGGGCCGCCGCGGCGGCGACCTCCATGCCCGCGCGGGTCGAGCCGGTGATCGAGACCAGCTGCGGGGTCGGGTGCGAGACGAGGGTACGACCGGTGTCCCGGTCGCCGCAGACCACGTTGAACACGCCCGGCGGGAAGAACTCGGCGGCAATCTCCGCGAGCAGCAGCGTCGACACCGGCGTGGTGTCCGATGGCTTGAGCACCACCGTGTTGCCGGCGGCGAGTGCCGGGGCGATCTTCCAGACGGCCATCATGAGCGGGTAGTTCCACGGGGTGACCTGGGCGCAGACGCCGATCGGCTCGCGCCGCACGTACGAGGTGTGCCCCGCCAGGTACTCCCCGGCGGACCGCCCCTCCAGCAGCCGGGCGGCGCCGGCGAAGAAGCGGAACTGGTCCACCGCCGGCGGCAGCTCCTCCTCGGCGGTGAGCTGGCGCGGTTTGCCGGTGTTGCGGACCTCGGCGTCGACCAACTCGGCTGCCCGGGCCTCCACCGCGTCGGCGAGCTTGAGCATGGCCCTCTGCCGCTCGGCCGGGGTGACCTCCCGCCAACTCTCGAACGCGGTGGCGGCGGCGGTCATGGCCGCGTCCACGTCGGCGGCGCGGGAGACCGGGGCCTGGGCGAACACCTCACCGGTGCAGGGGTCGATCAGGTCGGCGTAGCCACCGTCGGCCGGTTCGACGTAGGAGCCGTTGACGAAGTTGCGCAGCTGCTGCTGGTCACTCATCTAGTTGTGCGGCGTGGAAACCCGGCCGTGCAGGGCCGGGAGGAAACGCCGCTCCCTCCTCTCGGAAATGGCGTCACATGGACTGTTGGTAGGATGTGAAGCATGGGTGAGGTTGTGAAGCGGGCATACAAGTACCGCTTCTATCCGACGCCCGAACAGGCTGCGGCGCTCAACCGCACCTTCGGATGCGTGCGCAAGGTGTACAACCTCGCCCTCGACGCGCGCACCCGTGCGTGGACCGTCGACCGGCAGCGCAGCACCTACGTGCAGTCGTCGGCGTGGCTCACCGAATGGAAACGCACCGAAGAACTGGCCTATCTCAACGAGGTCAGCTCGGTGCCGTTGCAGCAAGCCCTGCGGCACCTGCAAGCCGGCTTCGCCGCGTTCTGGAACAAGCGCGCCAGGTACCCGCGGTTCAAGTCCAAGCGCAAGTCCCGGGCGTCGGCGGAGTACACCCGCTCGGCGTTTCGCTGGCGCTACGGGCAACTCACCCTCGCCAAGATGGACACGCCGCTGACCATCGTGTGGTCCCGGCCCCTGCCCGACGGCTCCGAGCCGTCTACGGTCACGGTGTCCCGTGACCCGGCCGGCCGCTGGTTCGTGTCCATGCTGGTCGAAGACCCGACGGTCGCCGCTCTGCCGCCTATCGACACGACGGTCGGGGTGGACGCCGGCATCACCAGCCTGCTGACCCTCTCCACCGGGGAGAAGATTACTAACCCCCGGCGTGAGCGCGTCGACCGGCGCAAGCTGGCCAAAGCGCAACGCGACCTGTCCCGCAAAGCCAAGGACTCCGCCAACCGGGCCAAAGCCCGGGTGGCATTGGCCCGGATCCATGCCCGCATCGCCGACCGGCGGCGCGACCACCTGCACAAGCTGTCCACTCGACTCGTCCGCGAGAACCAAACGGTCGTGATCGAAGACCTCAGCGTGCGCAACATGCTGCGCAACCACAGTCTCGCCCGCGCTATCGCGGACGCAGCCTGGTCGGACCTGCGCGGCATGTTGGAGTACAAGGCCGCCTGGTACGGGCGGACCGTGATCGCCATCGACCGCTGGCACCCGAGCACGAAGACCTGCTCGGCGTGCGGGCGAATCAACACCGCGATGACCCTCGGCGTCCGCGCCTGGACGTGCCCCGGCTGCCATGCCGCGCACGACCGGGACGTCAACGCCGCCAGAAACATCCTCGCCGCCGGGCTGGCGGAGAGCTAAAACGCCTGTGGAGCTGACGTAAGGCCTCACGGGAGTTCTCCCTTCGGGCAGTCGGCGGTGAAACAGGAACCCTCGCTGGTGACGGCGAGGAATTCCGGTCCTTGAGGGCCAGGAGGATGTCAAGACTGGATCTCTCCGAGGTCTGTCTGTCTGCGGCGGTTATCGCAATCTGTCTGCCATCTTGGCTACTGAATTCGCGGCAGACAAGGGCTCCGGCGACTGTTTCCGTCGGGTGCTTCCTCGTCTACGCTGCTCGGCGTGGAGTCCGCAGCCTTCTTCGTCGCCTCCCGCCCCGCCCACGGCGAGGGGGAGCTGACCGTCCACCACCCGTACGACGGTCGCCCGGTGGGGCGTACCACGCTGGCCACCGCCGAACAGGTCGAGGCCGCCGTCGCCGCGGCGGCCGGAGTGGCCGCGCAGGCCGCGGCCCTGCCCGCGCACGCCCGAGCGGCGGCCCTGGACCACGTGTCCCGGCGGCTCGCCGAACGCGCCGAGGAGGTCGCGGCGCTGATCACCGCCGAGAACGGCAAGCCGGTGAAATGGGCCCGAGCCGAGGTCGGACGGGCGGTGTCCACCTTCCGGTGGGCCGCAGAGGAGGCCCGACGCTTCTCCGGGGAACTGCAACGACTCGACACCGACCCGGCCGCCAGCGGGCGGATCGCGCTGGTCCGGCGGGTGCCGAAGGGGCCGGTGCTGGGCATCGCGCCGTTCAACTTCCCGCTCAACCTGGTCGCGCACAAGGTGGCACCGGCCATCGCGGTCGGCGCGCCGATCATCGTCAAGCCGGCCCCGGCGACCCCGCTGTCCGCGTTGCTGCTGGGCGAGTTGCTGGCCGAGACAGAGCTGCCCGCCGGGATGTTCTCGGTCCTGCCGCTGCCGAACTCCCGTGCCGCCGAACTGGTCACCGACCCCCGGCTGCCGGTGGTGTCGTTCACCGGATCCGGGCCGGTCGGCGCGGCCATCCGTCGCCAGGTGCCGGAGAAGCACGTGACGCTGGAGTTGGGCGGCAACGCGGCGGCGGTGATCTGCGCGGACTGGACGTCGGACGAGGACCTGGCCTTCGCCGCGCAGCGCATCGCCACGTTCGCCAACTACCAGGCCGGGCAGTCGTGCATCGCCGTCCAGCGGGTGTACGTGCACCACTCGCTCTTCGCCGACTTCCTGCCCCGGCTGGTGGCGGCGGTGCGCGCACTGCGCACCGGTGACCCCTCCTCGGAGCTGACGGACGTGGGGCCGATGGTGTCCGAGGACGCGGCGCGCCGGGTCGAGACGTGGGTGGCCGAGGCGGTCGCGGCCGGTGCCACCGTCGAGGTGGGCGGGGCCCGTGACGGTGCCACCTACCCGCCGACCGTGCTGACCGGCGTGCCGGCGGACGCCAAGGTCGTCGCCGAGGAGGTGTTCGGGCCGGTGCTGGTGGTCGCCCCGGTCGCCGACGACCAGGCCGCGTTCACCGCGGTCAACGATTCGGCGTACGGGTTGCAGGCGGGCGTGTTCACCCGGCGGCTGGACGTGGCCTTCGCCGCTGCGCGGTCCCTGGAGGTGGGCGGGCTGATCGTCGGCGACGTGCCGTCGTACCGGGCCGACCAGATGCCGTACGGCGGGGTCAAGGGCAGCGGCGTCGGCCGGGAAGGACTGCGCAGCGCGATGGACGACTACACCGAGCCGCGGGTCATGGTGCTGACCGGTTTGGCGCTCTAGCCGGCCTGCCAGGTGCCGTCGTCGCTGACCCGGGCGGGTGCCCGCCCGAGCAGGAGGGTGGTCAGCGCGGCGTCGATGGTGTCCCCGAGGAACCACTCGCCGGCCTGATCGAGCGCGAAGACCCGGCCGCGCTCGTCCACCGCCAGGATGCTGTCCTGCTGCTCGGTGCCGATCGGGAAGAGCCGTGCGTCGAGCACCGCACCGAAGTCGGCGAGCGTGTCGGCGGTGTGCGCGATGGTGTGCGGGCGGATGTCGAAGCGGGAGATCCACACCTGCTCGCCCGGGCCACGCCGGGCGCCGACCAGGCTGGGGAACGCGGTCAGCGTCTCCATGACGGCGGGAAAGACAGCGTGCCGGTGGGCCTGCCCCGGCACGGCGGTCACGTCCCGCACGGCCGCGGCGGCCATGAGCTGGTCGCCGAGGTGTGGCCGCCAGCCGGCCGCCACCAGCGCGTTGGCCACCTCCGGCGGGAAGCGGCCC
This sequence comes from Micromonospora sp. NPDC005173, assembly GCF_040608515.1. Taxonomy (NCBI): domain Bacteria; kingdom Bacillati; phylum Actinomycetota; class Actinomycetes; order Micromonosporales; family Micromonosporaceae; genus Micromonospora; species Micromonospora sp. NPDC005173. The sequence goes on from NZ_JBEXIK010000012.1 coordinate 79,083, forward strand.
GGGTCGGGGTCGATGTCCGCCGGCGGGTACCAGGCTTCGGTGTACGCCCGAGTTGACTCGGGCAGGACGTTGGCGCGCACCAGGAAGTTGATGCACGAATCGCAGGGCCGCTCGGCGGGACCACCTGCTGGATCACCCGGCTCACGGATCCGGAAGATTTCGAACCGGGCGTCCTCCAGCAGTGCCGCAGCCTCGGCCCGACCCATCGGGGCGATGCCGTCGGCGGCTCGCCGGTGGTCGTACTCGTGCAGCACGTCGGAGATGACGATCAGCTCGGCATGACTGTCGCCGCCGCGGACCAACTCGCCAGGGGGGAGCTGGTCCAGGTAGGTGCGGATGAGCGGGTGGTGGTTCAGCGGGACGTCGCCCTTCGTGCCCTGGGCCGTCCAAATTCGACCGTCAATGGTCAGGTGCGCGGTGGTGTTCGGGGTGGCAGCCCGATGGATTTCCCGGACCAGCAGGCTTGACTGATCGACGGTGCGTGCAGCGGCGGACCCGGTGGGCTGGCTGCGCCGGTACATGTCCGCCACAACGGTGCTCGGCACGCGGGGCCAGGTGGTGACCTTCCCGGTCTGTTTGTCGATGACGGTCGTCGGCAGGTCACCGGGCACTGTGCGTACCTCGGCCGGCACGACGGAGGTGATGACGTAGCCGAGATCGAACTCGTCGACCGTCGGCGTGCACTCGTAGCCGAGGCGCAGCGAATCCCGGTTGGCCCAGATGGCTGCGAGCTGCTCGGCCTGTTGACGGTCGATCACGCACCGAAACTACCGGACTACACGGATCGGTGGCACCCGGTATGGTTCGGCCTACCGACGGTGACGGGAGGAGCGGCGGTGAGCGAACGCGTGGACCGGGACGCCAATCGCGAGCTACGGGCCCGATTCGACGACGTGTACGGCCAGTACCAGCAGCTCAGGTCCGGTTTGGACAGTCTGCAGGTGCGGCTCGCCGAGCTGCGGGTGACCCGGCGGTCGGCCGACGGGCAGGTGAGCGCCACCGTGGGGGCCCGGGGCGAGCTGGTTGCGGTCGAGCTGGACCCGGCCGTCTACCGGGACCGGGACGCCGAGGCGCTGAGCCGGAAGATCACCGAGACGGTCCGCGCCGCCACGGTCGCCGCCACCGCCGCCACCCGTGAGATGGTCGCCGAAACCATGCCGGCCGGCTCCGGCTCGGTGGAGTTCCTGCGCACCGGCGACTACGGCGCGCTGCTCGGCAGGGCCGACGCCGTACTCGGCCGGGGCGAGGGGTCGGCATGACCGACGGGCAGCTCTGGCTCGATCCGTCCCGGGCCTGCCGAGGCGGCGCCGACCTGGCCCTCGCCGGTGAGGCGGTGACGGCCCGCCGCGCGGCGGAGGGCGGTGAGATCGAGGCCGCCGGCGGTGCCCGACCGTGGGGCCGTGACGACATCGGCGCCGCATTCGAGCGGAGCTATCGCGGGTTCGAGCAGACCGTGTTGCGGGCCTGGGCAGGCGTCGGGCACCGGCTCACCGAGCTCGGCAGCGACGTGGTCCGCGCGGTCGACGCGAGCGTGCAGACCGACGGGACCAGCGCCGCCCGGTTCGACCGGGCCGCCGACCAGCGCTGACGGGCGGGCCCATTCCGATGAGCGTGCTGCCGAGCCCGATTCCGCACCCGCTGGACTACGCACCCTGGGATGTGCCCGGCTGGATCTACGAGGCCCTCGACCTGGTGGTCGGCGTGCAGTGGCCGGAGGGGAACGAGCGGGCCGTCTGGGACCTCGCCGACCAGTGGTACTCCGTCGCCGCGGTACTCGCCGGCCCGCACACCGACGCCGCGGCGGCCGCCGCCGAGGTCCGCAGCGGATACGGCGGCGTCGGGTCGGTCGACGCCGCGTTCGAGGCGGCCTGGCGGGGGATCGCCGAGGGCGACGACGCGCCGCTGCCGGTGCTGCTCGCGGTCACCGCCGACCTGGGCCGGTTGGTCGAGGAGTGTGGCTGCGACATCGAGGGCGCCAAACTGGAAGTCTGGATCGAGCTGGGCATCCTGGTCGTCGAGCTGCTCGCGCTCGCGGTTGCCGCAGTGCTCACCGCCGGTGCCGCATCCCCGGCGGCCGGCGCGGCGATCACCGTGACCCGGCTGCTGATCCAGCAGATCTTCAAACGGCTGATGGGCCAACTGGCCAGCAAGTCCCTCAAGCATGGGCTCAAGGAGGCCGGCGAGCGGGCAGCCAAGCAGGTCGCACGGGGCGGCGCGCGCGGGCTCGCCAAACGAGCCACCCGTGGAGGGCTGGAGGAAGCGGCCGAGGAGGCCGGCATCAGCCTGGCGACCCAGGCGTACCAGAACTCCACCGGACGGGCGCACGGCGTGGACCTGACCGATCTGGGCGCGTCGGCGGTCGGCGGGCTCGCCGGCGGGGCCGTTGCGCCGCTTGCCGGCCTGGGCCGGCACGCGACCGGGCGCGCGGCACGGGTCGGAGAGCACCTGGGCCGGGAGATGACCGGCGAGGTGCTCGCCGAGAGCGCCGCCAGTCTGGCCACCGGCCAGGGCCTGACCTCGGTGGAGGACGCCGTCCGGGCCGCCGCGTCCGGTGCCACCGGTTCGGCGACCGGGCAGGCCGACCACGCGTTGCAAGCCAGACTCGACGCGCAGGCCAATGCCCTCGCCGGAGCCTCGCTCGCCGGCCCCTCCATCTCATCGGTCGGTTCCTCCCCGGTGACCTCGTCCGGAATGGCCTCGCCTGCGGTGGTTCCGGGGATACCCGCGCAGGCGTCGGCGGTGGCCGGAGCGGACGTCATCGCGTCGCCGGTGTCGCCCGACCACGCGTCGCCCCTGCGCGGTGAGCTGCCGACGTATTCGGGCACGGGTTTGTCGCACGGGGCCGAACCGCCGCAACCCACGTCCTTGGACGTGAACGGTTCTTCGTCGCTGGCCGTCGTCGGCGTGTCCGAGGTTGACGACAGCCCTTCGGGGTCCTCACTCGATGGCGTGCCGTCGTCAGACAGGCCGGGTGACGGGACGAGGGTGCCTTCGACGGAGTGGTCGGCTGCATCGCAGGCGGTCGTGGCCGATCCGACGCTCTCCTCGGCTGTCGCTGATCCCACGCTCTCCTCGGTCGCTGCGCCCGTGGCCGGTCCTCTCGATCACGCCACCGGGCCGGCAGCCGGTGTCGCGGCAGGCAACCCGGTCAGCGCGCCGCACGCCACCACCCCGAACGCGGTCGCCGCGACCGTCACCGCTCCGGGGCTGCCCGTCACCACCCCGAGCACGGTCGCTCCCACCGTCACCGCTCTGGCGCCGCCCGCCACGTCCACCGGCCCGGCGCCCAGCGTCGTGACCACGCCCGGTGCGGCGGCGGGTAGCGCGTGGGGCGGAACGACCACCGGTTCGTCGGTCAGGCCGTCGGTGGGTCGAGCCGGCCTGCCGTCCCGCTTCGCGACCCGGCAGGCTCTCGCGCCGCCCGACCATCCGGCTCGCGGTAGGGCATCGGTTCCTGCGGACGTGGCGGCACTCGACGACTCGTCGCTGCCCGATATCGAGAGCAGCGACTGGTACGCGGCCCGGTGGACGGCCGAGGCAGAAGCCGCCGAGCGGCGGCGCTACCAGGGCTACTACGAGTCGCGACGGAGCGAGTTCGAGAACAGCCGCCGGCAGGCGGAAACTAGCCGACTGCGCGCTCTGGCCGCCGAGCACGACCGCAGGGCCGCGGAGTACGCCAACTACGCCCGGCAGCTCCGCCAAACCGGTCACCCAGGGTGGGCCGACGGCTGGCAGCGGACCGCGAACGACGAAATGCGGGCGTACGCCGAATGCCGTGACCTGGCCGACGCGGTGCTGGCCGGCACCACGGCGCCCCCGGTCGTGGACATCGGCGACGTGGCGTTCCGGCAGGCCAACAAGGACATGGGCGCGCTCGCCCTCGGCGCGGTGGAGACCGCCGGTCGGTCCCGGCTCACCGGCGATGATGTTCCCCCGCCGATCGACGACTCCCGGCCGTACGGGCAGCCCGGTGGGCTGCGTCCGCCGCTTGCCCTGCATCAGGTCGACGTCGAGCGGCAGATGCCCCGCGAGCCGGACGGCACGGTCGTCCGCACCGCCGACCCCCGGCGGGGCGGCTGGTTCCGGCTCCTCAACGACGGTGGTCCCGAGGCCGACGCCACCCGCGGCATCAACTGCCTGGACTGCACCCTGTCGTTGTTCGAGACGTGGGTGCACGGCCGACCACGGGTGTCGGCGCCGCGTACGTTCGACGGCTACCTGGACGGTGACATCCGGCGACCGATCCGGGGCGAGGCGGGCGGCCCGGGCCGGGTGGAGGACGCGACGGGCGGACGCTTCCAGCAGCTTCTCGCCCCGCCCGGCGGCCAGCGGTCGCACCCCGCGCAGGCACGGCGGGCCGCCGACCGGGGCTACGCCAACCTGCACGACCAACTGCTGCTGGGAGGCCACGGCAGCTACGCGTTCCTGGTCACCGACTGGCCGAACGGTGGCTCGCACGCCTGGGTGGCGCTCAACCAGAACGGCACGGTGCTCTACGTCGACCCGCAGACCGGCCTCGTCCGGGACCGGCCGTTGTACCCCCACGTGGTCGGCATCGACGCGCTGGTGCTCGATGGGAGCGGCCGGCCGATGCCCCTCGGTGGGCTACCCCGGGGGCGGTTCAGCGAGCGTCCCGACCTGCCGGACCACCCGCCGACGCTCGACGACGGCGGCCACGGCGACCCGTACATCAACCGGATGTACCTGCTACTGGACGGCCCAGGCTCAGCTCCCGATGGCGGGCCAGCCCACCCGGAAGCCGTGGAGAGTACGGCGGAGGAAGCGCTGGGCGACCTCGGCTGGCAGGCCGCCGGCCCATTGCTGCCCGAGGATGATTCTGGCCGCCGGTTGGAGCCAAATGACTGTAAATTTTTGGGCATCGCACCCGAAGCGGTCTTGGCCTGGGCTGACAGATCGGCGCCCCTCGGAGCTACCCGCGCCCAGTACGCAGAGATGACGGCCGGGCTTTTCGACGCACTGCGGAGGGATGGCCTGGATCCCTCAACGGTCGACGTTCGGCTCCAGGGCTCGTCGGCCCTCTTCTTCTCAGGCTCACACAAGCAGATGCCGACGGAGTCAGAGTTGGTCGACGACCCGGAGGCGTTGGCGCGTCTGCGGGACTGGTCCCAAGGGTCACCGCTCCCGCGGCGTAGGCCGTTCGACTCCATGTACCGGCTGGGTCTGGAAGAGCCGAGTGACTACGACTTCCAGATCTCCTCCGACGCTATGGTTGAGCGGGCCCGACAACATGCGGCCGAGAAATATCCTGACCTGCGTCTTGTCAATGCAAGGTTCGGGTTCGTGACAAGGAAGGTGGCGCGAGAGTGCTTTCCTCACTTGTTCGAATGGGTCGAGCGATACACCGATGGTTTGCGCCGTGATGTGGTGCCGGCGATATTTCCGAACGACGGACCGCCGGATCGATCGCAAACCGGGGTGTCGTCTCATTTCCGAGACTCGGACTGGATCATTAGGGAAGCGTGAATGTCGGATAGTTGGGTGATTGATCTGGCGGGGAGCCTGGAGCAGGCCACGTTGGACCAGCTGCGATCAACCCTTGGTCTGAGCAAGGCCGGGAGACTCGGCGACGACTGGGACGAGTTGTTCGGCGAGGCCAAGCGGACAGTCGCCGGAGCGTCGGCGAACGTCGAGCTGTGGCGGGATGTGGACAGTCACCGGTGGCGCCTCGACATTGAGCTGGTAGCGGACCCTGCGGAATCGGACGTGCAGAGTCTGCTGACGGTGCTCCGGGCCGAGGTCGAGGCGACGGGGGTGCAGATAGCCTCGGTCAGCCATCGTCGGTAGACAGCCGATTCGATTTTCTGGACGACCACTGGCACGTCGACCGCTACGACGGTGCCGACCGGCGCGGGAGCCGAACTGGTGGCCAGACCGCTTCCGACCGGGGGAGATTGCAAGGCCCGAATTAGCATCAGGGGCATGGCGAGCTCCGAGACGGACAGCAGCAGGTCCAAGGCGTGGGCGTGGCCGGTCGGGATCCTGGTCGGCCTGGCGATCGGCATCCCCGTGTTCGGTTCGTCGGGTGGAGTCGCCTTCGGCGTCGCCATCGGCGTTGCCTTCGCGATCGCCTTTGGCGCGACCAGTAAGCGCACCGAAGCTCCCGCCGCCCACGGCGACCCAGATGGCGATACCAGCTCCACCGGCACTGGCCCGGCGGGTCCCTCCACCCGGGACAATCCAGACGGCAGCGCCACCGGGGGCGACGCCGACGGCCCGGATCGAGGGTGATCGACTCCATGTTGGGGACATCGGGGCATTCCGGGCCGTCTGATAGCCCGATGTCGCCGATATCGAGTGGATCATCGCCGCCGCCGGGCAGTGTGGTGGAGGCGGTGGCTGTGCAGGAGGAGTTGCGGCCGCTGGTGGACCTGGTCGGGCCGGGGCCGACCGCGCCCGCGACGGTGGCTGGCCTGGACGTCGCGTACGCGCAGAGCGGTGACCTCCTCGCGGCGGCCGTGACCGTGCTGGACGCCCGGACGCTGGCCGTGGTGGACTCCGCGGTCAGCGTGGGCCGGCCCGCGTTCGGCTACGTTCCGGGGCTGTTCGCCTTCCGTGAGCTGCCCGCGTTGCTCGCCGCACTGGACCGGCTGAGCACCCGCCCGGACCTGCTGGTCTGTGACGGGCACGGGCTGGCCCATCCGCGCCGATTCGGGCTCGCCTGTCACCTCGGCGTGGTCACTGGGCTGCCTGCCATCGGGGTGGGGAAGACGCCCCTGGTCGGTCAGTGGGATCCACCGCCCGCCGAGCGGGGTGCCTGGTCGCCGCTGCGCGACGGCGACCTGCATCTGGCTGCGCTCGACGCCGTCGCAGTTTGGGAACATGTGCTTTACGAGGTGCGACGCGATGTGGATGCCCTTGCCCAAGCGGAGGATCGAACTTTGACGGCACGTGAGCGAGCGATCACTAACGGCATCCGCCTACGCGAGCAACGCCTCTTCTGGCAGGCATTGCAGTCGACATACGAGGAGCAGTCCTGATGGCCGAAATGCCGGGCCTTGTGCTCCCCGCCTATTACCTCTACTACCAGTCGCCGGTGAAGATCGTGGAGACCCCGGACGGTGGCGCTCGGGTATGGCGGGTGTTTATTGAGACCGGAGGATGGCAGGAGAAGAACAATCTCTTCGTGGAAGTCACGTTGGGTGTGGGAGGCGACATATTCCGCCGTACCGCCGAAGACTTCGTGCAGGAGGTAGAGGCGTACCGGGCTCACTACCTCACGGGTGAAGGGCCAATCTTCGCTCTCTACGAGACGGTGCGGTCGATCGAGGACCGGGCGGATGCCGAGGGGCGCCACCTGACGCTGAAGGAGCAGGCACTTATCCGGGGGATTCGCCAGCGGACGTTCGTGATGTTCGAGGAGCAGCTACGCGCCGACGGCGATCCAGGCGCCGATCCCGAGTTGCTGGCCGGGCAGCCGAGGTGACGCGCATGGACGACTCTGACGCCGACCACAGCGCCGAGGCGAAGACCTCCGACAGCGAGCCCATCCGGGTCTTCGGCTGGTCGGACATGTTCGTTCATCGCGACGACGACCCGCGTTCGGGCGGCAACTTCGTCGACGAGCGGAGCATCCTCGTCGAATTCCTGCGCAACCAGCGGCTCACTCTAGAGCTCAAATGTGCCGGCCTGGACGCCGAGCAGCTGGCGCGGCGTTCGGTTCCGCCGTCGACGATGTCGCTGCTCGGCCTGATCCGGCACATGGCCGAAGTGGAGCGGGGCTGGTTCCGGCGGACCATGGCCGGTCAGGATGCGCCCCAGATCTACTGCTCAAAAGACGATCCCGATGGCGACTTCGATGGCGCGATCGCCGACCCTTCGGTGGTGGACGAGGCGCGGCGCGCCTGGCGGGCGGAGGTCGAGTTCTCCGAGCGGTTCGTGGTCGAGGCGTCCGACCTCGGGGTGCAGGGGCGGCAACGCAAGGGCAACGTCATCGTGCTGCGCGAGCTGCTGGTGCACATGATCGAGGAGTACGCGCGACACAATGGCCACGCCGATCTGTTACGCGAGCGGATCGATGGAAGGGTGGGTCAGTGATGAGCGAAGGTGTGGATGCTCGGTTGACGCGGGCGCAGGAGCGCTACGAGCAGGCGGTCTTCGGCGGCGACGCGAAGCACTTGGACGAGGCGGAGCGGGACCTCACGGCGTTGGATGCGGACGCTGCTCTGGCCCGGGGCCGGCTCCTGCACGCCCGCTTCCTGGGCTCGGGTTCGGAGGATGCGGCAGAGCTGCCGCTCTTCGAGCGGGCGGCGCAGCTTTACCGCGAGTTGGGCGACGCTCGCGGCGAGGGCGAGTCGCTCTTCTGGGTCGGCACGGTCCACCAGGTGATCCGCCAGGACCAGGCGACCGCTGACCCGGCCTTCGCCCGGGCGCGCGAGCTGGCTACCGAGGCGGGCGATGAACTGACTCTGTCGTACGTGCTTCGGCACCTCTGCTTCGGTGAGCAGGCCGCCGGTCGTGTCGACGCGGCGCGGGAGCTGCTGACGGAGTCGACCCGGCTGCGCCGGAATTTGTCATTCACCCCGGGTGTCGCGGCGAACCTGATCGGCCTGGCGGATCTGGCGGCGAGCGGCGGCGATCGGGATGCCGCCCGGCAGCTCCTCGACGAGGCAGCGGAACTCGCGGCCGGCAGCGGCGCGTACGGCGTGGGCCAGTGGGTCGAGGAGGCTCGCGACGAGCTCAGCCTCGCCTGATCACTGGTCGTCGGCCAACGTGGGCGGCGGGAGGCGCGGGCGGCGGTGCGACGCTGGGCCGCTACCTCGGGGCTCCGGAGGGGTTCGCAGCGCCGAATAACATCGGTGCATGGCGAAGTCCGACACGAAGAGCGGCAAGTCCAATGCCTGGGCGTGGCCGGCTGGCATCCTGGTCGGTCTGGCGATCGGCATTCCCTTGTTCGGCTCGACAGGCGGTGTTGCCTTCGGCGTCGCAATCGGTGTTGCCTTCGCGATCGCCTTGGGCGCCACCACAAATCGGGCCGAACGGGACAGTCCCGGCGGCGAGCCGCAAGTGGCTGCCAGCTCCACCGTCGATGGCCTGCCGATCGGACCTTCTAACCAGGACGAATCGGACGGCGGGGCCAGCGGTGGCCCCGCCGACGGACCTCGTCGGCCGTGATCGACTCCGTTTCGCCGATGTCGGGGTATCCGGCGGGCTTGGATGGCCCGACATCGCCGATACCGAGTGGATCAACCCCCGCGTCCGCGGCAGCGCCCGTGCGGGGACACACGTCCGTGCCGGGACGCGCGTCCGGGTCAAGGCCCGCGTCGGGGCCCGCGGCCGCGTCGGCACCTGCGCCGGGGGCGAGGCCGGCGCGCGGGGCGGTGCCGGGCAGTGTGGTGGAGGCGGTGGCTGTGCAGGAGGAGTTGCGGCCGCTGGTGGACCTGGTCGGGCCGGGGCCGACCGCGCCCGCGACGGTGGCTGGCCTGGACGTCGCGTACGCGCAGAGCGGTGACCTCCTCGCGGCGGCCGTGACCGTGCTGGACGCCCGGACGCTGGCCGTGGTGGACTCCGCGGTCAGCGTGGGCCGGCCCGCGTTCGGCTACGTTCCGGGGCTGTTCGCCTTCCGTGAGCTGCCCGCGTTGCTCGCCGCACTGGACCGGCTGAGCACCCGCCCGGACCTGCTGGTCTGTGACGGGCACGGGCTGGCCCATCCGCGCCGATTCGGGCTCGCCTGTCACCTCGGCGTGGTCACTGGGCTGCCTGCCATCGGGGTGGGGAAGACGCCCCTGGTCGGTCAGTGGGATCCACCGCCCGCCGAGCGGGGTGCCTGGTCGCCGCTGCGTGACGGCGACGAGGTCGTCGGCCGGGTCCTGCGGACCCAGGACGGGGTGAAGCCGGTCTTCGTGAGCGTCGGGCACCGGATGAGCCTGGACAACGCCGCCGCGCAGGTGCTCGCACTGACCCCGCGTTACCGACTGCCGGAGACCACCCGTACCGCCGACCGGCTCTGCCGGGACGCCCTCGCTCGCGCGCTAGCCGGGCATCCCTAGCCAGCAGTCCGGCAGAGCCCGCAGCAGGTCGGCGGGCCGGGCCTCAAACCGTAACGCCGCACACATACGGCCCGCTCAATGACCAGGGGTGGGGGTGGGCCGGTAGTAGCCTGACCGCGGACCCCACCCGGGGAGGAACGGTGAGGTGATCATGACGGTACGTCGGCGCGTGGCGCGGCTCGGGACGGTCTGCGGTCTGGTGGGCGGCCTGGTGATGCTCGGTGCGTCGCCGGCGCTGGCCGACGACGACTCGGTCCGGGTGGGTTCGGCCAGCAGCTTCGCCGCCGGCGGCTCCGCGCAGGGGGTGAACGTCGCGGTGCGCAAGCGCTCCGACGGGTGCGTCCTGCTGCGTACCGCCCTGGGTCTGCGCCTTGAGGGTCTCCAGCCGGACCAGGTGACGGTGCAGGTCAACGCGGGCGGGACCTGGTTCCCGGTGGCCGTTTCCGGCGGTGACGGCAGCGTGGTGACCGGGCAGACCTCGCCGGCGAAGCCGACCCTGTGCAAGGGCAAGGGCATCACCGTGCGTTACCGGGTGGCGTTCGCCGCCGGTGCTCCGGCTGGTCGGCTCGTGGTGACCGGCGCGGCCGCCAGCGCGGCAGGGCAGGAGCTGGGTCAGGGTTCCGACTCGGCGAAGGTGACCGGCGGCCGGGCCTCCGCGTCGCCGACCCCGTCGAAGAAGCCGTCGCCCACCCCGAGCGTGGCCACGACCGAGGCCGCGCCGGTCGACGCGGTGAATCCGGCCGCGCTGGACGGCGCGCCCGACACCACGGCTACCGCGGCCGAATCGTCCGGGGGCGGCTCGCCGGTGATGTTCTTCGGCATCGCGATGGTGGCGGTTGGGCTGCTGCTCATCGGGCTGCTGTTCCGTCGCTCGCGGCAGGATCGGACGCCGACCGACGGGGCGCTGGGGCCGCTGCCGGGCAACCCCGGTGGCACCACCTACCGCTCTGGCGGGGGGTCGCCGACCGCGCCCGGTCACCCCGGCCCGGTGTACGGCCAACCGCAGCCGGCCGACGGCTACGGCACAGTGCCCTCCCCCCGGCCCGCCACCGGTGGGGTCTACGGGGCACGGCCGGCCGATCCCGCGCCGACGCCGGACGCGACGCAGCCGATGCCGGGCAATCCTCCGGCCCGGCCGCTGCCCGGCGACCCGCCCGCCGACGGCGGCGATCACACCGTGTTCATGCCCCGGCTCCCCGGCTGAGCGGGGGCCGGCGTCGACCCTCCGATACGCTCAGGTTCGGTGGAACCTGCGGCCCGAGGAGCGGAACTAGTGTCGGATCTGTCCCAGATCGTGAAGGCGTACGACGTCCGAGGGACGGTGCCGGACCAGTGGGATGAGCGGGTCGCCGAGGCACTCGGAGCAGCATTCACCCAACTGCTCAACACCACTGAGGAGCCGGGCGACGCGGTCGTCGTCGGGTACGACATGCGGGCCAGTTCGCCCGGGTTGGCGGCCGCCTTCGCCGCCGGAGTCCGGGCCGAGGGACGCTCGGTGATCGAGATCGGGCTCGCCTCCACCGACCTGCTCTACTTCGCCTCCGGTTCGCTCGACCTGCCCGGTGCGATGTTCACCGCCAGTCACAACCCGGCGCAGTACAACGGCATCAAGATGTGCCGCTCCGGTGCGCGTCCGATCGGCCAGGACAGCGGGCTGGCAGAGATCCGTGAGCGGGCTCAGGCGCTGCTCGACTCGGGCGAGTCCCGGCCGGCCGGCGAGCCGACCCGGCCCGCCGAGCGGCGGGACCTGCTCCCCGACTACGCCGCGTACCTGCGCAAGCTGGTCGACCTCTCCGGCAGCCGGCCGCTGAAGGTGGTGGTCGACGCCGGCAACGGGATGGGCGGCTTCACCGTCCCCACCGTGCTGGGCGACGCCGCCCTGTCGGCCCTGCCGCTGGAGATCGTCCCGCTCTACTTCGAACTGGACGGCACCTTCCCCAACCACGAGGCCAACCCACTGGACCCGGCGAACCTGGTCGACCTCCAGCGCGCCGTGGTCGAGCACGGGGCCGACATCGGGCTGGCCTTCGACGGCGACGCCGACCGGTGTTTCGTGGTGGACGAGCGCGGTGAGCCGGTCTCGCCGTCGGCGATCACCGCCCTGGTCGCCGCGCGCGAGCTGGCCAAGCACCCGGGTTCCACGGTGATCCACGGTCTGATCACCTCCAGTGCGGTGCCGGAGATCATCCGTGAGCACGGTGGGGAGCCGGTGGTTGCCCGCGTCGGGCACTCCTTCATCAAGGCGGAGATGGCCCGGACCAACGCGGTCTTCGGCGGTGAACACTCCGCGCACTACTACTTCCGGGACTTCTGGTTCGCCGACACCGGGATGCTCGCCGCGATGCACACTCTGGCCGCGCTCGGCGAGCAGTCACTGCCGCTGTCCGTGCTGGCCGGCGAGTACGAGCGCTACATCGCCTCCGGTGAGATCAACTCGACGGTGCTCGACCAGGCGGCGGCGGTGGCCGAGGTGCGGGCCGCGTACCCCGATGCGGTGCCCGACGAGATGGACGGGCTCACGCTGCGTTTCCCCGATGGCGCCTGGTTCAACCTGCGTGCCTCCAACACGGAGCCGTTGCTGCGCCTCAACGTCGAGGCGCCCACCCGCGAGCGGATGGTCTCGCTGCGGGACGAGGTGCTCGGCCGCGTTCGCCGATAAGATCGCCTGCGCCGGTCGGCACCGCCGCCGGTGAAGCCGCACACGTGGAAGGAGCCGTGCCATGGCCCTGGATCCGCAGTTGCTCGAGATTCTCGCCTGTCCGGACACGCACCACGCCCCGCTCGCCTACGACGCCGAGGCGCAGACGCTGACCTGCACGCAGTGCGCCCGGATCTTCGAGGTCCGCGACGACGTGCCGGTGCTGCTGCTCGACGAGGCGCGCGGCGGCCCCGGGCAGCCCTCATGATCGACGGTACGGCCGGGGTCAGCGGACGTCGTGACGCCGACGAGGCCCTGCTCGACAACCCGGATGCCCTGGCCGAGCAGGACCCGGGCGGCATGCTCCGGCACACCGCCTCGGCTGGCGCGCAGGTCCGCGAGACGGCCGCCCTGGCCGCCGAGGCGAACCTCGCGGTGCTCGCCGACGACGGGCGGCCCCGGGCAGTGGTGATCGCCGGCATCGGCACCGCGGGGCGGACCGGGGACATACTCGCCACGGTCGCCGGGCCGCGCTGCCCGGTCCCGGTCATCGCGCACCGCAGCGCCGGCGTACCCGGTTGGGTTGGTGCGGCCGACGTGGTGATCGCCGTGAGCGCGTCCGGTCGCAGCCCGGAGGCGTTGGGCGCCGCCGAGGCGGCGCACCGGCGGGGCGCCCGGCTGGTCGCGGTGGGTGCCCCCGACTCGCAGTTGCAGTCGGTCGCCGAGCGGGCCCGGGCACCGTTCATCCCGGTGCCACGGCGCGCACCGGCGCGGGCCAGCCTCTGGGCGCTCACCGTGCCGGTCCTGCTCGCCGCCCGTTCCCTCGGGCTGGTGAAGGTCAACGAAGCGGACCTGGCGGAGACCGCGGCCCGGCTCGACGCGGACGCCGACCGCTGCCGGTCCGCCGCGGAGTCCTTCGTCAACCCGGCGAAGTCGCTGGCCCTGGGCCTGGCCGGCTCGATCCCGATCGTCTGGGGCTCGTCCCCGCTGGCCACCGTGGCGGCCCGCCGGTTCGGCGACACCCTGTCGGCCAACGCCCGCTACCCGGTGGTCACCGGGGCGCTCGGTGAGGCCGGTCGGGGCCGGGTCGGCCTGTTGGACGGCGTCTTCGGTGGCCTGGCCGAGGGGGAGCGGGACATCTTCGCCGACCCGGCGGAGGACGACGGCGAGGGGACCCGACTGCGGCTCGTGCTGCTGCGCGATGGCGGGCTCAACGCCGAGGACGACACGGACGAGCCGCTGGCGGTCGAGGAGCGCCGCGCGGACGCGGTGCAGACCCTCGCCGAGCGTCGCGGGGTGCGGTGCGACGTGGTGACCGCCGAGGGTGGCTCCGCGCTGGAGCGGCTGGCCTCGCTGATCGCCGTCCCGGACTTCGCCTCGGTCTACCTTGCCCTAGCCCACGGACTGGACCCGATGGCGGTACCAGCCATCACCGAAATGAAGGAGCTGTCGAACCAGTGAACGAATGTAGGGGGCGGCGCGGCACGCGCGCACCGGGCAGCGCAGTGCGGCAGAGCGGGGCGCTCGCATGAGCGCCAACGGCGGAACCAAAGCGATCGTCGCCGCCCTGCTGGCCAACGTCGGCATCGCCGTCACCAAGTTCGTCGCGTTCCTGCTGACCAGCTCGTCGTCGATGCTGGCCGAGGCGATCCACTCGGTCGCCGACTCCGGCAACCAGGCCCTGTTGCTGCTCGGCGGCAAGCGGGCGAAGCGGGCGGCCACCCCGGAGCACCCGTTCGGGTACGGCCGGGAGCGCTACGTCTACGCGTTCATCGTGTCGATCGTGCTGTTCAGCGTCGGTGGCCTGTTCGCCCTGTACGAGGCGTACCACAAGTGGGAGCACAAGGGGGGAATCGAATCCTGGCACTGGGTGCCGGTCGTCGTGCTGGTGGCGGCGATCATCATGGAGTCGTTCTCCTTCCGAACCGCCATCAAGGAGTCCAACCTCGTCCGGGGCAACCAGTCCTGGGTGCACTTCATCCGCCGGGCCAAGGCGCCCGAGCTGCCGGTGGTGCTGCTGGAGGACCTCGGCGCGCTGGTCGGTCTGGTCTTCGCGCTGTTCGGCGTCACCATGACGCTGATCACCGGCAACGGCGAGTGGGACGCCGCCGGCACCGCGATGATCGGCATCCTGCTGGTGACGATCGCCGTTGTGCTGGCCATCGAGACCAAGAGCCTGTTGCTCGGTGAAGGCGCCGAGCAGCAGGACGTGGCCGCCATCGAGCGGGCGATCACCGAAGGCCCCGAGGTGGAGCGGATCATCCACATGAAGACGCTCTACCTGGGGCCGGAAGAGCTGATGGTGGCCGCGAAGATCGGGGTGCAGGCCTGCGAGAACGCCCACGATCTGGCCCGGGGCATCAACGCCGTGGAACTGCGGATCCGTGCCGCCGTTCCGACCGCCCGGGTGATCTACCTGGAGCCGGACATCTACAGCGCCGCCGCCGCCGAGGCCGGCACCGGTGCGGCCGCCGACACCGCCGTGACGCAACCCGGGGATGGATCGGGCGAGGCGGCCGGGCGGCCCGGGGGCTGACAGGTGGAGCTGCTGTACGGACCGATCCGGGACTACGCCTGGGGGTCCCGCTCGGCGATCGCCATGTTGCAGGGGCGACCGGTGCCCAGCGCCGGCCCGGAGGCGGAGCTGTGGCTGGGCGCCCACCCGGGCGCCCCGGCCAGCGTTGAGCGGGCCGGTCTCCGGGTCAGCCTCTGCGACCTGGTGCGCGACGAGCCGGGGCAGTGGCTCGGCCAGCGGGTCTCGGATCGGTTCGGCAGCAGGCTGCCGTTCCTGCTCAAGGTGCTCGCCGCCGACGCCCCGCTGAGCCTGCAGGCCCATCCGGACGCCGAGCAGGCTCGGGCGGGCTTCGCGGCGGACACGGGGCGCCCGCTGGAGGAGCGCAACTACTCCGACCCGCACCACAAGCCGGAGCTGCTGGTGGCGCTGACGCCGTTCGAGGCGCTGTGCGGTTTCCGGGACCCGGCGGAGTCGGCCGAGGCGCTCGCTGCGTTCGGCGTACCGGCGTTGGCGCCGGTGGTCGCCGCGTTGCGAACGGGGCCGGCGGGGCTGCGGGCGGCGGTGCAGACGCTGCTCGCCTGGCCGGCGGCGGAGCGCGGCGAGTTGCTGGGGTCCGTGGTGGTGGCCTCGACCGACAGCCCGGACGCGGAACTGGCCCGCCGGCTGGCTCTTGCCTACCCGGGGGACCCGGGCGTGCTGGTCGCGCTGCTGCTGCACCACGTGCGGCTGGTGCCCGGGGAGGCGATCTGGATGCCCGCCGGCAACCTGCACGCCTACCTGAGCGGCTGCGGAGTGGAGATCATGGCGGCCAGCGACAACGTGCTGCGCGGCGGGCTGACCCCGAAGCGGGTGGACGTCGACGAGTTGCTGCGGGTGCTGCGCTTCGAGGTGCTCGACGATCCGGTACGGACCGCGCAGCCGGTCGCCCCGGGGGCGGACTGGTGGCCGGTGCCGGTGGACGACTTCGCGCTGCACCGGGTGCGGGTCGGGGCGGCGGTGCCCTCGGTCACGCTGTCGCTGCCCGGTCCCCGGGTGGTGCTCTGCGGTGTCGGCCCGATCACCGTGGACGACGGGGCTGGCGCGCTGACGCTGGGGTCCGGTCAGGCGGCGATCGGCACCGCGGCCGGTGAGCAGTTGCGGGTCAGCGGCAGCGGTGAGGCGTACGTGGCCACCGCCGGACTGCGTTGACGCTGACTCACCGCGACGACACAAGTCCGACTTTCCCGGAATAGCTTGACGCTGTGCTGCTCGGGTGTGACCCTATGAGTACGCAGCGTTATCGCGACGACGGTCCGACAACGTGCGGGGAACCAAACCGGGGGGATGCGCGGGGCGGGCGGGAGTGGGCGGAATTTCTGTCCATCACCGACCGCCCCGTGCGCTGTCCGCGGACCGTCCCTGGCGCCCGTCGCCGACGCGCGTAAGGTGGAGGGTCGGCGCAGACATCGTTCGACAGGAGCTTTCATGACCAGCACCCTCCCGGCGTTCCCCAGCGGTAGCACCCTCGCCGAGGGCGACTTCAAGGTGGCGGATCTGTCGCTTGCCGAATACGGGCGCAAGGAGATCCAACTCGCCGAGCACGAGATGCCCGGCCTGATGTCGATCCGCCGGGAGTTCGCCGAGGCGCAGCCGCTCGCCGGCGCGCGGATCACCGGCTCGCTGCACATGACCATCCAGACCGCCGTCCTGATCGAGACGCTGGTGGCCCTCGGCGCGCAGGTGCGCTGGGCTTCCTGCAACATCTTCTCCACTCAGGATCACGCCGCCGCGGCGATCGTCGTCGGCCCGGACGGCACCCCCGAGGCCCCCGCCGGCGTGCCGGTCTACGCCTGGAAGGGCGAGACCCTGCCGGAGTACTGGTGGTGCACCGAGCAGGTGCTCGCCTGGCCGGACGGGCAGGGCCCGAACATGATCCTCGACGACGGCGGCGACGCCACCCTGCTGGTGCACAAGGGCGCCGAGTTCGAGCAGGCCGGGGTCGTACCGCCGGTCGAGTCCGCCGACTCCGAGGAGTACGCGGTCATCCTCGAGCTGCTGCACCGCTCGCTCCCTGAGGACGGTCAGCGCTGGACCCGGATCGCCGCCGGCATCAAGGGCGTGACCGAGGAGACCACCACGGGCGTGCACCGGCTCTACGAGATGCACCGCGCCGGCACCCTGCTCTTCCCGGCCATCAACGTCAACGACTCGGTGACCAAGAGCAAGTTCGACAACAAGTACGGCTGCCGGCACTCGCTGATCGACGGCATCAACCGGGCCACCGACGTGCTGATCGGCGGCAAGATGGCGGTCGTGATGGGCTACGGCGACGTGGGCAAGGGCTGCGCCGAGTCGCTGCGTGGCCAGGGCGCCCGGGTCGTGGTGACCGAGGTAGACCCGATCTGCGCGTTGCAGGCCGCGATGGACGGCTATCAGGTCGCCACCCTGGACGACGTGGTCGAACTGGGTGACATCTTCATCACCGCCACCGGCTGCTACGACGTCATCACCAACGAGCACATGGCCCGGATGAAGCACCAGGCCATCGTCGGCAACATCGGCCACTTCGACAACGAGATCGACATGGCCGGCCTGGCCAAGCGCTCCGACGTCGAGCGGGTCAACATCAAGCCGCAGGTCGACCTGTGGCGCTTCGCCGACGGGCACGCCATCCTCGTGCTCTCCGAGGGCCGCCTGCTGAACCTGGGCAACGCCACGGGGCACCCGAGCTTCGTGATGTCGAACTCGTTCGCCAACCAGACGATCGCCCAGATCGAGCTGTTCACCAAGACCGAGGACTACCCGATCGGCGTCTACGTGCTGCCCAAGCACCTGGACGAGAAGGTCGCCCGGCTGCACCTGGGCGCGCTCGGCGCCAAGCTGAGCACGCTGACCAAGGAGCAGGCCGCCTACCTGGGCGTCTCCACCGAGGGTCCGTTCAAGCCGGACCACTACCGCTACTGATCGACACTTTCGTACCGGGTCGGCTGTCCGCAGCCGGCCCGGTTCGTCGTTCCCGGCCGGTTTGGACCCTGGTCAGTCCGGGTGGGAACGACGGCGGGCGGGGCGGAACCACGTCCACAGACACCAGGCCAGCCATCCGAGCGACACGACGGTGGCCAGCGCCCGCATGCGCAGCGCGCTGAGCAGCAGCACCACGGCCAGCACCGTCAGCCACGGCAGGAATCCCTTCACGGCGGGATCCTTTCACAGCCCGGACGGCACCGGCTGATCGTCGCTCGGCCGAGGCTCGGTCGCGACCCAGGTGAGCTTGTCGAGAACGGCTTGACGAGGCCTCTGATCAGGAGGAAGGTATGGCTGCCCTAAGTTAGCTGAGAAGTGCCTGAGGATCTCGGAGTCCCGATGTTCGCCACCTATCTGATCGGCCTGCGGGAGGGCCTGGAAGCGACCCTGGTGGTCAGCATCCTCGTGGCCTTCCTGGTGAAGTCGCAGCGGCGGGACCGGTTGCCGCAGGTCTGGGCAGGGGTCGGCCTGGCCGTTGCGCTCTCGGTGCTCTTCGGCTGGCTGATCGAGTACACCTCGACCTCCCTGCTGGCCCGCTCCGAGGACCGCGAGTTGTTCGAGGCGGTCACCTCCGTCGCCGCCGTCGTCTTCGTCACCTGGATGATCTTCTGGATGCGTCGGGCTGCCCGGAGTATCGCCGGCGAGCTGCGGGGCAAACTCACCGAGGCGCTGGCCGTCGGCTCTCTGGCGGTCGCCGGGATGGCCTTCCTCGCGGTGATCCGCGAGGGCCTGGAGACCGCGCTGATCTTCTACTCCGCAGCCCAGGGCGCGGCCGGCGACAGCGGGCCGCTGCTCGCGCTGATCGGCGGCATCGCCACCGCCGTGGTGATCGGCGGGCTGCTGTACGCCAGTGCCCTGCGGATCAACCTCAGCAAGTTCTTCACCTGGACCGGCGCGCTGCTGATCCTGGTCGCCGCCGGCATCCTCAAGTACGGCGTGCACGACTTCCAGGAGGCCGGCGTCCTGCCCGGCCTGAACGACCTGGCCTTCGACATCACCACCGTGCTCGACCCGAGCACCTGGTACGCCGCGCTGCTCGCCGGCATGTTCAACGTGACTCCCGCGCCCACCGTGCTGGAGACGATCGCCTGGGTCGGGTACGCCGTGCCGGTCCTCCTGCTCTTCCTGCGCCCGACCCGCCGCAGGTCGGCACCCGTCGCGGCACCCGTCGCGGCACCGGGCGGGCCCGCGAGCGAGGCGGCCCCGACGACCGGCGCGAGCGACACCGCGAACACCCCCACCCCCACCACCGCTACCGGCACCGAGCGCGGGGCCGACCCCGAGGCCGACGCGGCGACCACGCCGCAGCGTGCCTGACCCCACGAGGAGAGAAAGCTCAGATGCGTACCGCCCGATTTTTCGCGCTGGCCGCCGCCGGCGTGCTGGCGACGACCGGTGTTGCCGCCTGCTCCGACTCGGAGAAGGGTGACTCGGCCACGGCCGGCGGCCCGATCGTGGTCAAGGCCAGCGACACCGCCTGCGACGTCGGCACCACCGACCTCGGCGCCGGCACCGCCACCTTCAAGATCACTAATTCCGGTGCGAAGGTGACCGAGTTCTACGTGTACGCCTCCGGCGACCGGGTGATGGGCGAGGTGGAGAACATCGCCCCCGGGCTGAGCCGTGAGCTGCACGTGGAGCTGCCGGCCGGCACGTACGAGACGGCCTGCAAGCCGGGGATGAGCGGCAAGGGCATCCGGGGCGCGCTCAAGGTCAGTGGGTCGGCGGAGCCGTTGACCGCCGACGCCGCGCTGGCGGGCGCCACGGACAACTACCAGCGGTACGTCAAGAGCCAGACCGGCGCGCTGCTGGAGAAGACCGAGGAGTTCGTGGCCGCGGTCAAGGCCGGCGACGTGGCGAAGTCCAAGGCGCTCTTCCCGGTGGCCCGTACCTACTGGGAGCGGATCGAGCCGGTGGCCGAGATCTTCGGCGACCTCGACCCCAAGATCGACGGCCGCGAGGAGGTCATCGAGGAGGGGATGGAGTTCACCGGCTTCCACCGGATCGAGAAGGACCTCTGGCAGTCCGGCGACATCAGCAAGGACGGCCCGATCGCCGACCGGCTGCTGGTCGACGTCAAGGAGATCGTGGCCAAGGCCAACGCCGAGAAGCTCTCTCCGCTCCAGCTCGCCAATGGCGCCAAGGAACTGCTCGACGAGGTGGCCAGCGGCAAGATCACCGGCGAGGAGGACCGCTACTCGCACACCGACCTGTGGGACTTCGCCGCCAACCTGGAAGGTTCCAAGGCCGCCGTGGCCGCCCTGCGGCCGGCGCTGGAGCAGCGCTCGCCGGAGCTGGTCACGCAGCTCGACACCGAGTTCACCAACGTCGAGGCGCTGCTCGGCAAGCACCGCGACGGCGACGGCTGGAAGCTGCACACCGCGCTGAGCAAGGCCGAGCTCAAGGAGCTCTCCGACGGCATCAACGCGCTCGCCGAGCCGATCAGCAAGGTCGCTGCGGTCGTCGCCCGGTGACCGGACGTCAGGGGGAGTCGAGTCGATGAGCGGAAGCAGGTTGAGCCGGCGGCGGGCGATCACGCTCGCCGGTGTCGGAGTGGCCGGAGTCGCCGGGGTGGCGGCGGGCGCGGGCGCGCTGATCAGCGACTCTCGTGACCCGGCCGCGGCCAGCGACCACCCGGCGGGAGCGGTGCCGTTCCATGGCGAACACCAGGCCGGCATCGTCACCCCGGCTCAGGACCGGCTGCATTTCGTCGCCTTCGACGTGATCACCAAGGACCGGGCCCGGCTGGTCGAGCTGCTCCAGGAGTGGACGGCTGCCGCCGTGCGGATGACCGCCGGGCGCGACGCCGGGGTGCTCGGCGCGGTCGGCGGGATGCCGGAGGCCCCGCCGGACGACACCGGCGAGGCGCTCGGCCTGCCCCCGTCGCAGCTCACCCTGACGATCGGCTTCGGGCCGACGCTGTTCCGCGATGCCGATGGCCGGGACCGGTTCGGCATCGCCGACCGGCGCCCGGCCGCCCTGGCCGAGCTGCCGAAGTTCCCCGGCGACGCGTTGCAGCCGCAACTCTCCGGCGGCGACCTCTGCGTGCAGGCGTGCGCCAACGATCCGCAGGTGGCGGTGCACGCGATCCGCAACCTGGCCCGGCTCGGTATGGGTGTGGTGAGCGTCCGCTGGTCGCAGCTCGGCTTCGGTCGTACCTCGTCGACCTCCCGCGACCAGGCCACGGCGCGCAACCTGTTCGGCTTCAAGGACGGCACGGCCAACCTCAAGGCCGAGGACACCGACCTGCTGCGCGACCAGTTGTGGGTGCAGCCGGGCGACGGGCCGGACTGGATGGCCGGCGGCTCGTACCTGGTCACTCGCAAGATCCGGATGCTCGTGGAGACCTGGGACCGGACCTCGCTGGCCGAGCAGGAGGAGATCGTCGGCCGAACCAAGGGCAGCGGTGCCCCGCTGGGCAGGACCGACGAGTTCGACGAGCCGGATTTCGCCGCCCGTGGTGACGACGGGCAGCCGGTGATCGCCGAGCACGCCCACGTCACGCTGGCGCACCCCAGCCGGAACGCCGGCGCCCACCTGCTGCGCCGGGGCTACAACTTCGTCGACGGCTCGGACGGCCTCGGTCGGCTCGACGCAGGCCTCTTCTTCATCGCCTACCAGCGGGATCCACGCCGGCAGTTCGTGCCGATCCAGACCCAGTTGGCCCGGCACGACGTGATGAACGAATACCTTCGGCACGTCTCCAGCGGCCTGTTCGCATGCCCGCCCGGAGTGCGCGACGGCGGGGACCACTGGGGGCGGGCACTCTTTGGCTGACCTCGGTCGTGATCGTGACAGTGCGACCGGCCGGAGGTAGCGGTGGCGCCGGGCGGCGCCGAAGGGGGATCATGGTGATGGCTCGGCCCGGGAACTTTCCGCGCGCCGAGCCCCCGCACCATGTGGCGCCGTCGCCGCAGGTCGGGATGCCACACTTGCCGACGGCGCTATCCGTACCGGGTGACGCCGGTCCCACCAAACTGAATGGGGATGCAATATTAATCCCATGAGAGCCCGGGTACTGGTGGTCGACGACGACCCCGCACTCGCCGAGATGCTCGGCATCGTGCTGCGGAGCGAGGGCTTCCTGCCCTCGTTCGTGGCCGACGGCGAGCGGGCGTTGGCGGCATTTCGCGACAGTCGTCCGGATATCGTGCTGCTCGACCTGATGCTGCCCGGAATGAGTGGTATAGACGTGGCCCGCTCGATCCGGGCCGAGTCCGGCGTGCCGATCGTCATGCTGACCGCCAAAAGCGACACCGTCGATGTGGTGCTCGGCTTGGAGTCCGGGGCCGACGACTACGTGGTCAAGCCGTTCAAGCCCAAGGAGCTGGTGGCCCGGATGCGGGCCCGGCTGCGCCGGGGCGAGGATGTGGCGCCGGAGATGCTGACCATCGGGCCGCCCAGCAACCAGATCACCATCGACGTGCCCGCGCACACGGTCAGCCGCAACGACGAGGAGGTGAAGCTGACTCCGCTGGAGTTCGACCTGCTGGTCGCGCTCGCCCGCAAGCCGCGTCAGGTCTTCACCCGCGAGGTGCTGCTGGAGCAGGTCTGGGGCTACCGGCACGCTGCCGACACCCGGCTGGTCAACGTGCACGTGCAGCGGCTGCGCGCCAAGATCGAGCCGGACCCGGAGCGGCCGGAAATCATCCTCACCGTGCGGGGCGTGGGCTATAAGGCGGGGACCGGATAGCCTGGTCACACTGTGTCGACCTCCCCGCCCCCGCACCCCCCGCCCACGGTTGCCCGCCGGCCCGGCGCCGGCTGGGAGCTGTGGCGTGCCCTGAGCGGGCGGGCCGCCCGGATGGTGGCCCGGGTGCACCAGACCTGGCGCCGCTCGCTCCAGGTCCGGGTGGTGACCATCACGCTGGTCGCCTCCAGCCTGCTGGTCGGCGGTTTCGCGTACCTGATCGCTGACAAGATCACCACGATCCTGCTCGACAACGCCCGCACCGATGTCCGGATTCGGGTGAACAGCGGCGCCGGCTACGCAGTCAAGCAGGTCTCCCTCTACGGCCAGCCGCAGGAGGCGCAGCTCCAGGAGACCATCGAGGACACGGTCAATTACCTGGCCGGCGGCGACCCCCAGCAGACCGGTGGTGTGGTGGTGGCGATCACCGCCGACGGCTACCCCAACATCATCCAGACCCGCACGGCGCCCGCGGTGAACGTCCAGCCACTGATCAGCCCGGAGCTGCGGGCCGCGGTCGCCGACGGCAAGGTGGCCAGCCAGATCCGCACCGGACGGCTCACCGGGGAGCCGACCAAATATCTGGTGTACGGCTCGCCGGTGCCCACCCGGTTCGGCCAGATCGAGCTGTACTACCTCGTGCCGTTGACCCGGCAGGACGCCACCGCCGCCGACGCCCGAGCCACCGTGGTGGCCACCGGGGGTGCCCTGGTGATCCTGCTCGGGCTGCTCGCGGCCCTGGTCACCCGCCTGGTGGTAAACCCGGTCCGGGTCGCCGCGCGGACCGCCCAGCGGCTGTCCGCCGGCCTGCTCGACCAGCGGATGGTGGTCAACGGGGAGGACGACCTCGCTCTGCTCGCCGCCTCGTTCAACCAGATGGCGACCAACCTGCAACGGCAGATCCTGCGCCTGGAGGAGATGTCCCGGTTGCAGCGCCGGTTCACCTCCGACGTCTCGCACGAGCTGCGTACCCCGTTGACCACGGTCCGGATGGCCGCCGACCTGATCTTCGCCGAGCGCGACGAGTTCGATCCGGCGGTGGCCCGCAGCGCCGAGCTGCTCCAGGCCGAGCTGGACCGTTTCGAGGAGCTGCTCACCGACCTGTTGGAGATCAGCCGGTTCGACGCGGGCTTCGCCATGCTGGACGCCGAGCCGACCGACCTGGTGCCGGTGGTGCACCGGGTGGTCGACCGGTTGGCCGGCCTGGCCGGGCGGGTGGGCGTACCGATCGAGCTTGATCTCCCGGGCACGCCGGTGATCGCCGAGGTCGACCCGCGCCGGGTCGAGCGCGTGTTGCGCAACCTGGTCGGCAACGCCGTCGAGCACGGTGAGGGCCGGCCGGTGCTGATCACCCTCGGCATCGACGAGACCGCCGTGGCGATCACCGTGCGGGACCACGGGGTGGGGCTCAAGGTGGGCGAGGAGAAGTTGGTCTTCAACCGGTTCTGGCGGGCGGACCCGTCCCGGGCCCGGCAGACCGGGGGTACCGGGCTGGGCCTGTCGATCAGCCTGGAGGACGCCCGGCTGCACGGCGGCTGGCTGGAGGCGTGGGGTGCGCCCGGGCAGGGCGCCCAGTTCCGGCTCACCCTGCCGGCCCGCGCCGGTGACCGGCTGACCACCTCACCGCTGCGGCTGGTGCCCGCCGACGCCGCGCTGCCGTTCGGTGGCCCCCGGGACGGTGGCCCGCTGGCCATCGGGCCGGGCACCGGCGGGGCGCTGGCGATCAACCCGGCAGCGGCCGGGGACGAGCAGCGGGCGGAGGTGAGCTCGTGAGGCGTCAGGGTCTGCTCGGGGCACTGGGCGTGGTGTTGCTGCTGGGTGCCGGATGCGGCATCCCGGAGGCGTCCGACGTGCGGGTGGACGGCAAGGGTGGCACCGCGGCGGAGGCCGCTTCGGTCAACGGCCGGGGCAGTGAACCGCCGTCGCGGACGGCCAGCGGCAGTGCCAACGACGCGTTCGTGCGCAACTTCCTGTCCGCCGCCGCCGGCGAGTCGGACCGGGCCTACGAGCGGGTCAAGCAGTTCGTCGCCCCGGAGCACCGGTCCCGGTTGCAGGAGAAGAAGGGCAGTGAGGTCGCGCTGACCGTGGTCCGCCTGCGGGAGACGGTCTTCACCCTCAACAGCGACTCGACCACCACCGTGAAGATCACGGTGCAGCAGATCGGCGTGCTGGGGACCAACGGCACCCTGGCTCCGCCGGTGGCGACCGAGACGGAGTACGAGTTCGGGCTGCGCAGCGGGGCACTCGGCGGAGCCGGCAACGACGAGCGCGCCGGCCTGTACGTCCTCAACCCACCGAACGTGCTGCTGCTGAGCGACGTGGCCCTCCAGCAGTACTACCAGGACGAGTCGATCTACTTCTGGAACTCCGACCGCAGTCGGCTGGTGCCCGACCAGCGTTACCTGCCGCTGGCCGTGCCGGACGAGCGCAGGGTCAACGAGGTGGTGAAGTGGCTGGTCGGCGGCCCTTCCGAGTGGCTGCGCCCCGGTGTCGTCGGGCTACCCGACCGCACCGAGCTGATCAACAATGCCACCGGTGCGAACGGCCGGTGGGAGGTCAACCTGGACATGTCCGGTGACGACAAGACCCGCATCGACCAGCTGATCACGCAGCTCGCCTGGTCGCTGGGCGACCTGCCGGGCGAGCTGGAGTTGAAGATCCGCAACAACTCGCAGCCCGTACAGGATCTGAATGAGCGCCGAATGTCCCGTGGGCTCTACCCGATCACGGAGAGCCCGCAGCGGTTCGGCGTGTACGAGGGCGCCATCCGCCCGCTCGACTTCGTCGGTGAGCCCAGCGGCGCCGTGCCGTTGGCGGCCGAGGCCAACCGCAACATCGTCTCCGCCAGTCTGGCCCGGGACGACAGCAGGATCCTCGCCGCGATGGTGGTGACCAGCGGCAAGGGCCGGCACCGGCTCGCCGTGGGCACCGGCCGCGTTCCGGTCAGCGTGCCCAACCGGAGGGGGCCCGAGTACGCCTCGATCAGCCGCCCGGTCTGGCTGCGCACCATCGACTCCCGCCCGGCTCGGGGCCTGGTGGTGGCCGACGGCCGGCTCTACCGCTTCGACGAGGCCGCCCGGATGTACCCGGTACCGCTCAACCTGCCCTCCACCGAGGTCACCGCGGTGGCGGCCGCGCTGGACGGCCAGCGGGTCGCGTTGATCGCCGGCGGCCGGCTCTACGTCGCGGCGGTCAACCTGGACGGCGGGGGAGTCTCCATCGGCCCGCCCCGGTCATTGGTCACCTCGCTGACCGGCCTCACCGCGGTGGACTGGGGCAGCGAGGACCGGCTGGTGGTGGCCGGGTCCGCCGGCCAGCCGGCGATCTACGAGATCAGCGTCGACGGTGCCCTGGAGACGCCGCTGCGGACCGACGTGGGTGCCAAGGTCAACCACTTGACGGCGTACCCGACCAATCGCAGTGTGCCGCTGCCCAGCGGGGCGTACATGTACGAGGCGAACGGGGTGGCCTACCGCAGCAGCCCGTTCGAACGGATCGAGGCCCAACGGGTGCGGGACATCGCCCCGCCGCCCGCCGGGGTCCGCGCGAGCAACCCGTCGGCCCCGTTCTTCCTCTACTGACGTCGTGCGCGGGCTCTGGGCGGATCTCGCCGATCTGGTGGTGCCCGCCGACTGCGCGGGCTGTCGAGAGCGCCGCCCCGGCCTGCGACATGGCGTCTGCCCGGCCTGTGTGACGGCGCTGGGCGCACTCCGCCCCCGGCCCGTACTTCCCACCCCCGTCCCGCCCGGCCTGCCGCCCTGCGTCGCCCTCGGCCCGTACGCCGGCCCGCTGCGCGAGGCCCTGCTGGCATACAAGGAGCGCGGCCGGCACGGGCTGGCCGCCCACTCGGCGCTCTGCTCGCCGAGGTTGTCGCGGCGGCGGTCGGCCGGGCCTGTCCGGTGGCGCTGGTGCCGGTGCCGGACACCGCGGCAGCGGCCCGGGCCCGCTACGGCGACCACCTCGATCGGCTGGCCCGGCATTGTGCGGCCCGGCTGAGCCGGGGCGGCTGGCCGGTCCGGGTGGACCGGCCGCTGCGCGCGCTGCCCCGACCCGACTCGGTGACCCTGGACAGCGCCGGCCGGGCGGCGGCCGAGGCGGCGTTCCGGCTCCGTTCCGGTGCGCCCAGCGGGGGCGGCGCACCCGTGGTGGTGCTGCTGGACGACATCGTCACCACCGGGGTCACCCTGGCCGCTGCGTCCCGGGTGCTGGCCGGGACCGGGCGGGCACCGAGTGTCGCCGTGGTGCTCGCGGCGACCGAGAAACGACTCCGTTTGTAACCGACCGTGTTTCCGTTTCACCCGTTGGT
Organism: Micromonospora sp. NPDC005173; assembly: GCF_040608515.1. Taxonomy (NCBI): domain Bacteria; kingdom Bacillati; phylum Actinomycetota; class Actinomycetes; order Micromonosporales; family Micromonosporaceae; genus Micromonospora; species Micromonospora sp. NPDC005173. The sequence goes on from NZ_JBEXIK010000012.1 coordinate 106,242, forward strand.
GTATGAGCTGCGAAAAATACTGGGCGGTCTCGGCAACTTGGGGTGACGACCGGGCGAACAAGAGTTAGCGTTTCGCTGTCGGGGGTAGGAGGTCATTCCACCCGCCTCCGGCGGTGAGAGGAGGCGTAGCCGTACTGACCGGTCGACGCCAGCGGGGCTCCCCAGGGCGCGCGACCGGGTTACCGGATCGAAGACCGTCCGAACAAGGGAGGTCACGTGGACATCGTGGTCAAGGGCCGTAACGTCGAAGTGCCGGACCATTACCGGGTGCACGTAGCCGAGAAACTCGCAAAGGTCGAACGCTACGACCACAAACTTATTCGTGTCGATGTCGAGCTGTTCCACGAGCGCAATCCGCGCCAGGCCGACCACTGCCAGCGGGTGGAGATCACCTGCATTTCCCGGGGCCCGGTGATCCGGGCCGAGGCCTGCACGGATGACTTCTACAGCGCGCTCGACGCGGCCATCGCGAAGCTCGACACGCGGCTGCGCCGCGCGGCCGATCGTCGCCGCGTACACCGTGGTCGGCACGCGCCGATCTCCGTCGCCGCCGCCACCGCCGACCTGCCGGTCGCGGACCTGGTGGCTGCCCCGCTGAGCGCGAACGGTGACGGTGCCCGCTCCGGCACGGCCGTCGCCGAGCGGGTGGAGGAGGAGTACGACCAGCAGCCGTGGCACATCGCCCGGGAAAAGGTGCACCCGGCGGAACCGATGACCATCGACGACGCCCTGTTCGAGATGGAACTGGTCGGCCACGACTTCTACCTGTTCCAGGACAAGGAGTCCGGCCGCCCGAGCGTCGTCTACCGCCGCCACGCCTACGACTACGGCATCATCTCCCTCGCCACCTGACCGGGCCTGACCCGCGTCGATCATGGAGTTGTGGTGGGGCGGCCCCGACCGCCCCCCACAACTCCATGATCTGTCAGCGGAGGTCGGCGGGTAGCAGGGCGAAGGTCAGGTCGTCGAGGCGGGCGCCGGCCAGGCCGGGGAGCCGGGCGCGCTGCAGGGCCTCGCGGTGGAAGCCGACCCGCTCCAGCACACGGTGCGAGGCGGTGTTCTCCGGCACGGTGCCGGCGGTCAGCCGGGCGATGCCGGCCGGCCCGAACGCCCAACCGGCCAGCAGCCGGACCGCCCGGGTGGCGTACCCCCGGCCCCGCCAGTCGGGCAGCAACGCGTAGCCGATCGACCCCTCACCGCTGGACACGTCGGTGTACGACAACCCGCAACTGCCCGCCGGCTCGCCGCTGGCCACGTCGGTGATCAGCAGCCGGGCGATGTCGCCGGTCAGCCACCCGCTCTCCGCGAGCCGGCAGCGCCGCTCGATGGCGGACCGCTCCGGCGGCACGGGCGGCGCCTGGTTCGCCACCACCTCGGGCCGGCTGTGCAGTCGGTACATCAGCTCCGCGTCGTCCGGGGCGAGCCGGCGCAGGGCCACCACCTGATCGGTGAGCACCCCGCCCGGCAGGTCGGGCAGCAGCCGGGCGGCCGGGCCGGGCGGGTCGTCGGTGAGGCGTACCCAGGCCAGCAGGTCGTGCCGGACGCCGTCGCGGCGCGCGCCGGCCGAGCGGCGTACCCCCTCGTGGTGGAAGCCGGCAGCCAGCGCGACCCGCTGGCTCGGCCCGTTCTCCGGGTCGGTGAGCAGCTCCAGCCGGACCGTCCCGGTGTCGAACGCGTGCTCGCTCAGCGCGCGGGTGGCCGCGGCGGCCACCCCCCGCCCGCGCGCCGCCGGCCGCACCCAGTAGCCGACCTCGGCCTGACCTCGCGCGGGCACCGGGTTGCTCAGCCCCACCCCGCCGAGCAGCCGGTCGGTGGCCGGGTCAGCGACGGCGTACACCGCGCCGCCCCCGGTCCAGACCGCCGGTGCGCCGGCGTCGATCCACCAGCGGGCGTCGGTCTCCGTGTACGGGGCCGGCATGCCCGGAATGAACCGCTGGGTGAGCGGGTCCGCGCAGGCGGCGACGACGTCGGCGGTGTCGGCGGCCCGGAACGGACGCAGCCGTACCCCGTGCGCCTCGACGACCTGCTGCAGGGTCACGTCAGGTCCTTGGCGAGCAGCGCGGCCACCCAGACGTCGACCCGCTCACCCCGGTGCTGCAGGCCGCCGCGGGCCGTCCCCTCGAACGCGAAGCCCGCCTTCTCGGCCACCCGGCGGGAGGCGGTGTTTCCCACGTGCGCCTTCCACTCGATCCGGGCCAGGCCCAGCGTGGTGAAGCCCCAGGCGCTCAGGGCGGCCAGCGCCGCCGGCATGTAGCCGCGGCCACGGGCCGCCGGGGCGGTCATGAAGCCCACATCGGCGAGCAGCGGATCGGCGGGGGAGAGCCGCAGGTCGATCGAGCCGGCGTACCGGTCATCCGGGTCGGCGATGACGAAGCAGGCGGCCTCCCCCAGAGCCCAGGCTTCCCGGCCGAAGTTTTCGTACCACTGCGCGTCGGAGCGCTCGTACGGGTCCGGCACGGTGGTCCAGCGGATGGTCCCCGGGTCCCGGCAGGTCTCCACCACGGCGTCCAGGTCCTGCTCCTCCATCGGACGCAGCCGCAGCTCGCCGGCCCCGGCGGTGGCGAACAGGGTGGGTTGCGGGCGGCCGAAGACGGCGGCCCGCAGGGCGGCCAGGGTGCCCGGACCGGCCGGCTCGGTCGACCCCGGCTCGGGCACCTCGCCGGGCAGTAGAGACCCGATCCAGCCGTCCGCGCTGCCCTTGAGCGCCGGGTCGGCCAGCCGCAGCCGGCCGTCGATCCGGAACCCGGCCCGGAGCGCGACCAGCCGGGAGGCGTGATTGCCCACCTCGGCCTGCCAGATCAGCCGGCGCAGCCCGAGCGTGTCGAAGGACCAGCGGGCCACCGCGCGGGCGGCCCGGACGGTCACCCCTCGGCCGCGCGCCCACGGGGCCGTCCAGTAGCCGATCTCGCCGGTGCCGGCATCGCTGATCGAGATCAGCCCGCAGGAACCCAACAGCTCGCCGGTGGTCGGGTCGCAGACCGCGAACGGTGCCCCGGTGCCCTCCGCCCAGGCCCGCCCGCTCAATTCGGTGACGAACCCGTGCGCGTGTTCGGGTAGGTATGGGCGCGGTACGGTGGTCCAGCGCTGGATGTCGGGGTCCTGGCACGCGCGGTGCACCGCGTCGGCGTCGGCGTCCCGCCAGGGCCGCAACAGCAGGCCGTCCTCGATGATCTCCACAGGCTCCACCCGTGCATCGTGCCGGAACGTTCGCCGACGGCGTAACCGGATAACCTTCGGTACGCACCCGGTGCGCGAGTTATGTCGGGTTCGGCGGGGTGGACCGCCGCCACCAGTGACCATCGCGCCGATGGAGCGCCTACGATGGTTCGAGACTGTCTAGGGGAGCGTTGATCCGTGTCGATTCTGGAAAAGGTCCTTAACGCGGGCGAGGGCCGCATGGTGCGCCGGCTCAAGGCCATCGCCGCCGCCGTCAGCTCGATCGAGGACGACTACGTCAACCTCACCGACGAGGAACTGCGGGGCATGACCGAGCAGTTCCGCGAGCGGCTCGCCGACGGCGAGACCCTCGACGACCTGCTGCCGGAGGCGTTCGCGGTGTCCCGCGAGGCGGCCGCGCGGGTGCTCGGCCAGCGGCCGTACGACGTCCAGGTGATGGGCGGCGCGGCGCTGCACTTCGGCAACATCGCCGAGATGAAGACCGGTGAGGGTAAGACGCTGACCTCGGTCATGGCCGTCTACCTCAACGCGCTCTCCGGCGACGGCGTGCACGTGATCACGGTCAACGACTACCTCGCCCAGCGCGATGCGGCGTGGATGGGCCGGGTGCACGAGTTCCTCGGGCTGACCGTCGGCGTGGTGCTGCCCAACCGGCCGGCTACCGAGCACCGTGCCGCGTACGAGTGCGACATCACCTACGGCACCAACAACGAGTTCGGTTTCGACTACCTGCGCGACAACATGGCGTGGTCGAAGGACGAACTGGTGCAGCGCGGGCACAACTTCGCGGTGGTCGACGAGGTCGACTCGATCCTGATCGACGAGGCACGTACCCCGCTGATCATCTCCGGCCCGGCCGAGCACTCGGCCCGCTGGTACGGCGAGTTCGCCGGCGTGGTGGCCCGGCTCCAGCCCGGCACCGACGGCGAGGGCGACTACGAGGTCGACCACTCCAAGCGCACCATCGCAGTCACCGAGCGCGGTGTCGCCAAGGTCGAGGACCGGCTCGGCATCGACAACCTGTACGAGTCGGTGAACACTCCGCTGGTCGGCTACCTCAACAACGCCATCAAGGCCAAGGAGCTCTACAAGCGCGACAAGGACTACATCGTCAGCGACGGTGAGGTCCTGATCGTCGACGAGTTCACCGGTCGCATCCTGCACGGCCGCCGCTACAACGAGGGCATGCACCAGGCGATCGAGGCCAAGGAGGGGGTGGAGATCAAGCAGGAGAACCAGACCCTGGCCACCATCACCCTCCAGAACTACTTCCGCCTCTACAGCAAGCTGTCCGGGATGACCGGTACGGCGCAGACCGAGGCGAGCGAGTTCAACAAGGTCTACAAGGTCGGCGTCGTGACCATCCCGACGCACCGCCCGATGGTCCGCGAGGACCGGCCGGACGTCATCTACAAGACGGAGAAGGCCAAGTTCAACGCGGTCATCGAGGACATCGCCGAGCGGCACCAGATGGGTCAGCCGGTGCTGGTCGGCACCGTTTCGGTGGAAAACTCCGAGATCCTCTCCCAGCTGCTGCGCCGGCGGGGCATCCCGCACAACGTGCTGAACGCCAAGTTCCACGCGCGGGAGGCCGAGATCGTCGCCCAGGCCGGGCGTAAGGGCGCGGTCACCGTGGCCACCAACATGGCCGGCCGTGGCACCGACATCCTGCTCGGCGGCAACGCCGAGTTCCTCGCCGCGAACGACCTGCGCCAGCGCGGCCTCGACCCGCTGGAGAACGAGGACGAGTACGCCAAGGCGATGGAGGAGGTCCTGCCCACGTGGAAGCAGGCCTGCGACGCCGAGGCGGACGAGGTTTCCGCCGCTGGTGGCCTGTACGTGCTGGGCACCGAGCGGCACGAGTCGCGGCGGATCGACAACCAGCTGCGCGGTCGCGCCGGCCGGCAGGGTGACCCGGGCGAGTCCCGCTTCTACCTGTCGCTGCAGGACGAGCTGATGCGGCGCTTCCGGGCCGGCGCGGTCGAGGCGGTGATGGAGCGCTTCAACATCCCGGAGGACGTGCCCATCGAGTCGAAGATGGTCACCCGGCAGATCAAGAGTGCCCAGGCCCAGATCGAGGGCCAGAACGCCGAGATCCGTAAGAATGTGCTCAAGTACGACGAGGTGCTCAACAAGCAGCGCCAGGTCGTCTACGCCGAGCGGCTCCGGGTGCTCAACGGCGAAGACCTCTCTGAGCAGGTCCGCAACATGATCGACGACACCGTCGAGGCGTACGTGCGGGGTGCCACCTCCGAGGGGTACGGCGAGGACTGGGACCTTGAGCAGCTCTGGTCCAGCCTCAAGCAGCTCTACCCGGTCGGCGTGACGATCGAGGAGTTGGAGGAGGAGGCCGGCGGCTCCCGGGCCGGCATGGACGCCGACTTCCTGGTCGCCCGCCTCAAGGAGGACGCGAACGCCGCGTACGACCGCCGTGAGGAGCAGGTCGGCACCGAGGGGGTGCGCCAGCTCGAGCGGATGGTGCTGCTCCAGGTGATCGACCGCAAGTGGCGTGAGCACCTCTACGAGATGGACTACCTCCAGGAGGGCATCAACCTCCGGGCGTACGCCCAGCGCGACCCGGTGGTGGAGTACCAGCGCGAGGGCTTCGACATGTTCGCCACCATGATGGACGGCATCAAGGAGGAGACGGTCGGCTTCCTCTACAACGTCGATGTCCAGGTGACCGAGCCGGAGCCGGACGCGGAGGAGGTCACGCTGCTCGACAAGCCGGTGGAGATCCGAGCCAAGGGTCTCAACCGGGCGCCGCAGCGGCAGGGCCTGCAATACTCCGCCCCCACCATCGACGGTGAGGCCAGCCCCGGTGCGGTGGCCGTCGAGCAGGCCGAGCAGCAGGCTCCGGCGCTGGGTGTGGGTCGACCGGCCCCGGGCGCCCCGGCGTCGCCGGGGACGAGCGCCCCGTCCGCCCCGCAGCGGCCGGCCTCCGGGCTGCGTGGCCCGGCGGTGCCGTCGGCCGCCTCCCGACGGCCGGCACCGAACCAGGCCGAGGCCAGCAACGGCCCGTCCCGCAACGCTCCGTGCCCGTGTGGCTCGGGCCGCAAGTACAAGCGGTGCCACGGCGCCCCCAACGGCGGCAACTGACCGACAGCAGCGCGACGGGCCCCGGCCGATCTGGCCGGGGCCCGTCCGTGTCTCCAGCACCGACGCCGGGAACCCGCGCCGACCGGCCGGGCCGCCGACCGGCGCGGGGTGGGGTCGCCTGGGTCGGAGTGATCGACTCCATGTCGGCGATGTCGCGGTGTCTTGGCGCCGGGATGCCCCAATGTCGGCGACATGGAGTCGATCAACACCTCAACCGGCCGCCGGGCCCCTTCCCCGGCCCTGGTCGGGCGACCCCGGCGGGGCGGCCCTGGTCGGGCGGTCCCGGCGGGGCGGTGGTCGCGCTCAGAGGATGTGCAGGGCGGTGCAGAGCCAGCGGCCTCGTCGGTGCTCCAAGCGGAGCGCCATCGCCCAGCTCCGACCGCCGCCGCCGGTGACCACGGCGGCCGCCTCCACCGCGGACTCGCGGGGCTCGCCGAGCCGCAGCCGGAGCAGTCGGACCACCGGCCGCGCGGCGCGGCGGCGGGGCGAACCGGCTCGCCCGGACGCCCGGGCCAGCTCGGTCAGCAGCTCACCGGCCCGGCCCGGGTCGAGCAGGGGCGGCACCTGAGCCGGTGACCGGTAGCCGTTGACCACCTCCAGGCAGGTGCCGACGAAACGGTGCGCGGCCCGGGTCGCCTCGGGGGCGGTCGCCGGTGGCAGGGGTGCGCCCGGGTGGGTGGTGGGCCGGGTGGGCACCCGGCGGAGGGCGGCGCGACGGTCCGGCGGCCGAACCGGGTCCGGACGGGTCGAGGCGAACAGGTCGAGGGCGAGTTGGCCGTGGGTCGGCGCCGTCCAGTACGCCCCGTCGGCCTCGTCCGCGTACGGCGGGTCGATGGGCGGGACGGGGCGCAGCCGCACGGGTGGTCGGGACGGACCGGATCGCGGCTCGCTCATCGTAGCCCCCTTTTAATCTTGCGTTTGCCTTCGTTTGCCTCCGACAGGTTCGATTCCGAGCGATGGAGCGGCTGCGGTCAATGGCGCAGTGGAGGCAGGAGGCTACTCCGGGTCGCGCTCGACGAGCGGGTTGTCCTGGACCCAGTCGGCGGTCTCGGTGTACTTGCGCTCGATGTACTCCTCCAGCCGGGCACGCTCGACCCGCCACTGGCCTCGTCCACCGATCTTGATCGCCGGCAGTTCCCCGCTGCGCACCATGTGGTAGACCTGCGAGTCCGACACGTTCAGCTCGGCGGCGACGTCGGAGAGCAGCAGGAACCTCGGCTCCACAGAAACTCCCGGGGTTGATGTCGTTTGCCTTAGTTTGCCATTGACAGCCCGGGCGGCCCAGCACTCGGGGCCCGGCGGCGGACCGACCATGGCGAGACACACCGGCGGGGAACTTCCACCGGCCGGAGGCGAGGTGTATGACGGTCACGGCGTGCGGCATGATCTGCGCCCGTGCCGGCTGCCGCCGGTGGAGGACTGAGCGGGGAGACGACCGGTGACCGACGAGCTTGTCCGGGTGTATGTGCCGGCGACCGTACCGATGCTGGCCCGGCTGCGGGAACAGGGGCTGACCGCCGACAGCGGGCACGCGGTGACCCCGGCGCTGCGCGAGTGGTACGCGGAGGGCGATGAGGAGGAGTTGGAGTACGTGGCGTTCACCCGCGCCGCCCAGGACGCGCTGCACCTGCTCCGGGCCGATTCGGCCGCGCCCCGCCGTCGGGTCGTCGTCTCGGTCGACCTGCCTCCGGCTGCGGTCGGCCGGGGTGATGGTGAGCTGGGTTCCAGCATGGTGACGTTGGCCGACGCCGTGCCGGTGGGCGCCGTCGCGGCGATCCACGTGGACGGCGCCGACGCTGTCGAGGAGGTCGCCGCCGCGGCCGACGTGGTGGCCGAGGCCGCCGCTGGCGACCCCGACGCCCAGTTCACGGTCGACGGCGCCGAGGACCACGAGTTGGAGTGGTACGACGTGACCGAGCTGGACCTGCTGCTGCGCGCTGCCGGCTGAGCCGGCCGCCCGGTCAGCGGGCTGGGTCGGCCTCGGCCTGGTCCGCGTCGACAGGGTCCGCGTCGGCTGGATCCGAGTCGAACGGGTCGGCCCGGTCCGGGGCGCTCGCCGCGACGGGTTCGTCGTCGTCGGAGTGGGCTGGGCTGAGCGTGCGGCCGAACGCGATGAGCGCGGTCAACGCCCCCACGAAGAGCACCCAGATGCCGTTGTCCACCCGCGAGGTGCCCAGCGAGGTCTGCGCCACCGCGTCCGCCTCGCTCAACGCGCTGGCCAGGTCGAGCAGTGACCGGCCACCGATCCGGATGATCACCTCGGCGAGCAGCAGGAGCAGCCCCGGCCCGGCGCCGGCGAGCAGGTAGGCCGGCCAGCGCAGCGCCGACGTCTCGGGATCGCGGCGGACGGCCCGTCGGCGCGCCCAGGTCAGGTAGCCGAAGGCGAGGAGCCCGGCCAGCAGCCCGGCGAGGAGCGACTCGGTGCGCGACACCCACTTCGCCGCGTCGACCAGCGACTCCTGGCTGTCGCCCGCGCCGAAGAGGTCGAACAGCGGGTCCCGGGCGGGGCTGAACGCGACCACGAAGACCAGCGTGCCCAGCGCGGCGGTGACCACCGCACCGACCGCCGGGGCCGTCCGCGCACCGGCGATCGCGCCACCGATGATCGCCGCGGCCGCGGTGGTGCCGGCGATCACGTTGGTGGTCGACGTGTCGAAGTAGGTGAGGTTGATCGCCAGCGCGGCGGCCAGCCCGACCAGCATTCCCGCCCCGATCGCCCCGACGAAGCGCAGGGTGACCCAGTCGCCGTACCGGCGGGACAGCACGTTGCCGCAGGCCAGGGCGACGGCCGCCCCCGCCACCAGCGCGGCTGAGATCACGCCGGGCAGAGCGAACGCGGAGAGGCTGATCGCGGTGACCCCCGCCGCCGACGAGATGATCGCCTCCCTGGTCGACCAGAGCATGGCGGCCAACCAGCCCAGCGCCAGCAGCGCGAGCACCGCGGCACCGGGCGCGGGCACCGGCCGGCCGCTGGGGGTGGCCGTGTCGACCGCCGGCTCGTCCGACTCCGCGGCCGGGACGCGGCCGGGCTGCTTGGTCATCGTCTCCCCTTCGAGGCGGCAGGTCACCGAGCATTCAGGGTACGCGGGTCCGCTGGGCGCCCCCGCCGCCCGGGACTGGCCGCGACCGGTACGGCCCGGCCCGGCTCCCCCGGGACGGGTGCCCGGCGTCCGCCCGCGACGCATCGGTAAGGGGAGGAGGGGTGGGGCGGTCCTTGATGGGAGGGTGGTGGTGCAGGTGAGGCGGGCACCCCCGCATGGAACAATCGCGGGAGGTCCCGCCGCTGCTCGGCCCTTCCGCGCGGCGTCCGGTGTCCGGCCGTCCGGTCGGTGCCCGCGGGTCCGGTTTCGCCACTGCTGTCGAGATCGCCAGGAGCCTTGATGGACGCCGTGTTCTCCGTACCCGAGCCGCGCAACGAGCCGGTTCGCAACTACGAGCCGGGCAGCCCCGACCGGGAGCGGCTCCAGCGGCGGCTGACCGAGCTCGCCGCCGAGCGCATTGACCTGCCGATGACCATCGGCGGCGAGCAGCGGATGGCCGCCGGTGATTCGATCAACGTGGTGCAGCCGCACCAGCACGCGCACGTGCTGGGCGTGACCGCGCACGCCACCCACGACGACGCCCGTGCCGCGATCAAGGCGGCCAAGGATGCCGCTCCGATGTGGCGGGCGTTGCCGTTCGAGGAGCGCGCCGCGATCTTCCTGCGCGCCGCCGAACTGCTCGCCGGTCCATGGCGGGACACCCTCAACGGCGCCACCATGCTCGGCCAGTCGAAGACCGCGATCCAGGCGGAGATCGACGCGGCCTGCGAGTTCATCGACTTCCTCCGGTTCAACGTGCACTTCGCCCGGCGCCTGCTAGAGGAGCAGCCGAGCTCCTCGCCCGGCGTCTGGAACCGCTTCGACCACCGCCCGCTGGAGGGCTTCGTCTACGCGGTGACCCCGTTCAACTTCACCGCCATCGCCGGCAACCTGCCCTCGGCGCCGGCCCTGCTGGGCAACACGGTGATCTGGAAGCCGGGCCCGACGCAGCAGTTCGCCGCGCACTTCACGATGCGGCTGTTCGAGGCCGCCGGCCTGCCGCCCGGCGTGATCAACATGGTGACCGGCCGGGGCGAGGAGGTCTCCGACGTCGTGCTCGCCGACCCGGACCTGGCCGGCATCCACTTCACCGGCTCGACCAAGGTCTTCCAGCAGCTCTGGCGGACCGTCGGCGACAACATCGCCCGCTATCGGGGCTACCCGCGGCTGGTCGGCGAGACCGGTGGCAAGGACTTCGTGGTCGCGCACACCAGCGCCGACGTGGACGCCCTGCACACCGCGCTGATCCGTGGCGCCTACGAGTACCAGGGCCAGAAATGCTCGGCGGCCTCCCGGGCGTACGTGCCGCGCTCGCTCTGGGAGGGTGGGCTGCGGGACCGGCTGGCCGCCACCACCGACTCGCTGACCTACGGCGACGTGGCCGACTTCAGCAACTTCGGCGGCGCGGTGATCGACGACAAGGCGTTCGCCCGGCACACCGCCGCGCTGGAGCTGATCGCCGGCGACGACACCTGCCGGGTGCTGGCCGGCGGCACCGCCGACGACTCGGTCGGGTACTTCGTCCGGCCGACGCTCTTCGAGTGCAGCGACGCCGCCCACGAGACCTTCACCACCGAGTACTTCGGGCCGATCCTGGGCGTGCACGTGTTCGACGACGCCCGCTTCGACGAGGTGGTCGCGCAGGCCGAGTCGATCGCGCCCTACGCGCTGACCGGGTCGGTGTTCGCCACCGACCGCCGGGTGATCGACGCGGTCGGCGAGCGGATGCGGTACGCGGCCGGCAACTTCTACATCAACGACAAGCCGACCGGCGCGGTGGTCGGGCAGCAGCCCTTCGGCGGCGCCCGGGCCAGTGGCACCAACGACAAGGCGGGTTCCTGGCTCAACCTGGTCCGCTGGGTGTCGCCGCGGACGATCAAGGAGACCTTCGTGCCGCCGACCGACCACACGTACCCGCACATGGGCTGACCGGCGCCGACCGCCGGCGGCGCGCGTGCGCTGCCGGCGGTGGCCCGGCCGGGGTTCACCCCATCGCCGTACCCATCGATGGTCCTCAACGGACAGTCTGTCGCCGACAGTGCACATAGGAAGTCCTGTCGGGTGGCAAACCGTCAAATCCTGGACGCCGCGAGCGCAAAGTGGCAGCGTAGTGGGCATGGCGGATTCCGGAGTCAACCCTACGGCGGCGGCCCTTCTCGGCCTGCTCCATGAGGGCCCGATGACAGGCGGTCAGTTGATGGCCGCCGCTGAGCGCCGGCTGGCGCCGTACTGGTCGATGACCCGCAGCCAGGTCTACCGCGAGTTGCCGGTGCTGGCCGAGCGGGGGTTCGTGCGGCTCGGCAAGCCGGGGCCGCGGATGAGCCAGCCGTACTCGCTAACCGCCGCCGGGAAACGGACATTTTCCCGCTGGCTGACGGAGAACCCGGGGCGGGACACCATCCGCAACCCGATAGCGCTCCGGATGGCGTTCGGCGAGCTGCACTCCGCGAGCCAGCTGAAGGGGCTGTACGCCTCCGCCAACGAGTACCACACCGAGGCCCTGGCGCAGGTCCGGGAACAGGTGAAAAACGCCAAACGGGACGGGGAGACGTACGACGCCAGCGCGCTGGAGTTCGCCGTCGCCTACCACCGGGCGGCCCTGTCGTGGCTGAAGTCCGCCCCCGTCGGGTGACCTCCGGCGGGTTCGCCCATAGGGAACGAGCTGCTTCGCTCGCGGCACAGTACGCTTGTCTGTCGTGACCGCTGCCGATTACGCCGAACAGCTCAAGGAACTCGACGCGACCCTGCGAAACATCGAGGCCGTCCTCAACCTTGACCGTCTGCACGAGGACAAGGCCCGGCTTGAGCAGGAGGCGTCCGCCCCCGACCTGTGGGACGACCAGGCCAAGGCTCAGCAGGTGACCTCGCAGCTGTCGTACGTCAACGGCGAGATCAGCAAGCTGGGCAGCCTGCGTTCGCAGCTCGACGATGCCCAGGTGCTGCTGGAGCTGGCCGAGGCCGAATCCGACCCGGGCGTGCTCACCGAGGTCGAAGCGGAGATCACCGGGCTGACCAAGGCCATCCAGGAGATGGAGGTCCGCACCCTGCTCTCCGGCGAGTACGACTCCCGGGAGGCGCTGGTCGCCATCCGGGCCGGCGCCGGTGGCGTGGACGCGGCGGACTTCGCCGAGATGCTCCTGCGGATGTACCTGCGCTGGGCGGAGCGGCACGGCTACCCGACCGAGGTCTACGAGACCTCGTACGCCGAGGAGGCGGGCCTGAAGTCGGCCACCTTCGCGGTCAAGGTGCCCTACGCGTACGGCACGCTCAGTGTCGAGTCGGGCACCCACCGGCTGGTCCGGATCAGCCCGTTCGACAACCAGGGCCGCCGGCAGACCAGCTTCGCCGGCGTCGAGGTCCTGCCGGTCACCGAGCAGACCGACCACATCGACATCCCCGAGAACGAGATGCGGGTCGACGTCTACCGCTCCTCCGGGCCGGGCGGGCAGAGCGTCAACACCACCGACTCGGCGGTGCGGCTCACCCACATTCCGACCGGCATCGTGGTGACCTGCCAGAACGAGAAGTCCCAGCTGCAGAACAAGGCCTCCGCGATGCGGGTTCTCCAGGCCCGGCTGTTGGAGCGCAAGCGCCAGGAGGAGCAGGCCAAGCTGGAGGGGCTCAAGGAGAACGCCGCCGGCTCGTGGGGGGACCAGATGCGGTCCTACGTCCTGCACCCTTATCAGATGGTGAAGGATCTCCGAACCGAGCAGGAGACCGGCAATCCGAGCTCGGTCTTCGACGGCGAGTTGGACAGTTTCATCGAAGCCGGCATCCGCTGGCGCAAGCAGCGCCAACTCGCCGGCGACGGTGCGTGACGACACGCAGGCGGAGCGCGTCGTCGATCTCCTGGTAGGCCCCTTTTCGAGGACGCGCGGCGTATCTACGGGGCGTGGGGCTTGGCACTGTCGTTACACCGCGTAGACTCACCACCCGTGATTCAGCTTGAGCAAGTGACGAAGACGTACCCGAAGGCGTCCCGGCCTTCGCTCGACAACGTGTCCGTCTCGATCGAGAAGGGCGAGTTCGTCTTCTTCATCGGTCCATCCGGCTCCGGCAAGTCCACAATCATCAAGATGCTGCTGCACGAGGTCGCCCCCAACAAGGGGCGGGTCATCGTCAACAGCAAGGACGTCACCTCGATGCGCTCCTGGAAGCGACCCCACTTCCGGCGCTCGATCGGTTGCGTTTTCCAGGACTTCCGGCTGCTTCCGAACCGCACCGCCTACGAGAACGTGGCGTTCGCCCTTGAGGTGATCGGCAAGACCAAGGCGGTTGCCCGCCGGGTCGTGCCCGAGGTGCTGGAGCTGGTCGGGCTCGGCGGCAAGGAGCACCGCTACCCGCACGAGCTCTCGGGTGGTGAGCAGCAGCGCGTCGCCGTCGCCCGGGCGTTCGTGAACCGTCCGCTGATCCTGCTGGCGGACGAGCCGACCGGAAACCTGGACCCGGACACCTCGATCGAGATCATGCGTCTGCTGGACCGGATCAACCGCACCGGCACGACCGTCGTGATGGTCACCCACGACTCCAACATCGTGAACCAGATGCGCCGCCGCGTCGTCGAGATCGAGAGCGGTCGCATCGTGCGTGACCAGGCCCGCGGCGTCTACGGGTGAGCCGGCGCTCCACCCCTGCGCAGCCTGACGACGAACACCTGATGCCGGAGACCCGGAGGAAACCCCGATGCGCGTGAAATACGTCCTGTCCGAGGTATTGGTCGGACTGTGGCGCAACGTGACCATGTCCATCGCGATGATCATCACGATGGCGGTCTCGCTGACCATGCTCGGCGCCAGCGGTCTCATGTACCGCCAGGTCGACGACATGAAGGACCTCTACTACAAGAACATCGAGGTTTCGATCTTCTTGAGCCAGGAGGTGACCGAGCAGCAGCGCACCGACCTGAACGCCAAGCTGGACGGCGACCCCCTGGTGAAGGAGGTCCTCTATGTCAACAAGGACGAGGCGTACAAGCGCTTCAAGGAGATGTACCAGGACGCGCCGGACCTGGTGAACGCGGTCAAGCCGGACCAGCTGCCCGAGTCGTTCCGGCTGAAGCTGAACAACCCGGAGCAGTACAAGAACATCTACGACCAGTACAAGGAAACCGAGGGCGTCGACGAGATCGTCGACCAGAGCCGACTACTGGACAAGATCTTCAACATCCTCACCTCGATCCAGAACATCGCGCTGGCCGCCGCCATCGTGATGGCCGTCGCCGCCCTGCTGCTGGTCGCGAACACCATCCAGGTGGCCGCCTACAGCAAGCGGCGTGAGGTGGCGGTCATGAAACTTGTCGGCGCTTCCAACTGGTTCATCCAGGCGCCGTTCGTGCTGGAGGCGGTGGTGGCTGGCCTGATTGGCTCGCTGCTCGGCCTGGTTGCCCTCGTCGCGGCGAAGTATCTGCTCTTCGACGGGTCACTCAGCGCGTTGCAGGGCCTGCTCTCGCCGATCAGCTGGGGTGACATCCTGTTCATCTTCCCGCTGATGGCCGGCGTCGGTGGCCTGGTCAGCGCCGGCACCGCCTGGATCACCCTCCGCTTCTACCTGCGGGTCTAGGCGCCGTACGGGTCGTCCCGTCATCGCCCGAGGGCCCTCCCGCTGCCGGAAATAAACAGCGCGGGAGGGTCCTTGTCATTCAGGTAGCATGATCGGTTGTCCGGCCGGGGTGATCCCGGCCATGGACCTTCCGGGAGAGGGGGTGGCACCGATGCCACGGGAAAAGGGGCGCAAGGTCGTCGCCTCCAACAAGAAGGCGCGCCACGACTACTCGATCCTCGACACGTACGAGGCGGGCATGGCGCTCACCGGCACCGAGGTCAAGTCGCTGCGGGCCGGGCGCGCGTCGCTGGTGGACGCGTTCGCCCAGGAGCGCAACGGCGAGCTGTACCTGCACTCGATGCACATCCCGGAGTACACCCAGGGCACCTGGACCAACCACGAGCCCCGGCGTACGCGCAAGCTGCTGCTCAATCGGGGCGAGATCGACCGGCTGCTCGGCAAGACCCGTGAGGGCGGTCTGACCATCGTCCCGTTGCAGGTCTACTTCTCCGACGGCTGGGCCAAGGTGGAGATCGCCCTGGCCAAGGGCAAGAAGTCGTACGACAAGCGTCAGGACCTCGCCAAGCGGGACGCGGACCGGGAGATCGCCCGGGTCTCCGGTCGGCGCGGCAAGGGCATGGACGACTGAATAATCCTGTTTGTCCGGGTCGGCGCGTCGGCCCGGGGCTCGGGATGAAACCCGTTGCGGCAGGCGTTAGTCTTGTCAGTGCCGCCACATCGGCGGCCTGTCGAGGGGGTGACTGGTTTCGACTTCGTACGCAGCGACAGGGGAAGCGAGCCGAGGAAGCCGACGTCGTCTCGAGAATCGGTCGTCGGAAACTTATAAGCGCCAAGAACAATCGCGCTGACTTCGCTCTCGCCGCCTGAGGCGAGTAGCTAAGTCTGTCGGCCTGGGAACGCCTTCGTCCCAGTAGCCGGCATCAGCTAGAAGGCTGGCCAATCGGACCCGGTCGCGGGGTCCGTGCGGCGAGATTAATCAGCGACTGGGCCCGTCACACCAACTTGCTCGCGTGAGCGGTGGGGCCGAGTAGAGGCACAGCGAGCTGCGCTCGGAGAAGCCCTGACAAACCGGCGAAGGACCCGGGTTCGATTCCCGGCACCTCCACCACCTCGAAGCGATGCGCCCCGGCCCCCCGGCCGGGGCGCATCGTCGTATCCGGGCCCACTCGGCTCCGGCACTCCCGGGAGCCATGACGCCGGCTGCGGCGTGGCTCGCCTACGCTGCCGGCTGTGACGAACGAGGAGCTGCGCCTGTCGGTCGGCGCGTCACCCGCTCAGCGCACCGTCTCGGTGGTGGTCGGCGTCTTCGTTGCCGCCGTCGGCGCGGCGTTCGTGGTGCTGCCCCTGGTCGCCGACGGGCTGCTGCGCCGGCTGACCGGCCCGGGCGACGGGCTCGCCACCTACGAGGAGGCTCGCGACCTGCCCCCGGGGCTGCTGCCGCCCGGGCTGCAGGATGCCGGCAGTGGCGGGGACCAGACCGGCCCCGGCCCGCTCGTCGGGCTGTGCGGCCTGCCGTTCGCCCTGCTCGGTGTCTACCTGGTGCTGCGGGTGCTCCGCACGGCCGCCTGGCTGGATGGCAGCCGGGTCCGGGTGCGCGGGGCGTTCGCCAGCCGGACCGTCGACCTCGCCACCGCCCGGATCGACGCCGCGACCCTGCCGTACCGGGAGGCGGGGGACGACGTGCGGGCGCGCGGGCACCGGGTGCCGGCCGTCGTCGCCACCGATGGCGAGAGCGGGCGGCGGGTCACCATCCCATTGCGGGGCATGGGGCTGGACACCCTGCCCCCGTCCGAGTTGCGGGCGCTGGCGGACGCGATCAGCACCGGGCGTCCCGTGGACGGGCGCGACGGCGACGCGCACGCCGCCGCCAGCCACCTGCGCCGCCTGGCGGAGCACCCGTCGGCGGGTTGACCGGCTGCCCGCCTCGCGAAAAGGTGTGCCTGTGGTGTCTGTGGGACTGCTGCTGCGGGTGGGGCAGATGAGGCGTGCGAGGGCTCTGGACAGGGCGGACGAGCGGGTTCACCATCGCGGTATGCGGTAGCAACGCGGCGCGGGAGGTGCCCATGGCCACCGGTCCGGTCCAGCAGCCGTCACGTGCCGCCGCGTATCCGCATTCGGCCGGTCTCCCCGCCGGTCCGCACCCCACCGGGCTGCCCGGTGACCCGCGCCCGGCCGGGCTCGCTGGTGACCTGCACGCGCTTGCCCGGGCCGTCGCCGTCGCGGCGACCGAGCCCAGTTGGCGCGAGCGCGTGCTGGTCCGGTTGCGCCCGGTCGGGCAGGGCTTCGCCGAGCACGTCCGGGTGACCGAGGGTCCGACCGGCCTCTACTGGGAACTGCTCGCCCACTCACCCCGGCTGGACCACGGGGTCCGGCTGCTGACCCGGGAGCACGCCGAGATCGTCGCGGCGATCCTGTCCGTGCAGCGGGCCGCCGAGCAGCCCCAGACCTGCCCCGACGAGGTGCGCGGCCGGGCTGGGCACCTCGTGCGGACGCTGGCGCGGCATCGACGGCGCGGCGCCGACCTGCTCTGGCAGGCGTACCAGATGGATCTGGGCGGCGAGACCTGAGCCGGCTGCCGGTGGTCGGGGAACCGGAGCGTCGGCGGGTGCGTCGTACCAGCATGCGTCGATCGGTCCTGCTGCTCACTCTGCCCCTGCTGGTGCTCGCGGCGGGCTGCGCTCCGACCGACGCCGACGCGCCCACCGCCCCGGAACACCGTTCGGAGGCGTTCGAGCAGCGAGCCACCGAGGTCGCCGAGGCGTGGCGGCCCGGTGCCGACTGGCGCACCGGGTACGTCCCGTTGCAGGGACCGACCATCCTCAACGGCGACCCGGGCTTCACGCCGGACACCGAGGCCGCCTTCCGGGCCGGCTGGTACCGCGCGCAGGTCCCGATCCCGCCCACCCGGGTCGGTGGGGAGATCCGCTTCCCGGACGGACGGCTGACCCTGCCGTTGGTCAGCGCGGCCGAGGCGTACCGGCAGCTCGACCAGGGCGATCCGCTGCCCTGTCCGGGACGGCCGAAGCGGCCCGGACTACCGACCCCCGGCCCCACCGTCGAACCCGGACCGGACGGCTGGGTCAGCAGTGGCCCAGAGACCGCGTGCCTTCCGCTGACCGTCACCGGGGTCACGCTCGGCACCGTGCCGGTACGCACCAGCCGGGGCGAGGCGCAGGTCCCGGCCTGGCTGTTCACCATCAAGGAGCTGGCCATCCCGGTGGCCCGGCTCGCCGTCGCGCCGACGGCGGTCACCCCGGTCCCCGAGCCCACCGCGCCGGTACGGCCGCTGCCGGACGGGTTGGTGGCAGCCCAGGACCTGACGGCGGTCGACGGTGCGCGGCTGACTGTCCGGCTGGGTGTCGGCGCCTGCGACACCGGGATCGCCCCGCTGGTACAGGAACGACCGGACGTGGTGGTGGTCGGCGGCGGGGTCACCCGGTCCACCGGTGAGTGCATTGACCTGCTCAAGCTGGAGCCGGTCACCGTCACCCTGGCCGCGCCGCTGGGTGCCCGGCCGGTGCTGGACGTCTTCACCGGCGCGCCGCTGTCGATCGCCCCGCGCTGACCGCGCACGACCGTCTCGGACGGGCCGCTGGTGCTGGTGGCGGTGCGCGGTCAGAGGATGCTGGGCACCTCGGTGCCGATCGGTACCGGCAGCACGGTGGGACGGTCGGCGCGCAGCCCGGCGGCGAGCGCCGCGCCGAGCTGGTCGGGGGTCTCCACCACCTCGGTGGCGCAGCCGTAGCCGGCCGCGATCGCGGTGATGTCCAGCCCCGGCAGCTCCAGGCCGGGCACCCCGGGCGTCTCCTTCAACTCGGCGAACGCCTTGAGGATCGCGTACTGCTGGTTGATCGGGACGATCACCACCACCGGCAGCGACAGCCGAGCGGCCGTCCACAGCGCCTGCACCGAGTAGTGGAACGAGCCGTCACCGACCACCGCCACCACCGGCCGGCCGCGTCCGGTGTCCCGCTCGGCCAGGGCCACGCCGATCGCGGCCGGCAGGCCGTAGCCGAGGCCGCCGCTGGCCATCGTGAAGTATGACGCCGGGCGGTTGATGCGTACCCGGCGGCGCAGTGCGGACAGATTGGACGGTGACTCCTGGATCAGCACCCCGTCCGCCGGCCAGTGCGCGGCCAGCGCGGCGAACAGGGCGTCGGCGCTCAGCGGCGCGGTGACCTCCGGCGGCGCCATCGAGTCCCGGGGTGCCGGTGGTGGTCGGTCGGCCGGCGGCACCATGTCGACCAGCGCCGCCAGGGTGAGCCCGGGATCGCCGAGCAGGCTGTCCCCGACCGGAGCGCGGGCGGCCTCGTCCGGGTCGTCGGTGACGTGCAGCAGGCGGGTGCCGGCGGGTAGATGGTCGCCCGGCACGTGCGGGTAGTAGCGGAACACCGGGGCACCGATCACCAGCACGGTGTCGTGCCCGCTCAGCGCCTCGGCCAGCGGCCCGATCGCGAACGGCAACACCCCACGGAAGTGCGGGTGGTCCTCCGGGAACACGCTCCGCTCCGGGGCGGGGGCGGACCAGACCGGCGCCGCCAGCCGCTCGGCCAACGCCACGGCGGCCGTCCAACTCCCGGCCCGGTCCACTCCCGGCCCGAACACCAGCGCCGGGTTGTGGCTGCCGGCCAGCACCCGGACGAACTCGTCCAACCGCTGCGGGTCCGGCGCGAACCGGGTGGCCACCGAGCGCGGCGCGGGCGGCGGGTCGGCCGGCTGGGCCCAGTCGTCCATCGGCAGGGAGAGGAAGACCGGCCCGGCCGGGGGCTGCACCGCGGTCGCGTACGCCCGCAGCAGCGCCGCGGGGATGTCCTGGGCGCGGACCGGCTCGTAGCCCCACTTGACGTAAGGCTGGGGAAGCTCGGCGGCTCGGCGGCTGGTCAGCCGGGGTTCGAGCAGCAGCATCTCCCGGGTCTGCTGGCCGGCGGTGACGATCAGCGGGGTCTTGTTGTGCCAGGCGGTGACGAGGTTGCCCATGCCGTTGCCGGTGCCCGGGGCGGTGTGCAGGTTGACGTGCGCGGGCGCGCCGGTGGCCTGGGCGTACCCGTCGGCCATTGCGACCGCCGTCGCCTCGTGCAGCGCGTGAACGTAGTGGAAGTCGGCCGGGAAGTCCCGCAGGAAGGGCTCCTCGGTGGAGCCGGGGTTGCCGAAGACGGTGGTCATGCCGAGGGCGCGGAGTACGTCGTACGTCGCGTCCCGGACCGTTGCCATCGCCACCTGCTTCCGTGTCGCGCGCAGGGACGACCGCGGTCGCCCTCCCGATCAGCCGAATCTATCGGGATGTCACGGACGTTTCGGGCGTTTTCCAGGCGTCGGTGACCCGACCCACCGCGGCGGGCTGCGCCCGCACCGGTTCAGGGCAGCGGGAAGGGCAGGGTGATGCCGTCCAGTGCTCGGCCGCAGGCGCAGTCCCGCGCGGTGGGTAGCGCGGCCAGCGCGTCCAGCAGCACGCCCCGCAGCCGGTCGGTGTTCGCCGCGAAGACCCGGAACACCTCGTCCTGGGTCACCGACTCGCCGGCCTGCAACCCGGCGTCCAGGTCGGTGATCAACGCGATCGACGAGTAGCAGAGGGCCAGCTCCCGGGCGAGCACCGCCTCCGGGTGGCTCGTCATGTTGACCACCATGCCGCCGATCGAGGTGAACCAGCGGGACTCGGCCCGGGTGGAGAACCGTGGGCCCTCCACGACCACCACCGTCCCGCCGTCCACGGCGGTGACGTCCCGGCCGGCGGCGGCGGTGAGCAACGCCCGCCGGCCGCTCGGGCAGTACGGGTCGGCGAACGGCACGTGCACCGCGCCCTGGTCGTAGTAGGTCTGCGCCCGCCCGCTGGTCCGGTCGATCAACTGGTCGGGCACCACGAACGTGCCGGGGCCCAGCTCCGGGCGGAGCCCACCGACCGCACACGGGGCGAGCACCTGGCGTACGCCGAGGGAGCGCAGCGCCCAGAGGTTGGCCCGGTACGGGATCAGGTGCGGCGGGTACCGGTGGTCGCGGCCGTGTCGAGGCAGGAACGCGACCCGCCGCCCGGCCACCTCGGCGATGGTCACCACGTCCGACGGCGGGCCGTACGGAGTTTCCAGCTCATGGGTGGTGCCGTCGAGGAGGGCGTACAGGCCCGACCCGCCGATCACCGCGAGGTCCGCCTTCGGTGCCATCGACCCTCCGTCTTAACTGTCCGATCACCCGCCGGTCAGACCTTAGCCAGCACCCGGAGTGCAGGCTATGGTGCCAGGCATGGCGTTGACAGCGCGGCTGATCCCGGTGCACCGTGCGGGTCCGGTGAGTGACGGATCCCCGGCGCGGGTTCACGGTTGACGGGTGTGTGGGATGCAGGGAGAGGGCCAGGCGATCGGCGGACGGGCGATGGAGTCGATGACCGGGCGGCTGCTGGTCGCGACTCCGGCGCTCAAGGACCCGAACTTCGACCGCACGGTGGTGCTGCTGGTCGCCCACGAGCCGGGCGGCGCGCTCGGCGTGGTGCTGAACCGGGCCACCGAGGTGCCGGTCGCCGAGGTGCTCGGCGACTGGAGTGACCTGGCCCGCCACCCGGCGGTGCTCTTCGAGGGCGGCCCGGTGCAGCCCGACTCGGCCATCTGCCTGGCCCGGATGCGGCAACCGCTGCGGCGGCTCAAGGGCTTCCACCAGGTCTCCGGGGCGGTCGGAACGATCGACCTCTCGATCGACCCGGAGCGGCTGCGGGAGAGCATCGGCGGCATCCGGGTCTTCGCCGGCTACTCCGGCTGGGGGACCGGGCAGCTGGAGCAGGAGATCGCCGACGGTTCCTGGTTCCTGCTGGACGCGCTGCCCGGTGACGCCTTCGTCGACCGGCCGGACGACCTGTGGCCGATGGTGCTGCGCCGGCAGGGCGGGATGATGTCCGCCGTCGCCCACTTCCCACCGGATGTGGCGCTCAACTGACCCGGGTCGGTGGGACCCCGCGAGATGACCATGCCGGGCGGGATGTGTATAGTTTCCCAGTGCCCGGGCGACCGGGAAACAACAAGGGGCCGTGGCGCAGCTGGTAGCGCACCACACTGGCAGTGTGGGGGTCAGGGGTTCGAGTCCCCTCGGCTCCACCCTTGGTTGTGCAAGCCAATCGGCACCAGTCAATTGACTGGTGCCGATTGGCTTTTCGTCGACAGGTGGTTCGTACCGCTCCGTGCCGAGCTGCGATGCGGGTCCGTTTTCAGAATCCGATGGCTTCGCGGAGCAGCAGGACGGTGCCGCGCCCGGGATGGGGTTCTGCGTTGAGGACGAGAAGGCGGTTGACGGCGCTGGGCTGCCCGTAGGCCACCTGGGCGCGGGCGCTCTCCAGCGGGAGGGCGTGGTCTTCGAGGCGGCGCAGCGCGGTGTCCAGGTCGGGCACCACCTTCTGCGCCCCGACGATCCAGATCGCGCGGGCGGCGCCGCCGGCGTAGGCGGGTAGTTGGCTTCCGCTGGCCGAGGCGACCACGAGGGAGCCGGTTTCGGTGAGCGCGGCGACGCTTCCCACCACGACGTCGGGGCTGGCGAGCAGCCGCCGGATGTCGTCGGCGCCGGTGACGCGGTCCATGGCCAGTACGTGTGGCTTGACGGCCTGATACCGCCCGCTGGTGTTGATGGCCTCGTCGATGCCGGACAGGCGGAGGGTCTCGCTGGCCGCGGTGAAGACGCTGGCGCCCTCGGGGATCAGATCCTCGATGCGCGTGCGGGCGGCGGCGGCGTCGTCGAGGATCTCGACGGTGAAACCATGGGCCGTCAGCGCTGCGGCAGCCCGTTCCAGGATCTGCGCGGGTGCCGGGTCGGCGAACATCGTTGCTGGAATCGGGGTGGTCGTGGTGCCTCCTGGGCTGGACGCGGTGACGGTGGCTTCGGGTGCCGAGCCCGCCAGTGGAGTGCTGTCGAGGTACCTGACCTCGTAGACCCGCTCGGTGAACCGCCAGCCGTACTGGGTGCGCTGGTATCGGTCGTGGTAGATGGCGTAGTTCAGTCCCTGGCGACCGTCGAGGGTGCGCGCGAGCTCCTGGATGTAGGCACGGCCCGTCGCGGTGTCGCCGTCGAGTTGGATCGTGCCCGAGTGCGTGGTCTGCACGAAGAAGTCCCACTGGGCCTGCAGCCGCTCGCCCCCGGCGCGGATCTCCTCCCGGCCGACCAGTTCGGCGGGGATGTTGGGCATCCGCAGCGCGCCGTCCGGCGTGAACAGCGACGCGAGGCGGGTGCGGTCGCGCATCATCGCCGCGTCGGTGAACTCGCCGCGCAGCGCCTCGATCTCGACGCGATCCGCGATGGCCTGAAAGTCACTCATCGGCTCCTCTTGCCTCCCTGTCACATCGAGCCCGGCGTATGACGCCCGCTGGATGGTGTGTTCGTCTCAGGAGTACGACAACGCAGCCCCTCGGATTGTGAGGCGACGCCAACCTCACAATTCGGTGCGCTGTCTTGTCGAACTGGTAAGGGCAGCTGCGACCGAGGGAGTCGGCGACACCATGGCCACCCGATCCGAACCAGGGCACGCCCGACCCGATCCGGGCCTGAGCGCGATCATGAGCGAGCGACGCCAACTGATCAACCTCGCGTACCGACTCCTCGGCTCCCTGGCCGACGCCGAGGATGTCGTCCAGGAGACCTACGCGCGCTGGTACGCCATGCCGCAACAGCAGCAGGAGGCGGTCGAAACCCCCGGCGCCTGGCTGACGACGGTCGCCAGTCGCATCTGCCTCAACCTGCTGGGCTCGGCACGGGCCCGGCGGGAGACCTACGTGGGCGAATGGATCCCGGAGCCGCTGCCCGAACGTACGGAGTGGAACAGCGGGCGGTCGGACGGCAGCGCCGTCGACCCGGCTGACCGGGTCACCCTCGACGAGTCGGTCAACATGGCCTTCCTCGTCGTGCTCGAATCGATGACCCCGGCCGAGCGCGTCGCGTTCATCCTGCACGACGTCTTCCGCTACTCGTTCGCCGAGGTGGGCGAGATCGTCGGCCGTACGCCGGCGGCCTGCCGGCAGCTGGCCTCCTCAGCCCGCCGTCGTGTACGCGCGACGCAGGCTCCCGCAACCCCGACAGCCCGCCAGAGCGGCATCGTCAGGGACTTCAAGCGGGCATGGGAGGCCAAGGACATCCATGCCCTCATCGGCCTCCTCGACCCCCACGCCACGGCGACCGGCGACGGTGGCGGCCTCGCCAACGCCGCGCCCTGCCCGATCGAAGGAGGCGAGCAGATCGCGCGCTACCTCGTGGGCCTCGCCGGCAGGGCAACCAACGTGACGATCCTGGAGCGCACGGTCAACGACCAGCCCGGTCTGGTGGCCCTGCAGGACGGCGTCACCGTGGCGGTGTACGCGTTCGACTTCGTCGGTGACCGGATCACGCGCCTCTGGGCCGTACTGAACCCCGAGAAGCTCCGGCCCTGGTTGCCCGCTCCGCACGGAAGATGACCAGGATGAGGCCGTCGGCACCGCCGATGGTGGGCACGCACTGGCCGTCGCCGCGATTCCCGGCCACCCCGACATCGAACCTTTGCCGCCCCGCGTCCGTACCACTGCGCGGGAGGTCAAGCCATGACCGTGCGTCGAGTGCTCGCCGCCGTGCTGGTCGCTGCGGCGACCGTGCCGGTCAGCGCCGCGCCGGCCGCGGCGCACGGCGCGCCGACCGACCCGATCAGCCGCGCGGCGGCCTGCGGACCCGAGGGCCGGCACGCGGCCACCAGCGCCTGCCGGGCGGCCGTCGAGGCGGGTGCTGCGGTCCGCGAGTGGGACAACGTCCGGGTGGCCGCGATCAACGGCCGGGACCGGGAGCGGATCCCGGACGGGGAGCTGTGCAGCGGCGGGCTCTCCGCGTACCGGGGGCTGGACCTGCCCCGGACCGACTGGCCGGCCACCGAGCTGACCGCCGGTGCCCGGTTCACCTTCCGGTACCGGACCACCATCGAGCACCGAGGCACGTTCCGGCTCTACGTCACCCGGCCCGACTACGACCCCCGGGCACCACTGACCTGGGCGGATCTGGAAGCCCGACCGTTTCTGACGCTGACCGACCCGCCGGTGCGGGGCGGGGCGTACCAGCTGCCGGGCCGGCTGCCGGCGGGTCGCGACGGCCGGCACCTGATCTACACGATCTGGCAGAACTCCAACACCCCGGACACCTACTACTCCTGCTCCGACGTGGTGTTCCGCTCGGCGCGCGCCGGCACGGCGACGGGCACGCCCAAGCCGGCCGCCGCGACGAAGAGCGCACCGCGTACCGCCGCGAGCCGGCCGGCCGCCACCGACCCGGCGGTGGTGGCGGCGGCCGATCCGGGCGTGCCCGTGGCGTCGGTGACCGACCTCGGTGGCCGGTGGCCGGTGCTGGCCGGCGCCGCCATCGTGCTGGTCCTGGCGCTGCTGATCGGCGCGAGCCGGCGGCGGCGGAGCGGCGGCCCGCCGGTCGGCCGGCAGTGCGAGGTGCGCAACCACCGGGCCGGGCGGCGCCGGATCTGGTGACCCGGCCCGCCGGCGCGGCGGCGCTCAGCCCAGGTGCCGGTCGATCTCAGCCAGCTCCTCGGCGGTGAAGTCGAGGTTGTCCAGCGCGGCGATGTTCGTCTCCAACTGCTCGACGCTGCTCGCCCCGATGATCAGGCTGGTCATCCGCGGGTCGCGCAGCGCCCAGGCCAGCGCGAGCTGGGCCAGCGACTGGCCACGGCCCTCGGCGACCGCGCCGAGCCCTCGGATGGTGGTCATCTTCTCCTCGCTGAGGTCGCTCTCGTTGAGGAAGACGCTGGTGCGCACCCGCGAGTCGGCGGGGATGCCGCCCAGGTAGCGGTCGGTCAGCAGGCCCTGGGCCAGCGGGCTGTACGCGATGCAGCCGGCGCCGACCTCCTCCAGCGTGTCGAGCAGGCCGTCGGCCTCGGTCCACCGGTTGAGCATCGAGTACGACGGCTGGTTGATCAGCAGCGGCGTGCCCAGCTCGCGCAGGATCGCGGCGGCGCGAGCGGTCTGCTCGGAGTTGTAGTTCGAGATGCCCACGTACTGCGCCTTGCCGGAGCGGACGATGGCGTCCAGCGCGCCCATCGTCTCCTCCAGCGGGGTGTCCGGGTCGAACCGGTGCGAGTAGAAGATGTCGACGTAGTCCAGCCCCATCCGGCTCAGCGACTGGTCCAGGGAGGAGATCAGGTTCTTGCGCGAGCCCCACTCGCCGTACGGGCCGGGCCACATGAGGTAGCCGGCCTTGCTGGAGATGACCAGCTCGTCCCGGTACGGCCTCAGGTCGGTGGCGAGCATCCGGCCGAAGTTCTCCTCCGCCGCGCCGGGCGGTGGGCCGTAGTTGTTGGCCAGGTCGAAGTGGGTGACACCCAGGTCGAAGGCGCGCCGGACGATGTCGCGCTGCCGTTCGAACGGGCGGTCCGGGCCGAAGTTGTGCCACAGGCCGAGGGAGACGGCGGGCAGCCGCAGGCCACTGCGTCCGCTGCGCCGGTGGGTCATGGTGTCGTAGCGGTCGTCCGCGGCGAGGTAAGTCACGATCAATGAGCCTAGCCCTGGCAGGTTGCGCGGGATCAGGCGTGTGAACCAGGACATCGGGGTAGCTTCGACGCCATGCGTTTCATCGCGCTCGACACTCCCAAACCGCTGTCCAAGATCGGGCTGGGCACCTGGCAGTTCGGGTCCCGCGAGTGGGGCTACGGCCCGGCCTTCGAAGCGCAGGCGACACAGATCGTCCGGCGGGCCGTCGAGTTGGGCGTGACCGTCTTCGACAGCGCGGAGATCTACGGCTTCGGGCGCAGCGAGCGGATCCTCGGCGCGGCGCTCGGCGATGACCGGCCCAAGGTGGTGGTCGCCACCAAGATCTTCCCGGTGCTGCCGGTGGCTGCCGTCGTACAGCAGCGGGCCGTCGCCTCGGCGGCCCGGCTCGGCGTCACCGCCCTCGACCTCTACCAGGTGCACCAGCCGCACCCGCTGGTCGCCGACCACAGCACCATGCGCGGGATGCGGGCCTTGCAGGACATCGGGCTGGTCAACGAGGTCGGCGTGAGCAACTACGGGCTGCGCCGCTGGCAGGTCGCCGAGGCGGCGCTCGGCCGGCGCGTGCTCAGCAACCAGGTCCGCTACAGCATGCTGGACCGGGCACCCGAGCAGGACCTGCTGCCGTACGCGCGGCAGGCCGGCCGGGTCGTCATCGCGTACAGCCCGCTGGCCCAGGGCTTCCTCTCCGGCCGGTACGACGCGAAGAATCCGCCGAGCGGCGCGGTCCGGCGGGCCAACCCGTACTTCCTGCCGGAGAACCTGGAGCGGGGCGCCACCCTGATCGACACGCTGCGCCAGGTCGCCGACGCGCACGACGCCACCCCGAGCCAGATCGCGCTGGCCTACCTGCTGCGCCACCCGAACGTGCTGGCCATCCCCGGCGCGTCCGGCGTGGAGCAGATGGAACGCAACGCGGCCGCCGCCGACATCGATCTCGCCGATGACGAGTACGCCGCGCTGGCCGAGGCCGCCAAACGGTTCCGCCCGGTCACCGGCCTCGCCGCGATGCCTCAAATGCTGCGCGCCCGGTTCGCCAGCCCGACGGAGAAGTGAGCACAGTGGACGACATCACCGCACTGATCCTGGACGACCACGCCGCCTTCCGGCGCGGCTTCGCCCGCTTGGACGACGCCCGCGACGAGCAGGAGCTGCTGGCCATCTGGGATGCTCTCGCCCTGCACCTGGACATCCACGCCGAGGCGGAGGAGGCGATCCTCTACCCGCACCTGGTCAAGCACGGCGACGACGGCGAGGACGAGACCGCCGACGCGATCGGCGACCACAACAAGATCCGGGACGCCATCGCCGAGTCCAAGCTGCACCCGGTCGGCTCGGAACGCTGGTGGGCGGCCGTCGGCACGGCCCGCCGGGAGAACAGCGAGCACCTGGCCGAGGAGGAGGACGAGGCGCTGCCCGACTTCCGCCGGCACGCCGGCACCGAGCTGCGTGCCGAGCTGGGCCAGCGGTGGCTGACCTTCTATGGCGAGCACAAGAACGGGCGCAACCTGCCGTTCCGCGACAAGGACCCGCAGTCGTACGTGGCCGACCACCGCTGAGCGCGGCTCGATCTCCCCGGCACGGGGGAGTCGCAAAGGGCGGTCACGGCAGCAGAATGACGGGGTGACCCCCCGAGCGATGCTGGCCCCGCTGGTCGCCGGCACCACCTGGCGGCGTGGCGTGTTCCTGCTGCTGGGCGGGGTGCTGGCGCTCCCGTACGGGCTGCTCGCGGTGACCTTCGCGCAGTTGCTCGCCGGCTCGGAGGTCCCCCGCCCGCTGGTGTTCGCCCTGCTGGTGATCGCGGTGGTGATCGCCGTGGTGCCGCTGCTGCTGGATGGCAGCCGGGCACTGGAGGTCGCGGCCGTGCGGGCACTGCTGGGCGTCGACCTGCCCGACCCCGTGCCGGGGCACCGCAGCGACCGGGAAACCCGGCTGCGCAGCGCACTCTGGATCGGCACCCACCTCACCATCGGCGCCGCGGTGATGGTCGCGTTGATCACCGCCGTGCCGATGGCGTTGGCCTTCATCGCCCAGCAGTTCGGCATCGGCGCCGAGCTGATGAGCCGGGAACGGTTCGGGCCGCTGGACGGGCGGGACACCGGCTGGCTGACGCTGACCGGAGTGGCCGTGCTGGTCGGCCTCGGCTACGCCGTCGCCGGGCTCGGCGCGCTCGCCGGGTCGATGGCGCCGGTGCTGCTCGGCCCGGCCCCGGCGGAGCGGATCGCCGCCCTGGAAGCGCAGGCCACCCGGCTCGCCGAACGCAACCGGCTGGCTCGGGAGCTGCACGACTCGGTCGGCCACGCGTTGACCGTGGCCACCCTCCAGGCCGGGGCTGCCCGCGAGATGCTCGACACCGACCCGGAGTTCGTCCGGCGGGCGCTGAGCGCCATCGAGGACGCCGGGCGCACCGCGATGGACGAACTCGACCACGTGCTCGGGCTGCTCCGGGAGACCGGTGGCGACCGGCCCTCGGTGGCGCCGCAGCGTACCCTCGCCGACCTGGAGCGGCTGTTCACCGACGCCCGCACGACCGGGCTGGCGGTACACGCGCAGCGCAGCGGCGACCCGGCGCGGGTGCCCGCGGTGGTCTCCCGGGAGGGCTACCGGATCGTCCAGGAAGGGCTGACGAACGCCGCCCGATACGGCCAGGGGCCGGTGACGCTGCGGCTGAACCTGCACCCGGACGCGCTGGACCTGGAACTGGTGAACGCGGTGGGCCGGCCCGATCGCGCCGACCCGGGCCGCGGCGGCCGGGGCCTGGACGGCATGCGCGAGCGGGTGCTGCTGCTCGGCGGCCAGCTCACCGTCGGGCCGGACGGCGACCGGTGGCGGATCCGGGCCCGCCTTCCGTACGAGGGGACGCGATGACCACCGGGGTGCTGATCGTCGACGACGACGAGCTGATCCGCATCGGGCTGCGGGCCATCATCGACGCCCAGCCCGACCTGCGGGTGCTCGCCGAAGCCGCGGACGGCGCCGAGGTGCCGCCGCTGGTCGCCCGGCACCGGCCGGCCGTGGTGCTGATGGACGTGCGGATGCCCGGCATCGACGGGATCCAGGCCACCCGGCACCTGCTGGCCACCTCCGCCGACCCGCCCCGGGTGCTGGTGGTCACCACCTTCGCCAACGACGAGTACGTCTACGAGGCGTTGCGCGCCGGAGCGGCCGGCTTCCTGCTCAAACGGGCCCGGCCGGCCGAGGTGGTGGAGGCCGTCCGGGTGGTCGCGGCGGGCGAGTCGCTGCTCTTTCCGGCTGCGATCCGTCGACTGGTCGGGGCGTACGGGCCGGCCGGGGGCGACCGGCTGGCCGCCGCCCGGCTCACCGAGCGGGAGGCCGAGGTGCTGCGGCTGATGACCAGCGGCCGGTCCAACCCGGAGATCGCCGCGCACCTGGTGGTCGGGGTGGAGACGGTCAAGACGCACGTCGGCAATGTGCTGGCAAAACTGGGCGTACGTGACCGCACCCAGGCGGTGATCGCCGCCTACGAGTCGGGCTTCGTCACCCCGTCCGGCTGACGCGTCCCTCCCGAGGGGGAGTGGGTTCACCGCCGCCCGGGAGGGGTCCGGCCGGCCGACGGCCGACGCTGGGAGCATGACGACGATCACTGCTTCCAGACCCCGTTCCGACTCCCGCTGGCCGGACCGGCTGGCCCCGCTGGCTGCCGGCTGGCTCGGCCTGTGGGGCGTCCTCGCCCTGCTCGGCACGATCACCGGCGCCGGCTACCCGTTCGGCGCGAACGACCCGCACGGCGGCGACGCCAACCTGCTTCGCCTGGTGCCGGTGGAGCTGGCCACCCCGCTCTTCGCCGGCCTGCTGCTGGCCACCGCGGTGGCGGCGCTGGCCATGAGTCGTCCGGTGGTCCGCCCGTCCGGCCCGCTGCGGGTGTTGCTGGCCGGCTACGGCTGGACGGTGGCGTTCGTGCTCGCCGTGGTCGTCC
The DNA here is from genome assembly GCF_040608515.1 of Micromonospora sp. NPDC005173. Lineage (NCBI taxonomy): Bacteria > Bacillati > Actinomycetota > Actinomycetes > Micromonosporales > Micromonosporaceae > Micromonospora > Micromonospora sp. NPDC005173. Next base: position 136,568 of record NZ_JBEXIK010000012.1, read on the forward strand.
CGGACGCCCGGGTGCTGGTCATCCTCGGCTACCTGCCGATGCTGATCATCGGGGCGCCGTTCGGCTGGCCGCCGGTCGACTATGCCGAGATCTTCAGCTGGGCGCTGTTCGCCCGGTTCGCCGCGCTCGTCGGCGGTCTGCTGCTGGCCGGGGCGGTGCTCGCCTGGCAGCGTCGCACCGCCGGAGCATGCGTCGGCTGCGGCCGCGGCGACACCGGCCGGGGCTGGACCACCCCGGCCGCCGCCGCGCGCTGGGGTCGGTGGGCCGCCGGCATCGCCGCGGCCATCCCGCTGGCGTACGCGCTGACCCGGTTCGCCTGGGCGGCCGGCATCCCGCTGGGTATCTCCCGGGAGTTCCTGACCGAGATGCGCGAGACCGGGCTGGTGTGGGCCGGGTTCGGGCTGGGCGCGTTCGCCACCGTCGGCGCGATCCTCACCCTCGGGCTGGTGCAGCGCTGGGGCGAGCGGTTCCCGCGCTGGATGCTCGGACTGGCCGGCCGCCGGGTGCCGGTGAAGCTGGCCGTGGTGCCGGCCACCCTGGTCGCCGTCGCGGTGACCGCGGCCACCCTGGGACTGCTGAGCAACCCGGAGTTCTGGCAGCTCACCCACGGGTTCAGCCTGGCTGGGGCGCCGATGCTGCTCTGGCCGTTCTGGGGGCTGGCGCTCGTCGCGGCCACCTACGCGTACCACCTGCGCCGCCGCGGTGCCTGCCGGCGCTGCGACCGGAGCTGAAGGTGGGAGTGGGGGTGCCCCCCGATGCACGGGGCACCCCCGCGAGTGTGAGCTAGCGTGGGTCGGGTGACTGCGCCCTCCCCGGTAATTCCGGTTCCACCGGCCGACCTGCCCGGCACGCTCGGCGCGCTACGGGCGGCCGGTCACCAGTACCGCACCGTCAAGCAGGAACTCCGCGACAACCTCCTCGCCCGGATGCGCAACGGCGAGACCCGCTTTCCCGGCATCGTCGGCTACGACGACAGCGTGCTGCCCGAGGTCGAGCGGGCGCTGCTCGCCGGGCACGACATGGTGCTGCTCGGCGAGCGCGGCCAGGGCAAGACCCGCCTGATCCGCGCTCTCGGCGGGCTGCTCGACGAGTGGACGCCGGTCATCCCCGGCTCGGTGCTCAACGAGCACCCGATGCACCCGCTCACCCCGGCCTCCCGCGCCCAGGTCGCCGAGGCCGGCGACGACCAGCCGGTCGCCTGGCTGCACCGCTCGATGCGCTACGGCGAGAAGTTGGCCACCCCGGACACCAGCGTCGGCGACCTGATCGGTGACGTCGACCCGATCCGGATCGCCCAGGGGCGCACCCTCGGCGACCCGGAGACCATTCACTTCGGGCTGGTGCCCCGCACCAACCGGGGCATCTTCGCCGTCAACGAGCTGCCCGACCTGGCCGAGCGGATCCAAGTGGCGCTGCTCAACGTGCTGGAGGAGCGGGACATCCAGGTCCGCGGCTACCAGCTACGGCTGCCGCTGGACCTGCTCCTGGTGGCCAGCGCCAACCCGGAGGACTACACCAACCGGGGTCGGATCATCACCCCGCTCAAGGACCGGTTCGGCGCGGAGATCCGTACCCACTACCCGCTCGACCTGGAGCTGGAGCTGGACCTGATCCGGCAGGAGGCCGACCTGGTCGCCGAGGTGCCGGAGCACGTGCTGGAGGTCCTGGCCCGGTTCGCCCGCGCGGTGCGCGAGTCGCCGTCGGTGGACCCGCGCTCCGGTGTCTCCGCCCGGTTCGCCATCGCCGCCGCCGAGACGGTCGCCGGTGCCGCGCTGCGCCGCGCCGGCCTGCTCGCCGCCGGTGGCACCCCGGAGGGACGGCCGGAGGCCGCCGTGGCCCGGGTCGGCGACGCGGTGTCGGTGACCAGCACGTTGCGCGGCAAGGTGGAGTTCGAGAGCGGCGAGGAGGGTCGGGAGATCGAGATCCTCGCCCACCTGCTGCGGACCGCGACCGCCGAGACGTTCCGGGCACACCTGGCCGGGCTGGACCTGTCCGGCTTCACCGGGCTGGTCGAGGACGGCGCGGCGATCGAGACCGGCGAGCTGATCGGTGCCGCCGAGCTGCTGCGCCAGGTGGGCACCGTGCCCGGGCTGGCCAAGGTGCTGGACCGGCTCGGCCTGGGCGACGCTCCCACCCCCGAGGAGGCCGCCGCCGGTGTCGAGTTCGTGTTGGAAGGGCTGCACCTGACCCGCCGGCTCGGCAAGGACGTGACCGACTCCGGTCGCACCGTCTACGGCGGCCGAGGCTGACCGTGGCCGGCAACCGGTTCCGGTACGGGCAGTGGCGCGGCGGGCCCGACCCGCTCGCGCCCCCGTACGACGTGCAAGAGGCGGTGGACGCGGTCGGCGCCGAGGTGCTGGCCGGCGGCAGCCTGCGCGAGGCGCTGCGCAACCTGCTGCGGCGTGGCCTGCAGGGGCGTGGCGGGCTGGACGACCTGGCCGCCCGAGCCCGGCGGCTGCGCCGGGAGGCGCTGCGGCGGGGCGATCTGGACGGCGCGGTGACCCGGGCGCAGGCACTCCTCGACCAGGCCCTCGCCGCCGAGCGGGACGAGCTGCGGGGGCGCGACGACGACGCGGCGCGGTTCGCCGAGTCCGTGCTGGACAACCTGCCCCGCTCCACGGCGCGTGCCGTGGAGGAGCTGGCCGGATACCAGTGGGCCAGCGAGGACGCCCGCCGGTCGTACCAGCAGATCCTCGACCAGCTCCGCGACGACGTGCTCGGCCAGCGTTTCGCCGGGCTGCGCGACGCCGTGCGCGCGTCCGCCGACCCGGCCACCCAGCAGCGGCTCGCCGAGATGATGCGGGACCTGAACGACCTGCTGGCCCGGCACGGCCGCGCGGAGGACACCACCGACGCGTTCGCCGAGTTCATGCGCCGGCACGGCGACTTCTTCCCGGAACGGCCGGAGACCGTCGACGAGCTGATCGACGTACTGGCCCGCCGTTCGGCAGCCGGCGAGCGGCTGATGAACTCGCTCTCCGATCGGCAGCGCGCCGAGCTGTCCGGGCTGATGCAGCAGTCGCTCGGCGACCGGCTGGCCGGGGAGTTGTCCGCGCTGGACGCGAACCTGCGGGCGCTGCGGCCGGATCTGCGGTGGGGGCGCGGCGAGCGGGTCCGGGGCGAGCAGCCGCTGGGCTACGCCGACGCGGCCGGCGCGTTGGGTGAGATCGGCGAGCTGGACGACCTGCTGGACCAGCTCGACCAGGAACACCCCGGGGCCACCCTCGACGACGTTGACGTCGACGCCGTGGCCCGGACGCTGGGCCGGGACGCCGCCGACGAGGTCCGCCGGCTGCGCGAGTTGGAGCGCGAGCTACGCCGGCAGGGCTGGGTGAGCCGGGACGCGGACGGGCTCACGCTCAGCCCGAAGGCGCTGCGCCGACTCGGCGGGACCGCGCTGCGACGGGTCTTCTCCGAGCTGACCGCCGGGCCACGCGGCCAGCACGACCTGCGTTCGGCGGGCGCCGCCGGCGAGGTGAGCGGTGCGTCCCGTCCGTGGCAGTACGGGGACGAGCAGCCGTTGGACGTGGTTCGCACGCTGACCCGGGCGGTCAGCCGGGGCGGGCCGAGTGTGCCGGTGCAGCTCGCGGTGGACGACTTCGAGGTGGTGGAGACCGAGAAGCGGGCTTCCGCGGCGGTGGTGCTCTGCGTCGACCTCTCGTACTCGATGATCTCCCAGGGGCGTTGGGGGCCGATGAAACAGACGGCGCTGGCGCTGGCGCACCTGATGGAGACCCGGTTCCCGCAGGACGCTCTGCAGATCGTGGGTTTCGGCCGGGAGGCGATGACGCTCAGCCAGCAGGAGTTGGCCGCCGTGGAGCCGGACGGGGAACAGGGCACGAACCTCCAGCACGCGCTGCGGCTGGCCGGCCGGCACCTGCGGCGGCACCCCGATGCCGAGCCGGTGGTGCTGGTGGTCACCGACGGGGAGCCGACCGCCCACCTGGACCCGGACGACGGGGAGGCGCTGTTCCACTGGCCGCCGTTGCCGGAGACGATCGAGGCGACCGTCCGAGAGGTCGACCGGCTCAGCCGCTACGGCGCCACGCTCAACCTGTTCATGCTCGGCGACGATCCCGGTCTGCGCCGGTTCGTCGACGCGGTGGCCCGGCGCAGCCGTGGTCGGATGTTCACCCCGGACGCCGACGATCTGGGCGAGTACGTGGTGAGCGACTACCTCCGCTCCCGCCAATCCCGCCGCTAACACCCGCGGGGCGGGGTTGACTGGGGGTGTGGAGAGCGGGGGGCTGCGGCGGGCGTATGACGCGGTGTTCGCGGAGATCGACGCGGCGGGCTTCGGTCCGCCGCCGGAGGGTCAGCTCAGCGCCGAGCAGATCGTCGCGCACCTGGTCGCCAACGACGAGCTGATGATCCAGGCCACCGAGGCGTTGCTGGCCGGTTCGACGTTCGCCTACTACGACCTGGATGACATGCACCGCCCGCAGCTCGACGCGCTGGTCGCCGAGCATGGTGGCCTGCGCGGCCTGACCGCGCTGTTGCGCGGCACCAGCGACCGGCTGTGCGCGCTGGTCGACCGACTGGGCCTGGCGGCGGAGACGCCGGTCGAGACCCACCTGCGCGAGGGCTTCGACCTGATCGTCGAGGAGCCGCTGCCCTGGTCTCGCACCCTCGACCTGCACACCCGGGTCCATCTCCCCAAACACCAGGCCCAGCTCCACATGCTGCGCAGCCCCTGAGACGTGTCGTCCCTGCGCAGCCGTTCGGGCGTGGCGTGGGTTGCGCGACGGGCTCGGGCGGGGCCGGCCGCGCGGGGCGGATCAGGTGTCGATCAACTCTGGGCGTGGGTGGAACGTGCGGCGGTAGGTGGAGGGGGCTACGCCGACGCGTTGATGTAGTTGCTGGCGCAGGGCGGCGGTGGTGCCGAAGCCGCAGCGGTGGGCGATCTGGTCGACGGTGAGGTCGGTGGTCTCCAGCAGCAGCCGGGCGTGGTCGGTGCGCTGTTGGAGCAGCCACTGGGCCGGGCTCAGCCCGGTCTCCGAGCGGAAGCGCCGGGTGAAGGTGCGCACGCTCATCCGGGCCTGCTCGGCCAGGTCGCGCAGCGCGATCGACTCGTGCAGCCGCTGCCGGGCCCACTCCCGCACGCCGGCGGTGCTGGTGTCGGTGGCCTTCGGCACCGGCTGCTCTATGTACTGGGCCTGGCCGCCGTCCCGCCAGGGCGGCATCACACAGCGGCGGGCCGCCCGGTTGGCCACCTCGCTGCCGTGGTCGAGGCGGATGACGTGCAGGCAGAGGTCGATGCCCGCGGCCACTCCGGCCGAGGTGAGCACCCGGTCGTCGCCGATGAAGAGCACGCCCGGGTCGAGGTCCACCCGGTCGTGCAGCCGGCGGAACTGCTCCGCGTACGCCCAGTGGGTGGTGGCTCGACGCCCGTCGAGCAGCCCGGCGGCGGCCAGTACGAACGCCCCGGTGCAGATCGACATCACCCGGGCACCCCGTCGGTACGCCGACCGCAGCGCCTCGGTCACCTCCGGTTCGAGGGTGCCCGAGGTCAGCGCGCCGCCGCCGTGGATGCCCGGGACGATCACCGTGTCGGCGGTGTCGAGCAGCTCCAGCCCGTGGTCCGGGAGCACCTGGAAGCCGGCGGTGCTGCGGACCGCCCCGCCACCCGGGGTGCAGACCCGCACGTCGTAGAAGGGCGTCTCGTCGGCGCTCCGGGCCGTGCTGAAGACCTGGGACGGGGTGCCGAGGTCGAGGCCGACCACCTGGTCCAGGGCGAGTACGGCGATCCGGTGCGGGCGCGCGGTCATGGCCCGATTATTGCGCATGATGGCTTTCCGGCCACTCGTCGCTGCTAACGGCGCCGCCCAGACTGGTCGCGTGTCCAAGAACCGCCGCCTGCATCCCGCCTGGCTGGTCGCCGCCGTCGCCTTCGTGGCGCTGGTCGGCGCGGCCGGGTTCCGCGCCACCCCCTCGGTGCTGCTGCACCCCCTGCATGAGGAGTTCGGCTGGCCACTGGCCACCATCTCCGCGGCCGTCTCGGTCAACCTGCTGCTCTACGGGCTCACCGCGCCGTTCGCCGCCGCGCTGATGGACCGGTTCGGCATCCGCCGGGTGGTCTCGGTGGCGTTGCTGCTGGTCGCCGCCGGCAGTGGGCTGACGGTCTTCATGACCGCCAGCTGGCAGCTGCTGCTCTGCTGGGGCGTACTGGTTGGGCTGGGCACCGGCTCGATGGCGCTGGCCTTCGTGGCCACCGTCACCGGGCGTTGGTTCGTCCGCCGGCGGGGCCTGGTCACCGGGGTGCTGACCGCTGGCGGGGCGGCCGGGCAACTGGTCTTCCTGCCGCTGATCGCGGTGCTGGTGCGCGACCACGGCTGGCGCACGGCGGCGCTCGTCGTGGCCGGAGCCGCGCTGGCGGTCGTACCCCTGGTGGTGTGGCTGCTGCGCGAGCACCCGGCGGATCTCGACCTACCCGCCTACGGCGCCACCGAGGTCGTCGCGGCGCCGGCGGCGACCGGCGGCGCGGCGAGCCGGGCCCTGGGCGCGCTGGCCACCGCGGCCCGGACCCGACCGTTCTGGCTGCTGGCCGGAGGGTTCGCGATCTGCGGCGCGACCACCAACGGCCTCGTCGGTACGCACTTCGTGCCGGCCGCGCACGACCACGGCATGACCGAGACCACCGCCGCCGGGCTGCTCGCCCTGGTCGGGCTCTTCGACATCGTCGGCACGATCGCCTCCGGTTGGCTGACCGACCGGGTGGACAGCCGCCTGCTGCTCGGCGCCTACTACGCACTGCGCGGGGCGTCCCTGCTGGTGCTGCCGAGCCTGTTCGCCGGCACCGCCAAGCCGAGCATGCTGGTGTTCATCATCTTCTACGGCCTGGACTGGGTGGCCACCGTGCCGCCCACCGTGGCGCTGTGCCGGGAGTACTTCGGCAGCGCAGGCGCCGTGGTGTTCGGCTGGGTGTTCGCCGCCCACCAGTTCGGCGCGGCGTTCGCGGCGACCGGCGCGGGGCTGGTCCGGGACCGGCTCGGCGACTACGCGATGGCCTGGTACGTGGCCGGCGCCCTGTCGATCGGCGCGGCCGGTCTGTCGCTGCTGCTGCGCAGGCGGCCGGGCCGGCCGGTGCCGGAGGCCGTCCTGGTCGCCGCCACCGCGCCCCGGGCGTGGAGCTTCCGGGGCTGAGGCCGGGCGGTCAGCCGAGGGTCCACTGCTGGGCGGGCCGACCGTCGCAGGACCGCTGCCGAACCTCGTCCCCGGCCTCGGCACCGTCGTCGTCGGCCTGCCCGCACTTGCCGCTGTGCACCGCGACCAGCAGCACCGGGCCGGTGCCGGAGGCGGTCAGCCGCCACTGCTGGTTGACCTGGCCGTGGCAGGGGAACTGCAACATCCGGGCACCGTCGTCCGCACTGCCGCCCTCGACGTCGAGGCACTGCCCGTAGGCGGCGTTCGTCAGCGTCACCACGTCCGCGCCGGCCGGGTTGACCACCCACTGCTGCTCCGGGCCGCCCGTGCACGCGGCCAACTCGGCCTCGGCTTTCTCGCCGTCGCCGTCCAGCCCGAGGCAGAGCCCGGAGGCGGTCCGCAGCACCTTGGGGCCGGTGGCCGGGGCGGCCGGGGTGGTGGCCGCCGGGGTCGGTGACGGCTCGGCCGCAGCGGTCGGGCTCGGCTCGGCCGTCGGGGTCGTGGGCTCGGCCGCGCTGGTCGGGGCGCCGACCGTCGCCGGCACCACCGGCTCGTCGTCACCGTCGAACAGCCCGGTGGCGAAGACCACCCCCAGGAGTACGCCGACCAGCCCGACCGCCAGCGCCACCCGCAGCAGCGGGTCGCTCAGCAGGCCGGAACGGGGCGCCCGGCGACCGCCGTAGACGGTGCCAGCGGGGTCGGGGCGTTCCTCGGGCGGGGACATACGAGCCATCCTCACCCACCGCGGCGGGCCGGGGCCAGTCGGACACCGGCGGCCGGCCGCCACGGCGGACGGGTCAGTCGACGACCCGGACGTCCTTCCAGAACGCCACCCGGTCGCGCACCATCTCGGCGTCGGGCTTCGGCTCCGGGTAGTACCAGACCGCGTCCTCGCTGGTGCTGCCCTCGTGCTCAAGGGTGTAGTAGGAGGCGGTGCCCTTCCACGGGCAGACGGTGTGCGTCGCGGACTCTTGGATCAGGTCGTCGCGCAGGGCGGAGCGGGGGAAGTAACGGTTGCCCTCCACCAGCACGGTGTCGTCGCTCTCGGCGACGACCAGGTCGTTCCACATGGCTTTTGGCATGAGACCAACACTAGGCCGTGCCACCGACGATGACAGTGGTCGGTGCGGGGAGGCTCACCGGGTCGGCTGTGGGTCGGTGACATCGGCCACGGTGGCCGCGAGAGCGGCGATCGTGGCGTCGGCGTCGACCGCGATGGCGAGTCCGCGCTCGCCGGCGCCAAGGGTGATCTCCCGGCCGCGCAGCCGCTCGTCGGCGATCACCGGCCAGGCGGTGCTGGCGCCGAACGGGGTGATGGTGCCGCGCTCGTAGCCGGTGGCGGCGAGTGCGCCGGCCGCGTCCGGCATGGAGAGACGGTGCACCCCGAGCAGAGCGCGCAGCTTGGGCCAGGAGACGACCCGGTCGCCGGGGGTGAGCACGAACAGGTGGTCGTCCGCGCCCCGGCGGACCACGATCGTCTTGACCACGTCCGGGACGGCCACGCCCCGGGCGGCGGCGGCCTCCGCCAGGCTGCCGACCGGGCCGTGGCTGACCAGCCGGTAGGGCAGGCCGGCGGCGTCCAGGGCGGTGATCGCGGGCGACGGCATGCCCGCCACGGTAACCGCCCGGCCAGCCACCGGACGGGAAACGGCCCTCGTCGACATCCCACCGAATCCTGGGTACGGGCGTAAGGTGATCACATGCGCGCTGAGCGTGTGGATCCCTCGATTGACCATGATCAAGCGGTGGCCACGCTGCGGCGGTCGTACGCCGCGGTGCCCACTGGCGAGCCTGTCCGGCTTGCCAAACGCACCTCCAACCTGTTCCGCCCCCGGTCCGCTCCCCGAACCCCGGGCCTCGACGTGAGTGGCCTCGGCCGGGTGCTCTCGGTCGATCCGACCGGGCGTACCGCCGACGTGCAGGGCATGTGCACCTACGAGGACCTGGTCGACGCGACGCTGCCGCACGGGCTGATGCCGCTGGTGGTGCCGCAGCTACGCACCATCACCCTGGGTGGGGCGGTGACCGGCCTCGGGATCGAGTCGACCTCGTTCCGCAACGGCCTGCCGCACGAGTCGGTACGAGAGCTGGACGTGCTCACCGGCTCGGGCGAGATCATCACCGCCCGGCCGGACGGCGAGCACGCCGACCTGTTCACCGCGTTCCCCAACTCGCTGGGCAGCCTCGGCTACGCCACCCGGCTGCGCATCGAGTTGCAACCGGTCGGCCGGTACGTGGCGTTGCGCAACATCCGGTTCACCCAGTTGGAGGCGCTCACCGACGCGATCGCCGAGGTGACCGCGACCCGGTCCTGGGCCGGCGAGCCGGTCGACGCGATGGACGGGGTGATGTTCAGCCCCGGCGAGGCGTACCTGGTGTTGGCCACGTTCACCGACGCGGCCGAGCCGCCCAGCGACTACACCGGCCAGGGGATCTACTACCGGTCGCTGCGCCAGCGCACCCGCGACGTGCTCACCGCGTACGACTATCTCTGGCGCTGGGACACCGACTGGTTCTGGTGCTCGGCGGCCTTCGGCGCGCAGCACCCGGTGGTGCGCCGGTTCTGGCCGGCCCGCTACCGGCGCAGCGACGTCTATCACCGCCTGGTCCGGCTCGAGCACCGGCACCAGGTGGCGGCCCGGATCGACCGGCTGCGCGGCCAGCCGGCCCGGGAGCGGGTGGTGCAGGACGTGGAGATCCCGCTCGAACGTATGGCTGACTTCCTGCGCTGGTTCGCCGGCGCGGTGGGGATGAACCCGGTGTGGCTCTGTCCGTTGCGCCTGCGCGAGCCGGAGGGTCCAGGCTCCGCGCGGTCCTGGCCGCTGTATCCACTCCGGCCGGGGCAGGACTACGTCAACATTGGGTTCTGGGGGAGCGTGCCGATCGCGCCGGGCGCCGCCGACGGCGACGTCAACCGCACGATCGAACGCAGGGTGTCGGAGTCGGGCGGGCACAAGTCGCTCTACTCCGATGCGTACTACGACCGGGACGCCTTCGATCGCCTCTACGGCGGCGAGACCTGGCGCGCGGTGAAGGACCGCTACGACCCGGACCACCGGCTGACGGGACTGTACGAAAAGGCGGTAGCACGAGCATGAGCCTGACCGACCGAGATCAGGGGGCGGCGAGCGTCCCCGCTACCCCGCCGGCGGGGGGCCGGCAAGCGGTTCCGACTGTGGCGGATGTGGTCCGTGCCGTCACCGCAGGGCCGCTGCCGGTGCGGATCACCGGGTACGACGGCAGCGCCGTCGGCCCGGCCGACGCCGGGATCACCCTGGCGATCCGCTCCGAGCGGGGCCTGTCGTACCTGCTCACCGCCCCCGGCGACCTGGGCATGGCCCGGGCCTACGTCAGTGGCGACCTGGCGTTGCAGGGAGTGCACGAGGGCGACCCGTACGAGGCGCTGCGGGTGCTCAAGGACGAGTTGCGGCTGCGCCCGCCGTCGCTGACGGAGGGGCTGGCGCTGGCCCGCAGGCTGGGCTGGGAGCGGCTGCTGCCGCCTCCGGCCCCGCCGCAGGAAGCGCAGCCGCGCTGGAAGCGGGTGATGAACGGGCTGCGACACTCGCGCGTCCGGGACAGCACCGCCATCTCGCATCACTACGACGTCTCCAATGCGTTCTACGAGAAGGTGCTCGGCCCGTCGATGACGTACACCTGCGCGGTGTACCGGTCCCCGGACGACTCCCTGGAGCAGGCCCAGGCGGCGAAGTACGACCTGGTCGCCGGCAAGCTGGCGCTCAAGCAGGGGATGCGGCTGCTCGATGTGGGCTGCGGCTGGGGTGGCATGGTCCGGCACGCCGCGCGTGAGTACGGCGTCAAGGCGCTCGGGGTGACCCTGTCGAAGGCGCAGGCGCAGTGGGCGCAGGCCGCTATCGAGCGGGAGGGGCTGACCGAGCTGGCCGAGGTGCGGCACCTGGACTACCGGGACGCGCCTGCGGAGCAGTTCGACGCCATCTCCTCGATCGGGCTGACCGAGCACATCGGGGTGCGCAACTACCCCGTCTACTTCGGAGCGCTGCGCGATCGGCTGCGGCAGGGTGGGCGGCTGCTCAACCACTGCATCACCCGGGCGGACAATCGGGCGCCGCACCGCTCCGGAGCGTTCATCGACCGGTACGTCTTCCCGGACGGTGAGCTGGCCGGGCCGGGTCGGCTGATCAGCGAGATGCACGACGCCGGGCTGGAGGTGCACCACGAGGAGAACCTGCGCCAGCACTATGCGCTGACGCTGGCCGCCTGGTGTCGCAACCTGGTCGAGCACTGGGACTTCTGCGTCTCCGAGGTGGGCGCGGGCACCGCCCGGGTGTGGGGGCTGTACATGGCCGGGTCGCGGATGGCGTTCGAGCGCAACGGCATCCAGCTGCACCAGGTGCTGGCCACCCACAACGGCCCGGAGGGCCAGAGCAGCTATCCGCTGCGGCCAGACTGGCTGCCCTGACCGTCACCGCCTGAAGCCGCGCCGAAAAGTCGGCGCGGCTTTTGGCGAACCGATTGACAAACAAGTTTTGTACGTACAAACTGATTTTGCCATGAGAGACGTCCTGTACCTGGAGCAGATCGAGCAGGCCGAAGCCCTGCTCAAGCCGCAGCGCGTCGCGGTGCTGCGGCAACTGGCCGAGCCGCGCACCTGCACCGAGATCGCGGCCCGACTCGACCAGACGCCGCAGCGCGTCTACTACCACGTCAAGCAGCTCGTCGCGGCCGGCCTGGTCGACCTGGTCAACGAGCGCAAGGTTCGCGGCATCACCGAAGGCATCTACCAGGCCGCCGCCCGGTCCTACTGGCTCTCCCCCCGGCTGGTCGGCCGGATCGGGCTGCGCCGGGCCCGCGACGAGCTGAGCCTGGGCTACCTGCTCGACCTGATGGAGGAGGTCCAGGCCGACATCGCCGGCCTGGACCGGGCAGCGCCCGAGCTGCCCTCGATCGGGGTCTCCGGCGAGATTCGGGTGCCGGCCGAGCAACGCCAGCAGTTCCTGCACGACCTGCAAACCGCACTTCAGGACTTGTTCACCCGCTACGGCGGCAGCGAAGGGGATGCCTTCAAGCTCGCCGTGGCCTGCTATCCGAAAGGGAACGACCATGAGTGAACCGATGAAGGTGCAGGCCCGCCTCTCCGCGCCCGTCGCGCGCGTCCGCCAGGCACTGACCGACCCGGCCGAGCTGCGACTCTGGCTGGCCGAGCACGCCGAGGTCGAGCTGCCGGAGCGGTACGAGTTCTGGGGCCGGTACACGCCCGAGGGCGACGCCCCGCACCAGCGACTGCTGCACGCCGACGACGACACGCTGCGCTTCAGCTGGCTGCTCGACGGCGTGGAGACCACCAGCGAGTTCCAGTTGACCGCCGAGAGCCCGGACAGCACCGTGCTGACGCTGACGCAGAGCCACTTCGACTTCGCCGAGGCGATGAGCGGCTCCAGCATCCGCGGCGTGCTGCAGACCTACTGGTCGCTGGCCATCGCCAACCTGGCCGCCCACCTGGAGGGCCGGTCGCTGCTGCCGCGGACCGACTTCACCTCCGCAGACCTGCGCGGTGAGCTGGTCATCGCCGCCCCCGCCGACAAGGTGTGGCAGTCGCTGACCGACTCCGAGCAGGCCAGCGCCTGGTTCGGCTACCCGATCGGCATCGAGCCCTGGGTCGGTGGCCGATACGCCATGGGCGGCTTCGACGCCGGCTACGCGGCCAAGGTCATCGATCTGGAGCCGGGGCGGAAGATGAGCGTCGACTGGGGGCCGACGGGCATCACGAGCTGGGAGTTGGCCGAGTCCGGTGGGCGGACCACGCTGACCTTCGTGCAGAGCGGCTTCGACGAGGGCAACCCCCCGTACGGGGCCTGGACCGGGTCGGTGTCCGGGTTGGCCGAGCTGCGACGCTTCCACGAGGTGCCGGCCTGGCAGCCGATCTGGCTCCCCGCCGAAATCCCCGGCCTGGAGCCCGAGCCGACCCGAGCGGCCAGCTGACGCCGTGACACCCCTGGCGAGCGCCGGCCCACCGCACCACGGGCCGGCGCTCGCCGCGCGTCCGGCGGCGGTGCTGGTGATTTATCGGGCTGGAGTGGGTACTGGCTGGCGATGTTCTTCATCTTTGGTCTGCGTACCAAGGTCGACCGTTCCGGGGTCGTGCAGCAGGTCTGCCGCCACTGCGGCAACCACGCCGCGCAGGTGATCACCCGCCGATCGACCAAGTTCACCCTCTTCTTCGTCCCCCTCATCCCGGTGCGCACCCGGTACGCGCAGCAGTGCACGTTCTGCGGGGCGCAATATGAGATCTCCAAGTCCGACGCCGAGCGTCTCCCGGTCGGCTGAGCCGCAGATGGCCCGCTTCCTCTGCTGGCTGATCCGCCGGCCGCCGCCGTCCTCCGGCCCTCCGGTGCACACCGCCCCGCGCGCGCCCTGCACCCCCGGCCGGCGGAAGCACCGCCGCACCCGCCGTCCCCTGGCTGGCACCAGGTTGCCCCGCTCGCCCTGGAACCGCTCCGCCGGCCGCTGACCACATCCCTCGCATACCCATCTCCGCCGCCCAGCTGGCGCGGGCACACCGGTCAGGTGTCAGCCATCGGTGCCGGGGCGAACAAGGGCGGCACCGGATCGGCCGCCTGGATCGCGGCAACGACCTGTGTCAGTTGCTGGTAGTCGCCGCCGGCCGTCCTGATGAGGGTGGCCGCATCGGCGTGGTTGCCGAGGTAACACTCCGCGATGGCCCGCAGGAGAAACGCGACGCTGCACAGGTCCGGCGGGTCAACACCCGGCCGAATGTCGAGAAGCAGCGACCGCGCGTGCTCCGGCTGCTGGTTGAGCAGGTGAGCCAGGCTCATAGCGAGCCGAGCGGACAACCTGTGCGGCTGCACGTGGAGGCCGATCTGGGCCAGTTCCGAGATCTCCAACACCTCTCGGTGTTCGACCGGTGATCTGTTCACCACTGCGGCGTGCAGGTACCACAACCCGAACTGGACGGTGAGCGCCTGCGCGATTGCGGCGGCGGCCATGGGATCGGTGCTGTCGGCGCGAGCCAGCGCCGCGAGCCGCTCGGCGTCGGCGATGAAGTCCGCCGCCGACTGCGCGTGTCCCATGCTCCAGCGCCGTTGGAAGGCAGCGAGCGCGAGTCGCGGGTCGTTGCCGTCGCGAACCGGATCTCCGAGAAGATCGTCGTCAACGTCCCCTCGGGCAATCGCCCGCAACGTCCGGTATACCTCCTCCTGGTAGTAGCCCGCCCGTAGCGCGGCGCCGCTGGCCGTTGGCGCCAAGAGCCAGCGAAGCAGGTTGCGGCCGTCACTGTGGGGCGATATCCCGGGAATGAGATTGACCACCCCGAGCAGCACCGCAACAAGCGCCGCGCCAAGCAGTGCGACGCGGGTCAATGCCGTGCTCGTCAACGCCGCTGCGGCACCGAGCACCGCCGCAGTGCACAGGTTCGCCATCGGGCCACCGAGGTAGAACAGCACCATCCGCAGCGGCAACGCGGTCGCCGACGACGGCGGGCGAACCGCCACTTCGCTCCGCCGCCCGGTGAAGGGTGCGATACGGACCGCGATGACCGGCAGACGCAGCAGCTTCGCCGCGACGAGGTGCCCGCACTCGTGCAGGACGACGTGCACCCACAACGACACGCAGGTGAAGCCAACGGCGGCGATCGCACCCGTCACGGACTCGGTGACGAACAGCGCGAACGCCACCGCCTCCAACACCAGGAGGATGGACGCGGCGACCAGCTGTCGGCGGGTGGAGAACACCGGGAGATAGTACGGCCGGAACAAGTAAAGGCCCAGGTACTTGCCGTACTCACGTCGCACACCGCCACGCCGATCCACGTTCGCGATGCCCGCCCGGCTTCGCCATTATCTTTCTGCCGCCGATAGGGCGGTCATTGACGCCACTCGACCATGCCGATGATCTTGCATGGCGGATTCCGCCAGCACACACACCGGTTATCGCCGCCCTGGCGGCACTCGGCCTGCCCCACTTATGGGGCAGCTCGACAGGAGCGCGTACCAGGGCAGAAGGTCCAGGCCAGCGACACCCTCACCGCGCTCCGGGACGAGATCAGCGCACGGCCGCTCCTGTATGGCCGGACCAGCTCGATTTGCGCGGCCGTCCGGACCTTGGCGGGCACCCCGGGCGCTGGCTACGCTTTCGGGGTTTGCCGTGGACAGGTCCGCCGAGGGTGCACGCACGACGAAGAGCCGGAGCGACCGTGTCGCGACAGGACGTGAAGCAGGCCGCGGGGGAGTCCACCCCTGCCGAGCCGAACGGCGTGCCGCCGACCCCCACCGAACCGACCCTGTTGACTCCGGCCCCACGGGTGCCGGCCGCCGGTCCGGCCACTGCCGTCGCGCCGGCCCGGCCGCGACGCGCCGGGCTGACCGCTGCGGCCGCGGTCGTTCTCCTCGAGGCGTTCTGGCTGGTCGCCGCACTGCCCGGCGCCGCGCTGGTCAGCGACCTGGGTGGGCTGCTGGTCGCCGGCTGGACCACCGTCGCCTGCGCCCGGGTGGTCCGCCGTCATCCGGCCCCGCTACGCCGGTTCTGGACGCTGCTGGCGGTCACCATGGCGCTCGCCGCATTCGGCCGGGCGATCTGGACGGTGCAGCGGCTCGGCGGCGGCGACCTGCCACACACCCCGCTGGTCGGGGCGGTCTTCACCGCCGGCATCCTCACCGGCACCGCCGCGCTGCTCTGCTCGCCCTCCGCGCCACGGACCGCCGTCGGGCGGGCCCGGACGCTGCTGGACGGGGTGATCGTCGCGCTGGCCCTGGTGCCGATCGGCTGGGTGCTCGTGTTCCGGGGCGTCGCCGCCGCCGAGCTGGCCGACCCGGCGCGCACCCTAGGGCTGCTCTACCCGATGTTCGACCTGATGCAGCTCACGATCCTGGTCGCGGTCTCCGGCCCGGCCCGACAGGTGTGGCGGCCGATGAGCGTGCTCGCGGCGAGCCTCACCATCCGGGTGGTCGCCGACGTCGTCTACGTCTCGCTGGTCGCGCGCGGCGACTACGCCGCCGGTCACCCGATCGACCTGTGCTGGCCGCTGAGCTACCTGCTGATCGGCCTGGCGACCCGGAACCCGCCGCCGCTGGACTGCGACGGCACCGACGACACCCCCGAGTCACCTCCGCCGCCGTGGTGGCGGGTGGCGTTGCCGTACCTGCCGGTGGGCGGGGCCATCATCGCGGTGGTGCTGGCCCGCCGCCCAACCGGGCAGACCCCACAACTGGTCTTCGTGACCATGATGGTGCTGCTGGCCGCCCTCGCCCTGCGCCAGGGGTTGGCCGCCAACGAGAACCTGCGTCTGGTGGCCCGGCTGCGCCGGCTCGCGTACGGCGACCAGCTCACCGGGCTGCCCAACCGGCTGCTGTTCAACCGGAGGCTGCGCCTGGCCCTGCGCGACGGCCGGCCGGTGGCCGTGCTGCTGCTCGACCTGGACGGGTTCAAGCAGGTCAACGACCGGTTCGGGCACGCCACCGGCGACACCCTGCTGACCGGGCTGGCGGCCCGGATGCGAGCCGCTGTGGACGGCGACGGCACCATCGCCCGGCTTGGCGGGGACGAGTTCGCGGTGCTGGTCGACGGCGACCGGCCCGTGCCCCCCGAGCGGCTGGCCCAACGGCTGCTGGATGCCCTGCAACCCTCCGACGGCGACGACGACGTCGGCGTGCACCCGTCGGCGAGCATCGGCATCGCCGAGTACGGCCCGCAGCACGCCTCCCACTCCGACCTCCTGCGCGACGCCGACATCGCCATGTACGCGGCCAAGGCGGCCGGCAAGTCCGCCTACCGGACGTGCACCCCTGCGTTGCGCGAGTCGGCCGTCTCCCGGGCCGAGCTGATCGCCGACCTGCGCCGGGCGGTCGACGAGGAGCAGCTGCACCTGGAGTTCCAGCCCATCGTCGACCTGGCCACCGGCGCGGTACGCAGCGCCGAGGCGCTGGTGCGCTGGCGGCACCCCCGGCTCGGGATGCTGCCGCCGGCCCGGTTCCTGCCGCTGGCCGAGGAGACCGGGCTGATCCTGCCGATCGACCGCTGGGTGATCCACGAGGCGTGCCGGGCCGCGGCGACCTGGCGGGACCGGGCGCCGGACGCGACCGTGGCGGTGAACATCGCCGCGGCGCACCTGCACCGGCCGGACCTGATCGCCACGGTCACCGCGGCCACCGCCGGCGCGGGGCTGGCGCCGCGCGCGTTGACCCTGGAGCTGACCGAGTCGGCGCTGATCGAGGGGACCGACGCGGTGCTGGAGCGGCTGCGCCAGCTCCGGGAGTTGGGCATCCAGATCGCCATCGACGACTTCGGCACCGGCTACTCCTCGCTGAGCTATCTGCACCGCATCCCGGCCACCGAGCTGAAGATCGACCGCTCGTTCGTGGCCCGGTTGGGGGCGGACGACCGGGCGCACGCCACGGTGGAGATGGTCACCCGGCTGGCCGGCGCGTTCGACCTGGCGGTGGTGGCCGAGGGCGTGGAGACCGAGCGCCAGCACGAGGCGGTCACCGCCATCGGCTGCCCGCGCGGCCAGGGCTATCTGTACGGGCGACCGGACGGCCCCGCCATGGTGGGTCAGAATCGGGCTTGACCCTCACGTCGCGGCAGGCGAGAGCCTGGTTTCCGGAAGGGAGGGGAACCATGGCATACACGGTGGGTCAGGTGGCAAAGGTCGCCAGCGTGACGGTACGGACGCTGCACCACTACGACGAGATCGGGTTGCTCTCGCCGAGCGGACGGACCACGGCCGGCTACCGCCGCTACGACGACGCGGACCTGGAACGGTTGCAACTCGTCCTGTACTACCGGGAGCTGGGTTTCCCGCTTGAGGAGATCGCCGCGATCATCGACGACCCGGCGGCCGACCCGGCCGCGCACCTGCGTCGTCAGCACGACCTGCTGACGGTACGGATCAAGCGGTTGCAGGAGATGGTAACGGCGATCGAGTTCGCGATGGAGGCGAGCAAGTTGAACATCCAACTCACCCCGGAGGAACGGTTCGAGGTCTTCGGCGACTTCAACCCGGAGGAGCACGAGGCCGAGGCGGAACAGCGCTGGGGCGACAGCGAGGCGTACCGGGAGTCGAACCGGCGGGCCTCCCGCTACAGCAAGGACGACTGGCTGCGGATCAAGGCGGAGAACGAGGACTGGGGCCGGCGGATCGTCGCGGCGCTGGCCTCGGGCGCGCCAGCGGACAGCCCGGAGGCGATGGAGTTGGCCGAGGAACACCGGCAGATCATCAGCCGCTGGTTCTACGAGTGCTCGTACGAGGTGCACACCGGACTGGCCGACATGTACCTGGCCGACGAGCGGTTCACCAGGCACTACGAGAACATCGCGCCGGGCCTGGCCGCCTACCTGAACGAGGCGATCCACGCCAACGCGATCAGCCGCGCCTGATCGCCCGGGGCGCAGACCCGAAACGGCAGCGGGTGCGGTCCGGCTAGTCTGGCCGGACCGCACCGCGGTCAGCGTCGATCGGCCACCGGCCGGAGGGCGTGCCGCCCGGGGGAGATGACCGTGAACAAGCCGAAGCTGGTCGCCGCTGGCGCCGTCCTCGCCGTGGCGCTCGCCGCCGGGGCGTGGGCTCTGTTCGCCAGGGGCGACGAGCCCGACGCGGGTCGTCCCGCAGCTGACGCGTCACCCGCCCCGGTGGCGACCGACCCGGTGAGCGTCCTGGTCGCGGCCGCCGCGAAGGTCGACCAGCAGACGTACAAGCTGACGCTGGGCACCGGCGGGGCGACGGGCGGGGACGGCACGGTGCTGGTCTGGGACCCGAAGGCACGGCGCGGTTTGGAGACGACGTCGCTGAAGGTGCCCAACGGCGAGGTGAAGATCGAGCGGCTGACCACCGGACCGGACGTCTACGTGCGGGTCACCGCCCCGGACCGCCGGATCCCGGTCTGGGACGGCCGTACCTGGTGGCACGTCGGCGCTCCGGATGCGCCGGGCGCTCAGCCGGGCCTGGACAACACCCGGCTGGCCGGCACGTTGACCGCGCCGGCCCAGGTCCGGCAGACCGGCGTCCGGGAGTACGCCGGCACGCTGGACCTGCGCGAGAGTGGCGCGGTATTGGGCAGCGGCGTCGGCAAGGTGCTCGGTGACCGGGCCGGGGCCGTGCCGTTCACCGCCGCCGTCGACGAGCAGGGGCGGCTGGTCCGCTACCGGATCGAGCTGGCCAGCGAGCAGTCGCAGACCGCGCAGCTGGACCTGACGTACTCGGACTTCGGGCTGCCGGTGGCCGCCGACCCGCCGGCGGCCGACCTGGTCGGCGAGGACCCGCCGGCGAACATCCCCGGCGCCTGACGCCCGGCTCACTCCTCGTACGCCCCGCCCGCCGGGGTGACCAGGAAGTCGTAGACGGTGCGGGCCATCCGACGGACCGTCTCGTCGCCGGTGTCCATCGGCCCGGCGGTGAGGAATGCGACGGCGGTCTCCGAGCCGGGGATCAGGTAGTAGCCGACGTCGTGTGAGGCGTCCGGCAGGTCACCGGTCTTGTGCGCCACCGGCACGCCGGGCGGCAGCGCCGCCGGGATCTTGGTGTTCAGGGTCTGCTCCCGCATGAACCCGATCATCAGGTCGCGGGAGGCGGGGGTGAGGATCTCGCCGTCCCAGACCGCGCCGAGCAGCGAGACCACGTCGTCCGGGCTGGTGTAGTTCTCCTCGCCGCGCAGCGCGGCCGCGCTGTCGAGCATCCGGCGGGCCAGAATGGTCGAGCGCTGGTTCATCGAGTCGATCAGCGCGTTGACCGGTGCGAACCCTCCCAGGTAGGTGATCAGCACGTTCGCGGCGATGTTGTCGCTGTACTTGATCAGGTACTGGGCGAGCCGGTGCAGGGTGACCACCTGCGGGAACGTCTCGAATTGCAGCTGGCCGGTGCCGCCGACCACGTCCGCCGGGGTGACCAGCACGCCATCGTCGAGGGAGACCTGTCCACAGTCGACGCGGCGGAGCAGCTCGACCAGGATCCACAGCTTGATCACGCTGGCGGCCTTGGGGCGGAGCGCGCCGTTGACCGCGATCTGCTGATCGCCGTACCGGCCGGACAGGTCGCGGACGGTGACCCCTGCCGGGTTGAGGCTCGCGTCGGCGACCACCCGGGCGAGTTGCCCGCTGAGCGGAAACAGTCGGGCTCCCGCGACCGGGTCGGTGGGCGCCTGCGGGCTGGTGACCACCACGCCGGTCAGCTCGGTCGGCGGGTGGTGCCGCCGGGTCACCGCGAGCGTGCCCTCGCTCCGTCCGACCAGGGGCACCCGGTAGCGGTAGCGGTTGCCCTCGACGGTGACCTCGCCGCTGGCCACCCCGGCGGCGACCCGCATGTCCGGGTCGGCGACCCGGCCGGTGTCGCCGTCGCAGGCGCGGTACCGCACGGTGTGCCCGAGTGAGTCCACCGCGAACACTCCGCCGGGGAACGACAGCCAGGACACCTCGCTGGTCGGTGCCCGCTCCGGCGTCGGCTCCGCCCCTGGCTCGTCCCCCGCCTCCGCCTCGACCCCGTACCCCGGCTCGGCCCTGTACCCCGGCTCGCTTGTAGGCCCCGGGCCGGGGCCGTCGGCGGTGGCCGGCCCGGTCGTCGCCACCACGGCCAGCGCGACCACCGCCGCCAGCCACTTCAGGGGTTGTCGGCAGTTCCCGATTCTGTGATCAGGCATGCGAATATGTAAGTGTTAGTGTCGGTCTGATGAAGCTTGCTGAGTGGGCGCGCCGCAACGGGGTGCACCCACAGACCGCGTACCGATGGTTCCGCGAGGGAACCATGCCGGTGCCCGCTCGGCGTCTTCCGTCGGGAACGATCATGGTGGACGTTGTCGGTGACGACACCCAGGGCCAGGTGGTTGTCTACGCTCGGGTGTCGTCGGTCGATCAGCGAGCCGACCTTGACCGGCAGGTCGCCCGGGTGGCCGCCTGGGTCACCGGGCAGAACATGGTCGTCTCCAGCGTGGTGACCGAGGTCGGCTCCGCCTTGAACGGCCGAGGTAAGAAGTTCCTCGGGCTGCTGCGCGACCCGTCCGTGACGACGATCGTGGTCGAGCACCGGGACCGGTTCGCCCGGTTCGGCGCCGAGTACGTTGAGGCGGCGCTGGCCGCCCAGGGCCGCCGGCTGCTGGTCGCCGACCCGGCCGAGGTGGACGACGACCTGGTGCGGGACGTGACGGAGATCCTGACCAGCCTGTGCGCCCGGCTGTACGGCCGCCGGGCCGCGGCGAACCGGGCCAGCCGCGCCGTGGCCGCGGCCACCGCCAAGGACGAGTCGTGAAGCGGTACGAGCCGCCGGCCGGCTGGACCGTGCAGGCGTACCGGTTCGCCCTGGACCCGAGTGACGCCCAGGTTCTCGGCCTGCGCCGCAACACCGGTGCGGCCCGGTTCGCCTACAACCACATGCTGCGCCGGGTCAGCGCGGTGAAGGCGCAACGGGCTGCCGAGGCCAGCTACGGGGTGGCCGAGGCCGACCTGACGCCGTGGCAGGGCTGGTCCCTGCCGGACCTGCGGCGCACCTGGAACGAGATCAAGCAGTGGG
The DNA here is from genome assembly GCF_040608515.1 of Micromonospora sp. NPDC005173. NCBI lineage: Bacteria > Bacillati > Actinomycetota > Actinomycetes > Micromonosporales > Micromonosporaceae > Micromonospora > Micromonospora sp. NPDC005173. The sequence goes on from NZ_JBEXIK010000012.1 coordinate 158,196, forward strand.
CGGCGCCGTGGTGGGCGGAAGAACGGACCCGACTGGGAAGATGAGGGCCTCTTGTCGCTTTTTCTCACGTTTGCACGATATGAAGCGCCGAAGGCGGTTGGGGTCACCGGGACTGGCGTCACCCGTCCGGGCGGCCGTGTTCTCGCGAACGCTCAACCCTGGATGAGGCCCGTGGGCAGGCCGGGTGCCAGCCGGCGCATCGAGGTGAAGGTGGGCACCAGCGCCTCGTACAGCTCGGCGAAGAGCGGCAGAAGCGCCGCGTACGTGGCGGCGGCGGCCGGGTCGGGGCGGACCGTCTCCTCGATCCGCACGAGGTCGCAGGCCACGTCGATGCTGGGGATCAGCCCCAACGCCTGCATGCCGAGCATGGCCGCGCCGAAGCTCGACCCCTCGGGCCCGGTCGGGAAGCTCACCGGCAGGCCGAGCACATCGGCGAGCATCTGCCGCCACAGGCCGCTGCGGGCGAAGCCGCCGCCAGCCCGGACCTCACGGACCTCATTGCCGGCCGCGCGCACCGAGCTGAGCACCAGCGCGAGCTGCTGACAGACCCCCTCCAACGCGGCGCGCACCAGGTGTTCGCGGCGGTGCCCGTGGGTCAGCCCCACGTACGCGCCGCGGGGCAGCGCGCTCCAGTGCGGCGCCCGCTCGCTGTGCAGGTACGGCAGCATGATGAGCCCGCCCGAGCCGACCGGTGCCCGGGCCGCCAGTGCGACCAACTCCACCTCGGAGTGCGGGCCCAGGTCCGGGGCGAGCGCTTCGGCGGCCCAGCGGAGCACGATGCCGCCGTTGTTGATCGCGCCGCCGACCGTCCAGCGATCCTCGGTCAGCGCGTAGCAGAACACCCCGCCGAGCGGGTCCACGCCGGGCCGCTCGACCATCACCCGCATCGCGCCGCTGGTGCCGATCGAGCAGGCCACCATGCCGGGGAGCACCGCGCCCAGGCCCAGGTTCGCCAACGGCCCGTCGCCGGCGCCGACCACCACCGGGGTGCGCTGCGGCAGGCCGGTCGCCGCCGCGGCCTGCGGGGTGAGCCCGGGCAGTACGGCGGTGGTGGAGACCAGTTGGGGCAACTGCTCCTCGGTGATGCCGGCGATGGTCAGTGCCTCGCTGTCCCACTCCAGCGTGTGGATGTCCATCAGGCCGGTGCCCGAGGCGACGGAGTGGTCGGTGACCAGCACCTCGCAGAGCCGCAGCAGCACCCAGTCCTTGATGCCGACCCAGTGCGCGACCCGTTCGAAGAGTTTCGGCTCCTGCTCGGCGAACCAGAGCAGCTTGGGCAGCGGCGCCATCGGGTGCATCGGCGTCCCGGTGCGTCGGTGCAGGGCCAGCCCGGACGGCACCGCCCGCAGCCGTTCGGCCTGCCGGCTGGATCGCGAGTCGGCCCAGGTCACGGACCGGGTGAGCGGAACGCCGTCCGCGTCCAGCCCGATCAGGCTGTGCATGGCGGAGCCGAACGACAGCCCGGCAACCGGCTCATTCAGCTCGTCCACCACCGCGCGGATCGACGTCAGCACCGCGTCGAGGATGACCTGCGGGTCCTGCTCGGCGTACCCGGGCTGCGGGTCGTCCAGCGGGTAGCCGACCGTGTGGCTGGCGAACTGTTGGCCATTGGCGCCGTACGCGACGACCTTGGTGCTGGTGGTGCCGATGTCGACCCCGATCACCACCTCGGGCCGGGTTTCCTGCAGCACGACCCTCACCCCCTCCGTACGGCGGCATCGCCACCCGGCTGCGGCTGACGTTACCGAGCGAGACGGCGCTCCGGACCGATGAACGTCGGCAGCAGTATCGCCCTATCGTGCAATTTGCTCCGCCGATCGGATACTTCGCCCTTTTTTGGCGTGTCCGGGCGGCGCGCCGCCGCTGTTAAAAGGTGTGACACCCCGGTTGGTGGCCAGCGCGGCGGAGGAGTCGGCGTGGCAAAGACTGATTCGACGGGTTCCACATGGCGGTACCGGTGGGCGCGCCGGCAGAACGTTCGGCGGGTCAGCACGTTCCGCGGCGCCGAGGCGGCGTGGCGGCGACGCGACGACGAGTTGCGGCGGCTGCGTGCCCTGGCCGCCGACTTTCAGGGCTCCGCGGCAGCCGGTGCCGGCCTACCGTTGGAGCTGGCCGGCGACGAGGTGGTGCTCTGGGCGCTGCCCGCCGCACAGCTCGTCGAGGTGCGGCACACCACGGTGCTGCCCGCACCGGACCTCACGGTCGCCCCGCCGACCGGGCCGTTGCGCCAGCGTCGCCCGGACGGCGTCCGGGTCGCCGACGCCGGCATGGCGGTGATCACCAGCCGTCGACTGGTGCTGCTCGGCGGACGCGGCCGGCGCGACTGGGCGTACGGCCGGATGACCGGCCTGGGCCACGACCCGGCGGCGCCGGTGACCCTGATCCAGGTGCTGGACCGGCGGCGGACCTCCGGGTTGATGCTGCCCACCGAGGCGGCGGCGGACTTCCGGTTCAAGCTCACCCTGGCGTTCGCCGACGCGATCGAGCAGCGTCCCGCGGTGCTCGCCCAGCTCGACGAGCTGATCGCCGAGCACGCCCAGCTCAAGCCGTTCCGGCCGGCCGCGGCCACTCCCGGGCAGGCCCGGCTCTCCGCGCTGGTGCCGGGCGGCCGGCGAACCGTCGCGGTTGCCGCGGCCGTGGCGCTGCTGGTGCCGGCGGCGCTGTTCGAGTCGGACCCGTCCGACCCGACCGGCGGCGCGGAGGTCGCCGTCGCGGCCACCCCGGCGTCCAGCGCCAGCGCGGTCCCTGCGCTGCTCTACCCGGCGGCCCCGCCGCCCTCGCCCCGCACGACACCGAAGCCGACGAAGTCGCCTCGCCCGTCGCCCACGGCGACGCGGGACCAGCGCTGCGGCGCGCCGGAAAACCCGCTGGGGTACGACTTCTGCGGCGGAACCCGGATCCGTCGGCCGGCCACTGAGGTCTGCGACTGGTTCGACTGCGTGCCGCAGTTCTGGTCCGGTCGGGGTTACCTGGTGCAGTGCCGCGACGGTTCGGTCAGCCTGAACGGTGGCCGGTCGAATGCCTGCACCGAGCACCGGGGCGTGCGGCGAACCATCTGGAAGTGACCGTTTAATGCCGGTTTCCGCCCGCTCGTCGACTTCGGTCGGTCAGAATTGGCCGGATGGAGATCCGGTCCGACGACGGTGCCCGGCTGAGGATCCGCCCGGTGGGCTACCAGCCCGGCATCGATCCGCCCGACGACCCCGACCGGTCCGCACCCGGTTGGCGCGACTGGCTGCTCATCGAGGTCGACGCCCGTACCGCTGACGGTCAGACCTGGTCGCATCACTACCCGAGTCTCCTGGTGGAGGAGGCCCGCGCGCTCGGCAGTTGGCTGCGGGGGCAGGCGGAGGCGGCCGTCGGCCCGAACCCGCCACCGGCGGTGGTCAGCTTCACCGAACCCAACCTGACCCTGCGAACGCGGGTGGTCCGCCGTCGCCGGCTGGAGTTGACCGTCGAGTTCTCCGCCGAGTCGCTGCCACCGTGGATGCGCCGCCCGACCACCGCGATCTACCCGCTGATCCTCACCGTCTCCGCGGACGCGCTGGCGGTAGCCGCCGAGCAGTGGGCCGGGCACTGCGAGGCGTACCCGCCGCGTGCGCCGTCGCGGTTCCCGGCCCGAGGCCCGCTGCCCGGGCCAATGACGCACCGCCGACGCGCCGGCTGACCGGCCAGCCGCGCATCCCCGCAGTCGCGGCACGGCCCGCCGCCGATGTCGTTCCTTGTCCCAGCGGTGCCGGGCTGCTCTGATGGGCGGTCATGGGGGATGAGCAGGTGCACCGCACCATCGAGACGGTGTGGCGGATCGAGGCCGGGCGGGTGATCGCCGCCCTGGCCGGACTGGTGCGCGACGTCGGCTGGGCCGAGGAGTTGGCCCAGGACGCCCTGGTCGCAGCCCTGGAACAGTGGCCACGCGACGGCGTACCGGCCAACCCGGGCGCCTGGCTGACCACAATCGGCAAGCGGCGGGCGATCGACGCGCTACGCCGCCGGAGCCTGCTGGAACGCCGGGTCGCCGAGCTCGGGCACGACCTCGGCGACGAGCAGTTCACCCCGGACTTCGACGCCGCCTTCGAGGAACGGATCGACGACGACCTGCTGCGCCTGGTCTTCACCGCCTGCCACCCGGTGCTGTCGCCGCAGGCGCGGGCGGCGCTGACCCTGCGGATGCTCGGCGGCCTGAAGACCGAGGAGATCGCCCGGGCGTTCCTGGTGCCCGAGACGACCGTCGCGCAGCGGATCACCCGGGCCAAAAAAGCCCTGGCCGACGCGAAGGTGCCGTTCGAGGTGCCCGGCGTCGCGGAGCGCGGCGAACGGCTCGCCTCCGTGCTGGAGGTGATCTACCTGATCTTCAACGAGGGCTACTCGGCGACCGCCGGCGACAACTGGATGCGCCCGGCCCTCTGCGCGGACGCGCTGCGCCTGGCCCGGGTCCTCCAGGGACTGATGCCCGACGAACCGGAGGTGCACGGGCTCGCCGCGCTGCTGGAGATCCAGGCGTCGCGCACTGCGGCCCGGGTCGACCCCACCGGCGAGCCGGTCCTGCTCATGGAGCAGGACCGGGGACGCTGGAACCTGATGCTGATCCGCCGGGGCCTGGCCGCGCTGGACCGGGCCCGCGCCGCCGACGGACCGCCCGGCCCGTTCACCCTCCAGGCGGAGATCGCGGCCTGCCACGCGCGGGCGCGTACCCCGCAGGAGACGGACTGGGCGCGGATCGCGGCCGGCTACGCGGAGCTGGCCCGGGTCGTGCCGTCGCCGGTCGTGGAGCTGAACCGGGCCGTCGCGGTCTCCTTCGCCGACGGCCCGGCCGCCGGCCTGGACCTGGCCCGGGCGCTGGCCGACGAGCCGGCGCTGGCCGGCTACCACCTGCTGCCCAGCGTGCTCGGGGACCTGTTGGCGAAGCTGGGCCGCTACGACGAGGCGCGGTTTGAGTTCGCCCGGGCCGCTCAGCTCACCAGCAACGAACGCGAGCGTGCGTTGCTGCTCGCCCGCGCCGCCGACTGCGCCCGGGGCGTCGCGCCGACCCGCTGAAAAATCTCCGGAAGAAATGTCAGCCGCCATGTCGTATCCCGACCGAACCGCTCGACGCGTCAGTGGAAGCCGGCTCGCACCGGCGCACGAGACCGGCCACCGGCCGGTCGGGACAGACGAGGAGATCGGCATGACGACGACGGCGAACGCGATGGGCGCAGGGTCCGCGGTGGCGGGCGTCGGCTCCCGGCGTACGACGACAAGGGCGCTGCTGGCCGGCGGGGCCGCCGCCGGCCCGCTGTTCGGGGTGGTGGCCGCGGCCCAGGTGCTCACCCGCGACGGGTTCGACCTGAGCCGGCAACCGCTGAGCCTGCTCGCCCTCGGCGACCTGGGCTGGATCCAGATCACCAACTTCGTGGTGACCGGACTGCTCGCCCTGGCCGGCGCGGTCGGGCTACGCCGGACGCTGCGCGGCGAGCCCGCCGGAACGTGGGGGCCGGCGCTGGTCGCCGTGCACGGTGTCGGGCTGATCATCGGCGGGGTGCTGGTCTCCGACCCGAGCATGGGTTGGCCGACCGGCGCGCCGGAGGGTGCGCCGGAGACGCTGAGCTGGCACGCCGTCGGCCACGGCGTCGGCGCGGCGCTGGCCTTCGGATCGCTGACCATCGCCTGCCTGGTCTTCGGCCGCGGCTGGTGGCGGGCCGGGCAGCGCGGCTGGGCGGCGTTCTCCCTCGGCTGCGCGTTGGCCGTCGTCGTGGTGCTGGCCTGGCCCGACCAGGACACCATCAGCGTCCGGATGGCGCTCGCCTGCGCCGTCATCTTCGCCTGGCTGACCGCGCTCTGCGGCCGGCAGTTCGCCCGCTGACCGTCGTTTCATTGATCACGAGAGGACCGAACCGATGCGCTACATGCTGATGCACAAGCTCAACGAGAACCTGCCGGGGGCGTTCGACCCGAGCCCGGAGTTCAACGCCCGGATGGAGGCCTTCATGAAGGAGGTGGCACAGTCCGGGATACTGCTCGCCGCCGAGGGGCTGTGCGAGACATCCAAGGGCGCCACCCGGATCAGCGTGACCGGCGGCAAGACCACCGTCACCGACGGGCCGTTCACGGAGACCAAGGAACTGATCGCCGGATTCGCGCTGGTGGACGTGCGCTCCCAGGAGGAGGCGGTGGAGTGGGGGCGGCGGTTCGCCGACGTCTTCGCCGAGACGATCGGCGAGGTCGAGGTGGACATTCGCCGGGTCTACGAGGCGCCGGAGGCCGACCAACCGGCCTGATCCGGCCACGCCGTGCCGCCGCCGTGCCGCCCGTGCGACTCGGCGGCGGCTTTGCCCGGCTCGGCGCGCGACAGTGTCGGACGAGCGTGATACCTCTGCGGCATATCGATACCCCAGAGTCATCACGCTCGGGCGGCACCTCCGCCCAGAAGGGAGCCCGGGATGCCCGGCTACGTGCAGCTCGGCGAGGTCAACACGTTCTACGAGCGCGACGGCGCGGGGGAGCCGCTGGTGCTGCTGCACCCCGGCTTCGCCGACTCCCGGGCCCTCGGGCAGAACGTGCCGGGGCTGGCGAAACGGTTCACCGTCTACCGACCGGACCGGCGCGGGCACGGTCGTACCCCCGATGTGGGCGGCCCGATCAGCTACCAACTGATGGCCGAGGACACCGTCGCGTTCCTGGAAAAGGTGGTCGGCGGGCCGGCGCACCTGGTCGGGCACAGCGACGGCACCCCGGTCGCTCTGCTGGTGGCGCTGCGCCGCCCCGACCTGGTCCGCCGGCTGGTGCTCGCCGCCGGGGTGTTCCACCACGACGGCTGGATCGACGGCGCCGTCGACCTCGACGAGGAGACCGTCGCGTTCTTCGTGCGGTACCACGGCGAGGTGTCACCGGACGGGCCGCAGCACTTCCCGATCGTCAAGGCCAAGCTGGACCGGATGCACCACGAGGAGCCGACGGTGACCGTCGCCGACCTGGCCGGCTACCCCGGCCCGGCGCTGGTGATGGTCGCCGACGACGACGAGGTCCGCGTCGAGCACACCCTGGCGCTGCGCGACGGGCTGCCGCGGTCGCAGCTCGCCGTGGTGCCGGGCACCAGCCACGGCCTGCTCGCCGACAAGCCCGACCTGTGCAACCGCCTCATCATCGACTTCCTCACCGAGCCGCTCGAATCGGCGGCCAACCCGGATGGCGTGGCCGGCAACGGCCACGGGTAGGGTGACGTCCGTCAGCCACGAGAGGAGGTGAGCCCGGTGAACACCCACTGTCACGTCTGGGCGCTCCACTCGGCCGTCCCCCTCAGCTGACCATTCGCGTCGGGGAGCGCCCTCCTTATCGGAGGACCAATGTCTATCTCCCCGTTCCGCATCGACGTATCCGATGCGGTCCTCGACGACCTGCGGGCACGACTGGCCCGTACCCGCTTCACCGACCGCAGCGGCAAGCAGTCGTGGCAGGGTGGCGTCGACCCCGACTACCTGCGGGACCTGGTGTCCTACTGGCGCGACGGGTTCGACTGGCGGGCCCGCGAGGCTGAACTCAACGCCTACCCACACCACCTGGCCCTCGTCGGCGGCCGGAAGCTGCACTTCCTGCACGTCCGCGCGGCCCGTCCGGCCGGTACGCCCGCGCCGTTGCCCGTGATCCTCAGCCACGGCTGGCCCAGCAGCTTCGTCGAGATGCTGCCCCTGGTCGACCGGCTGACCGACCCCGCCCGGTACGGCGGCGACCCGGCGCACGCGTTCGACGTGGTGGTGCCCTCGCTGCCCGGCTTCGGCTTCTCGGAGGTGCCTGACGAGCCGGTGACCCGGGCGGTCCTCGCTCGGACGCTGCACGAGTTGATGACCGACGTGCTCGGCTACGAGCGTTACGGCGCCTTCGGCGGCGACGTCGGAGGGGTGGTCACCGGCTGGCTGGGTGCCCTGTACCCGGAACAGGTCGCCGGCATCCACATGATCCACCCACCGTTCCCGGCCAGCTTCGACGCCCGTCCGCTCTCCCCGGCCGAGCAGGCGTACCTCGACGCCGAAGCCGCGTACGACGAGACCGACGGCGGCTACAGCGCCATCATGGGCACCCGGCCGGACACCCTCGCGGCGGCGCTCGCCGACTCACCGGCCGGGCTGGCCGCCTGGCTCGTCGACAAGTACCGGGACTGGAGCGACAACCACGGTGACCTGGCGAACAGCTTCGACCGGGACACCCTGCTCACCATCATCACGCTGTACTGGGCCACCGACACGATCGGCTCCTCGTTCCGGCAGTACTTCGACTTCGACCACAACACCCCACGACCCGACATCACCGTGCCCGCCGCCTTCACGGTGAGCACCGAACCCTCGCAGGCCAACCTCCCCCGGGAGATCGCCGAGCGGGCCTGCACCGACATCCGACACTGGAGCGAACCGGGCCGGGGCGGGCACTTCATGCCGCTGGAGGAGCCGGACCTGCTCGCCGGTGAGCTGAGGCATTTCTTCACCTCGCTGCGCCCGTACTGACCGGCAGGGGAGCCGGGCCGGTCGCCACCCTGGCTGACTAGCGCCCGGCGTGGCCGGCGGCTGTTTCGGTTGTCACCGCAACAGCCGCCGGCACCCGGGCTACGCGCCGAGCGACGCCTTGGCGGCGTCGATGGCGTCGAGCAACTCCTCCTGGTACTCGAAGCCCTCCTCGACGACGGCCATGTTCACTCCGCATTCGCGCTGCCGCGCCTGCAGCAGCGTCTCCTCCACCGGAGCCACCGGGAAGGCCAGCGGGTCGAGGCCGGGAGCCCTAGCCACGTCGTCGTCGACCAGGAGCCACTTGTTGTGCTCGTCGTAGCCGACCACCCCGGCGGCGATTCCCCTGGCCCACTGGTCGAAGAGCCCGGCCAGGCTGGTGGCGGCACGGACGGACTCCCAGGCGTCTTCTGAGATCACGTAACGCCAGATCTCACCCTCGTGCTCGCCCGCGAGGACGAACGTGTAGAGGAGGAAATCGAAGTGGAACAGGGGCAGTTGCTGCCGCCAGGGGAACGGCGTGCCGATCGACAGCCCCAGATAGTCCAGCGCGTCCCCGCCCTCCGGCCATGGCATCCGCCATCCGGCGTTGGGCAGCAACCGCCGGTCGGGCCATCGCTGCGACTGCAACCAGGTCAGCTGCTCCGCGACGTGATCCACCCCGAAGATCCGGTAGACCACGTCCGGCGGCTGCCCGGCCGGCGACTCGCCCTGGTCGGGCCAGTCGAGGCCGGCAGCCGTCGCCGCGACGCGGTACTCCCGCACCGCGTCGCGCAACACGCGCATGTCATCGAGCATCAGCAAGCTCCTCGGCTACGGGGCCGTGGGGGTCATGCAGAGGCTAGCCCCACCCCCGCTGACCTTGAAGGCGAAGCTCGTGCCGCCGGCCTCGACCCACGGCTTCACCGGCAGCACGATGAACTCGGTGTTGTTGTTCACCTTGCACTTGCCGTAGAACGCGTTGATGTCGTTGGCCTGCGGCAGCGACTCCGTCGTCGACACCAGCTTGAGGCTGGCGACCTGGCCGGTCAGGTTGACCGCCTGGTTCGTGGACCAGAACGGGAACTCGTCGCAGGTCTGCCCGGGCACCCGCACATCGCACGCGTTCGGTTTGAACTCCACTCTGTTGAACCATCCGTGGTTGTAGCCCTTGGCGCGCGCCGCCTGCCCTCCCACGCTGCGCGCCGGGTAGAACCACACCGCCCGGGTCGGCGGCTGCGGGAATCCGCCGTCACCCATGGCGGCCACGATGTGCTTGCCGGTCTGCGTCATGTCGGCGCCCTTGTAGTTCTTGGCACCGGGGACGTAGACGATGACGTTGTCGTCACACCCGGCCTTGCCCTGGGTGCCACGCTGGGCCGTGCACGCCGAGTCGATGATCCGCTTGAGTCGCGAATCCTCCGTGGAGTCCCACGCGAAGTCGAGATCGCGTTGGTCGGCCACCAACTTCGTGGTCTTGATGACCTCGGCGTAGACCTTCAGGCTGTTGTACCACTCGCCCTCGTCCAGGCCCCAGTTCTCGAACGTGTCGAAGTCGACGTCGTGCTCGATCGGGTACTCGATGAGGCCGTTCACGCCGATCGTGCTGGGGAACAGGATGGCGAGCAGGACGCCCAGCACGACACCGATGCCGATGCCGGCGGCACCGACGACGATCCACGAGGTGCCGGCGGCGGCGACCTGAGCGGCCGCGACGACCTCGACCGTCTCCGCGATGGGAGCCAGCAGCGTCGCGCAGGCTCCGCTCGCACACCAGGCGATCGGCGCCACCGGGCCCGGCACCAGCAGGCGGGCCTGCGTGGCGTCCACCGAGGAGATCACCGGTCCGCGGCCGGACGGGGCCACCGCGAAGAGCATGTCGGTGATGTTGTCCGCGCAGTCGAGCAGTTTCTCGCCCGACGGAGGCAGGAAGGCGTCGAGGCAACTGCTGTTCGCCGCCCGGTAGCAGCCGAGGAAGATCTCCGTGCTGCCGGCGGGTACCGGCACCGTGGCGCGTGAGCTGGCCGCGATGTAGAAGTCGCCACCGGCGCCGGCGCACTGCGACGTTTCGCTGGCGGTCGTCTGCGTGGTCGCCGCCGACACCTCGTCCACATGGATCATCGTGGTGAAGTCGCCGGCGAGCTCCCGTGCCACCGTGCCGTCGGCGCGCAGCGCCTCGACCCGGAACGCGTACGGCGTGTACTCCTCGAGCGGCTCGATCGGGAGCTTGATGACGCTGTCCGCGGTGCACGGGTTGGCCACGTTGCCGTTCCCGTCCACGCAGAGCTGCTCCAGCGCGAACTGGTCGTAGATCTCGCCGTCCAGGTAGGCGCGGTAGCTCGCCTCGTTGGCGGGCTGCGGGTGCCAGCTGGCTATGGCGCCCCCCTCGTCCGGGTCCAGGGTCAGACCGGCGTCAACGTCCGGCGGCGGCGGCAGCGCGTCCGTCGTGAAGGACGTTGTGGCGGGCGTCGCCGACCGGTTGCCCGCCAGGTCGATGGCGACCACGGAGACGGTGTGGTTGCTCAACGGTTGCAACCCCGTGATCGAGTACGAGCGGGTGCCGACGGTGGTCCGCTGCGCCGTACCGCCGTCGACCTTGACCTCGTATCCGGCGAGGCCGTAGTTGTCGGTCGCCGCGCCCCAGCTCACCTTGGCGCTGGTCGCCGTGATCGTGCCGACCGCCAGGTTCGGGACGTTGCTCGGCGGGATCAGGTCCACCACGGTGATGTCGCGCAGAATCTTCGCGTACCGGCCGGGTTCACGCTCGGCGCGGGAGCAGACCTGGACCGGGCCCAGGTGCGGCGGGCGCATGCTGGTGGTCCAGGAAGCGGACCAGTTCGTTTCGCCGGGCGGCGGCGGGCCGAAGGTGAAGCTGGACGAGGTCGTCTTCTCGATCGAGACGTCCACCATCGTGGCCTGCTTGTGCAGGTAGCCGTTGATGGCGATCTTGCCGTTCGCGTCGACCGCGACCTCCGACCCGGCTGTCGGTCCTTCGAGCCGGATGGAGGCGTGGTTGATGTCCTCCGGTACGGACGGGTCGGTGCAGGCCGGAAGTTGTTCCTCGACCACCGCCTGGGCCTCCGCCTGGGCAGCCGGCTGGCTGATCAGGGAGACCGGTAGGACGAGCGCGACGGCGAATGCCGTCGCGCGCAAGGACCTGCTGAAGTATCGATGACGTCTGTTGTCGGCCATGCCGCTCCATCCCCGTGGTTGATCAATGACGGGGCACAGTCTGTCATGGTGATCTATATTTAGAACACCCTATTTTTAGTACATGCTCGCGAGGGGAACGCCCGCATTACCGCGATAGCCCCGGCGTCCAGGCGGCGCCGGTGAGCGTCTTTCAACCGGCGGCGCGAGGCCGGCAACATGCGACTGGTCGCCTGCGGCGCTGCCGTGGAGGCGGGCTCCGCAGTTCTTCGCCTCGCTGCGCCCGCCGTGACCACTGGCGGAGCCGGGCCGTTCGGGTGTCACGCCGAGGTGCGTGGTCTCGTCATGGGCGTATGAGAACAATCGTGCGAACCGCTGCCGCCCTGCTCGGGCTGGCCAGCGCGGTCGTCGGGGTGTGGGCGATGCTCGCCCCGGCCTCGTTCAGCACCTGGGCCGACTTCCCGCCGCACCGGCACTTCGTGCACGACATCGGTGCCTTCCAGCTCGGCATCGGCGTGACCCTGCTGCTCGCCACCATCTGGGCCGACGCGCTCACCGTGGCCTTCGCCGGCTACATGGTCGGCGGGACCGCTCACACGGTGGTGCACGTCGCCGACCGCAATCTCGGCGGCACCACCGGGCAGACCCTCGCGATCGGCGGTGCCGTGGTGGTAGCCGGCGCGGCGTTCGCGTACCGGTGGCGCGAGCGGGGTTGGGTGCTCGGCGTGGTTTCACCGACCGGTGTGCCGGCGCTGGCACCGTTCGGCCCGCAGAAGACGGTCGTACTGACTACGTACCGCCGGGACGGCCGACCGGTCGGGACGCCGGTGAGCATCGCGGTGGCCGGCGGCCGGGCGTACGTGCGCAGCTTCGAACGGGCCTGGAAGACCCGGCGGATCGGCAACAACCCGATGGTCACGGTGGCGGCGTCGACCGCGCGCGGCGTGCCGACCGGCTCGGCCGTCCAGGCCACCGCCCAGCGGCTGGAAGGCGCGGAGTACGACATGGCTGCCCGCACGCTGCGCCGCAAGTACCCGCTGCTGCACGGCGTGCTCGTGCCGCTGATGCACCGCCTCGGGCGGCGCAGGACCGGCGGGACGGTGCACTTCGCGATCGTCCCCGCGAGCGACCGGGCCGAGCTGTCCGAGGTCGGTAGCCCTCGCGGGTAGCCAAATCTCTCCTTTCGGGAACAAAGGGAAGCATCGATCGTTGCCGCGTTCCCTGTCACGCACGTGAGCGGTTGTACCGCGTGTGACCGTGACCTCACGCCCCACCACCTTGGAGCCGCACTGGCGGATCGCCTGGGCCGAGCGCGAGAACCGGCGGCGGCGACACGCGTACCGCAGCGCCACCGACGCCTGGCTCCGACGCAAGGACCACCTGACCCGGCTGCGGATCGAGGCCGTCGGGTTCCTCGGGTGCACGCAGCCGCGTACCGGCCTGCCGGTGGACCTCGCCGACGACGAACTCGTCTTCCGGGTACTCCCCAACGCGGAGCTGGTCGAGGCCGAGGCGCGGCACGTCGTCGGACTGCCGACGCCCGGCCCCCTCACCTGCGCCGACACACCCGGCGACGCCCTGCCGGCCGGCCTGCGGGTCGTCGACGCCGGCATGGCCGTCGTGACCAACCACCGGGTGGCCTTCGCCGGGCATGACCACCGGCGCGAGTGGAGGTACGCGGACCTGTCGGCCCCCGCGCACCACCCCGACGTCCCCCTCACCCTGCTGCACACCACCGACCGCAGCCCGCTCGCCGGGCTGCTGGTGCCCGCCAGCGCAGCGGTGAACGCCCGCTTCTACATCACCCTCGCCATCGCTGCCGCCGCCGGAGAACGCGCCGCCATCACCACACAACTCGACGCCCTGCTGGACGCCCACCAGGGCGCACGACCGACGCCGCCGCCGCTCGTCGAGCCGGACGAGGCCCCGCTGACGGCGCTGCGCCCCGATCGCCGGGCGCTCGCCGTCGCCGCCGTCGGGGTCGTGGTGTTCTCGACACTGGGCCCCGGCGCTCTCGGGCCAGAGCAGGCCGGCCCTGTGCAGCGGAGGGAAGCGGCCGTCATCGTCGCCACGGATGCTCCGGCGGACGGCGACGCCGTCGTCCCCGTCCTCCCCATCGGACCGGTGGCACCGGAGCGGAGTAGGACCGGGCCGGTTGGCCGTGCGACGCAGACCGCCACCACAGGCGCCACGCCGCACGGGCCGTCGACGACCGGCACGCCCGTCCTGCCGACGGTTTCGGCGTCGCCTTCGGCGCCGTCCACCGCTTCGGCCCCGTCCGCCAGTTCGGTGCCGACGCCCGGCCCAGCTCCGACCACGGACCCGCCCCCGGCTGGCCGACCGGCTCTGCCCACCGCCTCGGCCACGCCCACCGCATCGGCCCCGACTACTGCATCGCCGTCGCCGGACCCCGCCCTGATCACGCTCTGCCTGGATCCCCTACAGCTACCACTGGTGGAGCGGCTGCTCTGCCTGTTAACCGAGCCGTGAACCCTTCCTGACTCAGCCCATCGCGCCGAAGTCGGGGATGGTGATGGTGCCGTCCTCGGCGAGGGGGAAGCCGGGGTTCCAGGCGATCTCCCACACGTGACCGTCCGGGTCGGTGAAGTAGCCGGCGTAGCCGCCGTAGAACGTCTCCCGAGCGGGTCTGGTCACCTCGGCACCGGCGGCCACCGCCGCCGCGAACACCTCATCGACCTCGGCCCGCGAGCGGACGTTCTGCGCCAGCGCCATCCCGCCGAAGCCGCCGTCACCCGGATCGGCGACGCCCGCGTCTTCGGCCAGCTTGTCCCGCCCCCACAGCACCAACGCCGACCCGCCGGCCTGGAGGAAGACCGTCTCCTCGACCTCCTGGCCGTGCCAGCCGAGTTGTTCGTAGAACGCCTTTGCGCGCGCTACGTCTGTGACTCCGAGGGTGATCAGGCTGATTCGCTGTTCCATATCGGTAGATCCAATCACTGCGGGGCGTGGCAGACGGCCTCGATGTTGTTGCCGTCCGGGTCGCGAACGAACGCCGCGAAGTAGGTCGGGTGGTACTCCGGCCAGATCCGGGGCGCGTGCAGCACCTCCGCGCCGGCCTTGATGGCGGCATCATGGAACGCCTCGACCGTGGCGCGGTCGTCGGCGGTGAAAGCCAGGTGCAGCTCGCGGGCCTCGCCGCGGGTTTCGGTCGGGCCCAGCCAGAAGTCGGGCCGGTCCCGGCCGTAACCGACGACGTTCGGGAACTCCAGCAGCCGGCGGCCGCCGAGCGGGGCGAGCACAGCGTCGTAGAAGGCGGCGCTGCTCGGCACGTCGCGGACCTGGACTGACAGGTGGTCGATCATCGCGGGCTCCTCCAAGCGTCTCCGGGCGAGGCTGACGCCACGCTAGCGGCGGGGTACGACGCGTGGTCCGTGTTCGCAGTGGATCGCCACCGGACACCACCCCGATCGTCCGCACGGGTGCTCGTACCGGCCCTGATGCCGATGGAGCACCTCCTCCCGGGTGAGCCCTTACTTACGCCACAATTCGACTCGCTGTCAGGTGGAGTCGGGTAGGTGGTTCTGTTGCGCCGCCACCCTCACGCGCATGACTGTTTCCACTCCTGGCCTGTCCGGCATCCGCCGTGCCGGGGCGGCCGCGCTCGCCGCGGTGGCTCTCGGTTTCTTTCCGGGGGCCCGTGCCGAGGCCGCCGGCGACACCCTTCCGCTGGGCGACGCCGGCCTGACGGAGGTACGCGACGCGCTCGTCTACGTGGATGGGCAGTACCGCAGCGGTAGTTGATTGCCGTCACACTGACGAAGCCGCAGCAGCGGCTCACTCGATACCCCACATCGGGTGCGGCCGGCCCCTACGATGGGCGCCGGCCGCACCCTGTGATCATCTGCTGGGGGCTCGTACTCGGCCTTCTGACGGGTCGCCTCGTCGACCTCCTTCGGGGTCAGCACGGGCGTGATCTTCGTGTCCACGCCACCCGCCGCCCGGATGGCGATCGCCAGTCCGGCCGCCGCCTTGTGGTCGGGCAGGTCGCACAACACGTAGGTGTCGTGATCACCGAAGCCGAAGTACAGCGCCTCCACCTGCCCACCGGCGGCCTCGATCGTTTTCCGGACCACCTCGGCGCGTTTCGTGCCGCCGTCGTTGACCAGCCCCTTGATCCCCTGAAGGGTGTAGGCCGACCTCAACAGGAAACTTCGCCATTGGATGGCTCCTCCCAGGGGTATCGGCACCTGCCCGGTCGCCACCACGGTTGCGCGTACCCGGTGGGGGGTGGCTAGTCATGAGCCCAGGGCCGGATCCGCGACGGCGGGTGGAGCAGGTCGGCAGCCAGGCCCATCGCGCGATCTGGCCGGGACTGCCGACTCCCGAGGGATTCCTACGACGCCGCCGGTGCCCGCTCGATCGGCGGCGCCGCGACCGGCCGGAACGTTGGCCGCGCCAGCGCGCTCGGCCACCAGGTGCGGGGGCCGATGTGCAGCGCCAGCGCCGGGACGAGCAGGCTGCGGACGAGGAACGTGTCGAGCAGCACCCCGACGCCGATGATGACCGCCGACTGCACGGACGGCACCAGCGGCAGCACGCTGAGCGCGCCGAACGTGGCGGCAAGCACCACGCCCGCGCTGGTGATCACCCCGCCGGTCACGGTCAGCGCGTGCAGTACGCCCGGCCGGTGCCCGAGCCGCGCCGTCTCCTCGCGGGCCCGGGTGGTGAGGAAGATGGTGTAGTCCACGCCGAGGGCGACGAGGAACAGGAACGTCTGCAGCGGAATCCCGACGAAGAGTTTCGGGTAGCCCATCGCGTCGAGGATCAATCCGGCCGCGCCCATCGCGGCGGCGTAGGACAGGACCACGCTCGCGAGCAACAGCAGCGGCGCGACCAGCGCGCGCAACAGCAGCACCAGGATGACGAAGACGACCACCAGTACCAGCGGCACCACGACCCGGTTGTCCCGGCCGACCGTCCGCTCCTCGTCGAGCAGGTACGCGGTGTCCCCGCCGACCAGCGCCTGCGCACCCGGCACGGCGTGCACCGCGGCGCGGAGCCGGTCGACCGTGTCCAGCGACGCGTCGCTGTCCGGCGTGTCGGCCAGGACCGCCGCGATGCGCACCCAACGCCCGTCCGGCGAGCGCTCCGGCTCGCCCACCTCGGCAACCCCCGGCACGGTACGGGCGGCGGCCACCACCTGGTCGGCCGGGCCGGCGGCGGCCAGGATCTCGGCGGGTGCGGCGGCTCCCCTCGGGTAGTGCGCCTCGATCATCCGCTGGCCGGTGACCGAGCCGACCTCCTTGGTGAAGGACTCGTCATGCGGCATGCCGATGCTGAGATTGCCGATACCGAAGCTCAGGGCGACCAGCGCCGCCGCCGTGCCCAGCCACACCGCGCGGGGCCGCCGCCCGACGAAACCGGCGATCCGGCGCCACACTCCGTGCTCGGTCGTCACGTCGAGCCCGACCGCGTCCGGTGAGTAGCGCGGCACGAACGGCCAGAACAGCCACCGCCCGAAGATGACCAGCACGGCCGGCAGCAGCGTGGTCATGGCGAGCAGCGCCGCCGCGATCCCGACCGCGCCGACCGGCCCGAGCCCCCGGGTGGACGGCAGTTGCGCGGCGAGCAGGCACAGCAGGCCGATCGCGACGGTCGCCGCCGAGGCGCCGATCGCGCCGATCGACCGCCGCAGCGCGACGGCCATCGCCGCGTGCCGGTCGGCGTGCCGGCGCAGTTCCTCCCGGTAGCGGGCGATGAGCAGCAGTGCGTAGTCCACGCCGACACCGAAGACCAGCACGGTCAGGATGCTCTGGCTCTGGAAGTCCACGGCAAGCCCGGCGTGCCGGGCCAGCAGGTACACCGCCGCGCTGGCGAGCTGGTTGGCAACCGCGACCGTGATGAGCGGGATCAACCACAGGACCGGGCTGCGGTACGTGACGAGCAGCAGCAACGCGACGGTGGCCGCGGTTGCCAGCAGCAGCGTGGTGTCCATGCCGGCGAACGCGTCGAAGACGTCGTCCTCGCCGCCGGCCGGGCCGGTGAGCGCGGTCCGCAGGCCGGCCGGCGCGTCCGTACCCAACTGCTCCTTGACGTCAGCCACCGCGTCACCCCGCTGGTCGGCGTCCCCGGTGACCGGGAAGGAGAGCAGCAGCGCCTGCCCGTCCTCGCTGACCACCGGCGGGGGCACCTGGCCGCCGTCGGCGTACCGGCCGAACGCCGTGCGGTCGGCGTCGACCTTCGCGCGGTCGGCGTCGGTGAGCCCGCTCTCCCGGACGTAGACGGCGACGGCCAGGGGCTTCTGGGAGTCCGGGAACGCGTCCTCGGCCCGCTGCACCGCCCGGCTGGCTTCGGCGGTGGCGGGCAGCGCGCCGAGGGTGTCGTTGTCCTGCACCTCGGTCAGCTTGATCGCCAGCGGCCCGGCCGCCGCGATCAGGACGAGCCAGAAGACGAGCATGGCGTACTTGCTGCGGCGGCCGGGCGCCAGGCCGGCCAGTCGTTGCCGCGCGTTTTCCTTCTGCCTGGTTGTGGTCATGTCGTCGATCCTTCGGCCGGCAAGCGGCAAAGGCAGGAGTGCCAGGTCCCGGACGGAGGTGGTGGTAGCACCACCGATTCCGGTGGCGCCGCAGGCGGAGAATGGCGCCGTGGACAGCTCCGTACGTTCGATCGTCTGGCAGCAGATCCGGCCGGGCGCCCTCGCCGCCGTGCAGGGCCTGGCCGTGGCCCTGCTGAGCCTGACCACCAACGCGGTGCTGTTCGTGCTGTCGGTGGTCTCGCTCGCGCTCATTCCCGTGTTCGGCATCGGGTTCGCGCTCTTCCCGGCGGTGACGGTGCTGGTGCGGCTGTCGGTGGGGCTACAGCGCAGGCTGGCCCGGTGGTGCGGGCAGCCGATCGCAACGCCGTACCAACCGATGCCGGCCCACGCTCAGCTCGGCACCTGGAAGCGGTTCCGGTGGGTGGTCGGGGACCCGGCGACCTGGCGGGACTTCGCCTGGCTGATCCCCGGCGCAGTCACCGGCGGGGCGTGCCTGCTCGGGTTCGTGCTCATGGGGTACGGGCTGGAGGGCGTCCTGTTCGTGCCGCTGGTGCTGTACCTCACCATCGACTGGTACGGCTACGGCGTGCTCTGGCCGATGGACAACCTCCTGAAGGCGTGGCTCGCCGCGCCGCAGGGGTGGTTGATCCTGTTCGGCGGGCTGGCCGTCGCGCCGTGGCTGGTGTGGCTGCACTTCCGCTTCGCCGGCTTCTTCCTGACGCCGACCCGGTCGCAGGAGCTGGCACTGCGGGTCCGGCACCTCGCCGCCACCCGCGCCGACACCATCGACACGCAGGCCGCCGAGCTGCGCCGGATCGAACGCGACCTGCACGACGGGGCGCAGGCCCGTCTCGTCGCGCTGCGGATGAGCATCGGCCTGGCCGAGCAGCTCATGGCCAACGACCCGGCACGGGCGGCGCGACTGCTCAGCGAGGCGCAGGAGACCAGCGGCCACGCCCTCGCCGAACTCCGCCACCTCGTCCGCGGCATCTACCCGCCCGTACTCGCCGAACGCGGCCTCAACGGGGCGGTGCAGGCACTCGCCCTCACCGTCGCGCCGCCTGTGGACGTGGACGTCGACCTGGACCTGCCCGGCAGCCCGCCCGCGGCGGTCGAGTCCGCGGCGTACTTCGCGGTGGCCGAGCTGCTCACCAACGTGGCCAAGCACAGTGGCGCCCGGCGCGCCTGGGTCTCTCTGGTGCACCGGGACGGTGTGCTGCGCACGGAGGTCCGCGACGACGGGCGCGGCGGCGCCACGCTGGACGCAGGGACCGGCCTGGCGGGCGTACGACGCCGTCTGGCAGCCTTCGATGGCACGATGACCGTGACCAGTCCGCCCGGCGGACCCACCGTCGTGACCATGGAGCTGCCGTGCGAGTTGTCATCGCGGAGGACCTTGCCCTCCTCCGGGACGGGCTGACGCACATCCTCCACGCGAACGGACACCAGGTCGTCGAGGCCGTCGCCGACGGGCCGTCCGTGCTGCCGGCGCTCACCCGGCACCGCCCCGACATCGCCGTCGTCGACGTGCGCCTCCCACCCACCTTCACCGACGAAGGCCTGCAAGCCGCCCTCGCGGCCCGGATGCAGCTGCCCGGCCTACCGATCCTCGTGCTGTCCCAACACGTCGAGCAGCTGTACGCCCGGGAACTCCTCGCCGACCGCAACGGGGGAGTCGGCTACCTGCTCAAGGACCGGGTGTCCAACGTCGGCCAGTTCATCGACGCGCTACGCCGAGTGGCCGGCGGCGGGATGGTGATGGACCCGGAGGTGGTCACCCAACTGCTGGTCCGTAACTCCGGCATGCAGCCACTGCGGGACCTCACCGCCCGGGAGCGGGAGGTGCTGGGTCTGATGGCCGAGGGACGGTCGAACGCGGCGATCGCGGGACGGCTGTTCGTCACGGAGAAGGCGGTGAGCAAGCACATCAACAACATCTTCAGCAAGCTCGGGATGCCACCGTCGGACGACGACAACCGACGAGTGCTCGCGGTGCTCGCATACCTCAACGGCTGACGCAGCTACACCGCTTTCCTGGCCGGACGACGCCCGGGCCCGGGCATTGCTCGCCCACCTCGCCGCGCGCCAGGTCTGCTGACTACAGAACGCGGAGGGCCGGTCGCTCTCGACCGGCCCTCACCGACATCGCATGAGGATTGGCGACGCTGTCTGTCCCCGCCAGTAGCCCATGCGATGGCCCGCTACCGCAGATGAAACCGTTCATCGACGGCGAGGACCGCCAGCTGCGGCACGGAAAGCGGCAGCGCAGTCAGCCCCGGCCGGTCGTCGCCGAGCTTCGCGCGCTGTGCAACGTAGACCACGACACCGTCCGGGTGCCAGTACGCCGACCACTGGTCGAACCGATCGTCGCGGCCGGGCCGCACCACCACCCCGACCTGTGCCAGGCCGACGGCCACCACTGCACACACGTCTCGCATGATCTGTTCGCAGCGGGTGAGGATCGGGTCGGTGAGCGCCCCACGCCGATTCTTTGTGGTGAAGACCCAGATGCACATGCAGGTTGTAGCTAACGCTGCGGCCACGTCGAACGTCCGGGTCTGGCGCCCATTTGGTGACATGGGCCAATTGCTACGGTGATCGCGTGAAGCTGGTGGTGCAGGTGAAACTCCTGCCGACGCCTGGGCAGGCGGCAGTGTTGGGGGCGACCCTGCGCGCGTGTAACCAGGCGGCCTGCGACGTGGCGGTCGTGGCCCGGGAGTCGGCCGTGTACCGCAACTACGACCTGCGCAAGCACGTCTACGCCGGGATCAAGGCCGACTACGGGTTGGGTGCCCAGGCGGCGCAGCACGTCATCAAGAAGGTGGCCGACGCCTACACAGCCCTGACGGCGAACCTCAAGGCCGGGCGGTACGGCAAGCCCGGCTCGAATCGGCGCAGGCGGATCGAGGCCAACCCGATCGGGTTCCGCTGGGACGCCGCACAGCCCTACGACGCCCGGATGCTGTCCTGGCAGCACGACGCTCGGACGGTGTCCATCTGGACCACCGCCGGCCGACTCAAAGCCATGGCATACACCGGCTCGCCGGCCCAGCTCAAGGCCGTCGCCACCAGCGTGATCGGCGAGTGCGACCTGGTGCACCGCGACGGGATGTGGTTCCTGTACGCCTCGATCGAGGTGGCCGAGACGCCGCCGTACGAACCGGATGGCTTCCTCGGCGTGGACATGGGCATCGCCAACATCGCCTACGACTCCGATGGCACCCGCTACGCCGGCACCCGGCTCAATGGCTACCGCCGCCGCCAGATGCGGCTGCGGGCTCGGCTGCAACAGAAGGGCACCACGTCGGCCAAGCGGCTTCTGGTCCGGCGTAACAAGAAGGAAGCGCGGCACGCCGCGAACGTCAACCACCGCATCGCCAAGACTATTGTGACCGAGGCTGCACGCACCGGTCGCGGTATCGCCGTCGAAGAACTGACGGGGATCCGTGAGCGGGTCCGGCTGAGAATGCCCCAACGGGTCACGCTCCACTCGTGGTCGTTTCACCAGCTCGGCGGGTTCCTTACCTACAAGGCCCGCCGAGCTGGTGTACCGCTGGTCCAGGTCGACCCGCGGTACACCTCCCAGACCTGCCACGGCTGCAAGCACCGCGACAGGCGGAACCGGCCTAACCAAGAAACCTTCACCTGTCGATCGTGCGGGGTCGTTGCCCACGCCGATCACAATGCGGCTCTCAACATCGCCGAGCGCGGTGTCGGGAGCTGGGGCGCAGTCAACCGCCCGCACGTGGCATCACCTCGCAGCCAGCGAGGGGATTGACCCACAAACCCGCTCATTCAGGGGCGGGTAGTTGACCAAGCTGGGTATGCCACCGTCCGATGACAACAATCGACGGGTGCTCCCAGTGCTCGAGTACCTGAACAGGTGAAACTCGCGCAGCCCCCGGAACCCAAGCATCCGAAAAGGAGCGCCAGCCGCGGGTAGTCTGCACAACGGGTAGCGAAGACTACCCGGCAGAGTGACGGGCCGGTGCCCTGGGCGCTCCAGGCCCCAGACGTCGGTGGTGCCGAACACACGGGGGAAACCATGTTCGAGCGGCTGGGCAGATTCGTGGTGGGCAGAGCGTGGTGGGTGATCGCCGGGTGGGTGCTCGCGGCAGCCGCCATCATCCTCACCACACCATCGCTGAGCGACATCACCTCCGCCGATCAGGAAAGCTTCCTGCCCCGCTCGTACGAGTCCGTGCAGGCCACCGAGCTCGGGCAGAAGGCGTTTCCGCAGCAGGCCACCGCGACGGCGATCATCGTGGTCAAGCGCGCCGACGGGCAGAAGCTCACGCCGGCGGACGAGGCGAAGGTGGGCCAGCTCGCCCAGGCGCTCAAGGCCAAGAACATCCCGCACACGTCCGGCTACCTGACCGGACCGCCTGCGGTGGCGCCGGACAAGTCGGTGCAGATCGTCAACGTCGGGCTCGATGCCCCCACCCCCGACGACCCGGCGCTGCTGGACGCCGTACGCGATCTGCGCGCGGACATCGGCCCGGAGTTGGCGAACAGTGGGCTGACCGCGGGCGTGGCCGGCGACGTGGCGAGCTTCGTCGACAACGAGGACACCTTCAACAATGCCTTCGCCGTGGTCGGCGTCGCGACGATCATCCTGATCATCGGACTGATCCTGATCATCTTCCGCAGCCCCATCGCCGCGCTGCTGCCCGTGGTGGTCGTCGGCGTCGTTCTGAGCATCACGACGGGTCTCGTCGCCGCCGCGGGCAAGGCATTCGATCTCAGTGTCAGTCAGGATCTGCAGACGATCCTGCTGATCGTGTTGTTCGGCATCGGCACCGACTACATCCTGTTCCTGCTCTTCCGCTACCGGGAGCGGTTGCGCGCCGGTGACGACAAGCGCACCGCGATGATCGTCTCCGTCCAGCGGGTCGGTGAGGTCATCACGTCGGCCGCCGGAGCGGTCATCGTCGCGTTCCTCGTGCTGCTCCTCGCCTCTCTGGGCTTCTTCGGCTCGCTCGGCCCGGCGCTCGCGATCGCGGTCGGCGTCATGCTGGTCACCTCGCTCACTCTCGTCCCGGCGGTGGTCTCGCTGCTCGGCCGGTACGTCTTCTGGCCGTCGAAGGCGTGGCAGCGTACGCCCAAAGCCACCATGTCCCACCGGCTCGGCACCGCCGTCGGGCGCCGGCCGGCACTCGTCGCGGCGGCATCCGGCGTCCTTCTGGTCGCGCTCGCCGCAGGCGTGCTCGGCTACAAGGCCGACTACGACTTCAGCGCCGGCTTCCCGCAGGACACCGAGTCGGCGAAGGCCGCGCAGGACCTGCAGCGCGGGTTCGCCGCCGGTGCGCTCGCCCCGACCGAGGTCTACCTGACCACCAGTAACGGGTCGCCGCTGACCGAGCAACAGGTCAGCGACTTCGCGGCGGCCGTAGCGAAAGGCCCGGGTGTGGGCCAGGCGCAGCCCCCGGAGCGCAGCACCGACCCGAGTGTGGCCCGGGTCAACCTGCTGCTCGATGAGAACCCGGTCTCCAACGAGGCCATCACCCTCGTCCGCGAGGACCTGCGCGATGCCGTGCACGCGGCGGCCCCGCCCGGCACCCGGGCGCTGGTCGGCGGGACCACCGCGATCTTCGCGGACATCAACTCGGCGAACAACCGCGACCTGTCGGTCATCCTGCCGGTCGCGGCCGGCCTGATCGCGCTCATCCTCGCGCTGCTGCTGCGCAGCCTGGTCGCGCCGATCTACCTCGTGATCGCGGTGCTGCTCAACTTCGCCGCCACGCTGGGCGCCACGGTCTACCTCTTCCAAGGGGTGCAGGGCGAGCCCGGTGTCACCTTCCAGCTGCCGATCATCCTCTACCTCTTCGTGGTGGCGATCGGGACGGACTACAACATCCTGATGATCGCCCGACTGCGCGAGGAGGCGCGGGAGGGCAACGAACCGCACCAGGCCGCCGCCATCGGGGTCGAACACGCCGGGCCGACGGTCGCGGCGGCGGGACTGATCCTCGCCGGGACGTTCGGAGTGCTGATGCTCGCCCCGATCTCGTTCCTGCAGCAGATGGGCTTCGCGGTGGCGATCGGCATCGTGCTGTCGGCGTTCGTCATGTCGATGTTCTTCGTCCCCGCCTTGACCGCGCTGATCGGGCACAAGGCGTGGTGGCCGGGCCACGGCGACGAGCGGCCGGTCGGCGGGCCGCACGTCCCGCCGGAGCCGGCGACCGTGGCGAAGGAGTAGCGCGAGTTGTCAACGCGGAGGGTCTCGACGCGGTGCGCCGAGTGGCGGACGGCGGCATGGTGATGGAGGCACCAAGCTCCCCGCAGCGGCGCGGCGACCTCGACCTCGACCGCCTGGCCGATCCCACCCGTCGCCCTCGACAGTCTGATCGGCCAGGAGTGAGCGGACCCCGGCGAGGCGGCCGGCCGGCGTGTTCACCGCCGTCAGGCGTACCAGCGATCGAAAGGGGTATCCGCGCCCAACTGCTGTTCGCGGTGTGCTGGCTCGGAAGCCGGGGACCGGACGCCCTAGCCTGCGTCCGCCCCGGACCCGACGGGTTGGCATCACCACGATGCCACCGGCCCGTCGACCGTGCGCAGTGCCGATGGAGGAACCGTGACCGGGCTGCGCACCGACCTGTACGAGCTGCGGATGGCGGCCAGCTACCTGCGCCGGGACATGGTGGAGCGCGCGACGTTCAGCCTGTTCGTCCGCCGCCTGCCGCCGCAGCGTGGCTTCCTGGTGGCCGCCGGGCTGGCCGAGGCGCTGGCGTTCCTGGAAGGCTTCGCGTTCGACGAGGGCGAACTCGGCTACCTGCGCGACACCGTCGGGCTCGACGAAGCGACGCTGGCGGCGCTCGCGGGGCTGCGGTTCACCGGTGATGTCTGGGCCGTGCCGGAGGGCCGCGTGGTGTTCGCCGACGAACCGCTGCTGGAGGTCACCGCGCCGATCGCCGAGGCGCAGCTGGTGGAGACTGGCGTGCTGAACCTGATCACCTTCCACACCACGGTCGCCAGCAAGGCCGCCCGATGCCGCCTCGCGGCCGGCGACGCGCAGCTGGTCGACTTCGCGTTCCGCCGCACGCACGGCATCGAGGCCGGCGCGGCCGTGGCCCGGGCGTCCGCGATTGCCGGCTTCGCCGCGACCAGCGACGTCGAGGCCGCTCGACGCTACGGACTGCCGCCGTCCGGGACCATGGCCCACTCGTACGTCGAGGCGTTCCCGGACGAGCGCGCCGCGTTCCGTTCGCGACCGACTTCCCGACGAGCCCGGTGTTCCTCGTCGACACCTACGACACGCCCGCCGGAGTGCGAGCCGCCGTCGAGGTCATCGCGGAGCGGGGACTGACCGGCCCGGTGGGCGTGCGGCTCGACTCCGGAGATCTCGCCGCGCTGGCCTTGCAGACCGGCGCGATCCTCGACGACGCCGGGCTGACTCAGGCCCAGATCGTGGCCAGCGGCAGCCTCGACGAGGATGTCATCGCGGCGCTCGTCGCCGCGGGCGCACCGATCGACGCGTACGGCGTCTGCACGAGCGGGTGGCCGCGCAGGTGGCGCGGGGCGGGACCTACTGACAGCCGGGCCGGCCGGACGCGTCGGGGCGGCGGTCATCGCGGCGGGCTGCTCACGCTATGGCCCTCTGTTCCTGTGGCAACTCCGGGCTGGCGCGTCGGCGCCAGCCCGGAGCGGCGTTCGTGCTACTTCAAGGCCAGCACGGCCAGGTAGCCGAGGTGGTCCGATGCCCACCGGCCGTCGGGGGTTTGCCGCTTGGTCCCGAAGATGAGGCTCGAGACGGGAACGACCGCCCCCCGGAACAGGACCATGTCGATGCGGTGTTCGACGGCGTCGGCGGGTTGGTTGAGGTCGTCGCCCAGACCCGCGGTGTAGCCGGGTTCACCCGGATGCAGGATTTGCCACGTGTCCCGCATCCCGCCGGCCACCAGCGCCGCGTAGGCGAGCCGGTTCTCGGCGACGGGCAGGTCGGGGCCGGTGTTGAGGTCCCCGGCGAGGATGACGTCACCCGGTGCCGTGGCGAGGGGGCCGGCCAGCAGCTCGCGCGCCTGCAGCACCCGGACACCGGCGTGGAAGGCCTCCAGGTGGGTGTTCACGAACCGGAACGGGCGTTGCCCGTGCACCACGTCCACCGCGGTCCAACCGCGGGTGCTGGTCACGGTCCCGTTCGTTGCCGCGAGCGTGAAGGTGAGGTTGTTGGTGAAGGTGCCGGACGAGGAGTCGGTCACCTTCATCCGGCCGCCGTGGCGCACCAGGATCACGTCGCGCATCGTGAGCCGGACGTCGAGGAAGTGCGGCGCGCCCGCGGGCGCCTCCAGATCGGCCTCGGCCTGTACGACCGCGACGTCGTACGCGTGACCGGAGCGGCTCAGCTCGCCCATGAGCAGTGCGAGGTAGTCGTACCGGATTTCGGTGGCTGGTGCGGGGTCACCGAACGTGCCGGTGCGCCACAGGGCGACCTCCTGCAGTCCGACCAGGTCCGGCTTGTTCTCGGTGATCTCCCGAGCGAGCAGCTTCGCCCGGGCGGGAAAGTCGACCAGGTCGACGTGGCCTAACAGCGCGGAGTTCGCGGCCAGGAACGCCCCTGGTGTCGGCGCGCCGATGGATGGCGTCAGATCGCCGCCCAGATAGAGGTTCCGGGTCATCACGGTGACCTTGGATTTTCCTTCGGCTTGGACGGGTGCGCCGAAAATGCCGAGGCTGACCAGGGCGATGGCGGCTGCGAGGGTGACTCTCGCCGTTCGCCAGGAGGTGGTGGGTGTGGGGAGCATCCTCTTCGATCCTCTCTCCCGGCGACTACGCCGGCGTCGGACGTGAGATCGATCCGGTGGTGCGGATGGGGACGCGTGAGGCGGCGTCGCGACCTGTCGGAAGGGCGCGGCCCGAGGCGGTGCGTGCACCGTATCGCCGCGAGGCGGTCGGGGACAGCCGTGCATATCGGCGGTTCGGCCCCACCGGCCAACCGGTACGGGTACTCGACGGTATCCACGGAACCAGCCGAACCGGTCGACGGCTACGACGTGTCCTGTGCCGCCGCGCGCGGTTGTACCGGGTGGACGCGGAACCCCTTCGCGATGAGAGGCGACCCGGTGGCGACGGACGGGACGGCGGTGGGCTGGCGGGCCCGGTGGGTCAATCGAGAGAACGAGCGGCGGCGCACGGCGTACGAGACCGCCGTCGAGGCGTGGCGGCGACGCGACATGGAGCTACGGGAGTGTTGCGCGTGGACGGAGGAGCCGGAGCCGCAGGCGGAGACGCCGGTGGGGCTGCCGGTGGCCCTAGACCAGGATGAGGTCGTGGCCACCGTGCAGTCCGGCGCGGAACTCGTTGAGGTGACGGCTCGGCACACCGCCGGCCTGCCCGCACCGGAGCTGGCCGTCGTTCCCCTCGGGGGCTCGGTCCGGTTACGCGGGTTGACGAAGGGCGTCGCGGTGGTCGACGCCGGCATGGCGGTGGTCACCGACCGGCGGCTGATCCTCATCGGGCGCCTCGGGGTCCGGGAGTGGCCGTACCGGCAGCTGACCGGGGTGGCGCACCATCCGGCGGAGCCGTTCACCCTGCTGCACGAGCACGGGCCGGGCAGGATCCGGGGAGTACGGGTACCGCCGACGGCGGCGTCCGCCTTCCGGCTGCGACTCACCGTCGCCTACGCCGAGGCCGTCGGGGAGCGGGACGCGCTCCTGGACCGGCTCGACGAGGCGGTGGTGGCGCACTGGAGTACCCGGCCGGCGGCACCGACACCGGCCACGCCCGCCGAGGCCCCGGCCGCCGCCCGCCTCGCCCGTCCGGCGCTGGTCGCCGCTGTCGCGGTGCTGGTGGCCCTGGCGGGGGTCGTGGGCGCGGTCCGCTGGTCCGCGACGGGCCGCCCGGTGGTCGGAATGGACTTCGACGGCCGACCCGGCGCGGCCTCGGCCGACCCGGATGACCCCTCGCCGTCCACCGCCGTCGGCGCGCCGCTGCCCAACTCCACCGCTCCCACCGCTGGTCCGCAGGACGCCACCACCGCGCCCGGCACGTCCGGCCCCGTTACGGCGCCGGGGCCCGGTTCCGGGCCGGTCACCTCGCCTGGACCGGGCCCGACCGATGGTGCCTCACCGACCAGCCCCTCCGGGTGGCCGTCGGCCAGCAGCACCGGTGGCGGTAGCCCGAGCCCGTCCACCGGCTCGCCGAGCCCGACCCCGGTGGACCTCTGTGGCGCACCGGAGAATCCGTACGGCTACAACTACTGCGGCGGCTCCTACATCAACGACCCGGCCGCGGACGTCTGCGACTGGTTCGACTGCGTGCTCACCTTCTGGAACGGCAAGGGCTACGTGGTGCAGTGCGAGGACGGCCTGGTCAGCATGACCGGCGTGCCACGCGGGCCGTGCGCCGACCACGGCGGCACTCGACGCCCCGTGTACGCCTGACCCGTCCATGCCCTCACCCTGTCCCGGCGTCCTAGTAGCCGTGCCGCCCAGCCCCGTTCGGCGTACTTCCACGCGGCTCGCCACGGTAGGCGGTGACGACGAGGGCGAGCGGGGTGGCCCGACGTCCGGGTCGGCGGTGGCGTCGGCCAGCGCCGGGCGGTGGTCCCCGGCCGCGAGTGCCTCCAGGCCGAACACCTCCGGCGCGAAGTGGTCGAGCCCGGCGACCTCGCTGGCCACCGCGTACATCTCGAGGGGGTGGAGATTGCCGGCCGAAGGGGTGGCGCGGAACCAGAGGTTGTCTCCGGCGGTTCGGGTGACGCTGGCTGAGTAGAACAGCAGGCGGGCGAGGAGTTCGCCGTCGATGGTCGGGTTGCTCGGCGGTATCCGTCCGGACAGGGTCAGCGCGGCCGGCGCCCCGGTCGGCGGCAGGTCGCGGGGCAGGGGGGTGCACCGGCGTCCCGAGGTGGCGTTTGAGCGGCTGGGGACGGTTGCTCGGGTCCATTGGGACGAACCGCGGGACACCCGGCGGCCGGCCGTCGCGACACTGGTTCGTCTGGTGGTGGTAGTGCCGGGTCACCTCTCCGGCGCGCACCCGCCGCGCATACCCGCCGGGGCGGATGCCCGAACGAGCGCGGTGCCGGGCGTGGCAGCCGTCCGCAGGCCGCACCCGCCGCGCAGCCGCCTTAGGGCCTGTGTCGAAGTCGGCGGTGGTGGGGTGCTGAGATCCCGGCGCGTCGGTGATCGATAAATAGCGAGGTCTCCGGTAGATGGTTCATCGTCGAAGAAGACCATCAGCACGGAGACCTCGTGGCCACTGTAACGGTGACGAGGCGGCATGACCTGACTGATGCGCATTGGGCGGCGCTGGAGCCGCTACTACCTGTGGGGCGTCGGCCAGGTCTGCCGCCGACATGGACGAAGCGGCAGCTCATTGACGGGATCCGGTGGCGGACCCGGGTCGGTGCGCCGTGGCGGGACATACCGGAGTGCTACGGGTCCTGGGCGGCGGCGTACGCGGTGTTCCGCCGCTGGCAGCGCGACGGGACCTGGGCGAGGATCTTGACCTGGTTGCAGGCGGTGGCCGACGCGGCCGGGCGTGTCACGTGGGACGTGTCGGTGGACTCGTCGGTCACCCGGGCGCATCAGCAGCCGCCAGGCGCGTAAAAGGGGGATCTGCAGGTCGAATCGCGGGGCGGGGTGACAGTCGAGCCGGCCGATCATGGTCGGGCGGTCGCGGGGTGGGCTGACGACGAAGCTGCACCTGGCCTGCGAGCAGGGGCAGAAGCCGTTGTCGATCGTGCTGACCGCCGGGCAGCGTGGGGACAGTCCGCAGTTCGTCGCGGTGCTCGACAGCATCCGGGTGCCCCGCCTGGGCCGCGGCCGGCCGCGGCCCCGCCCGGACCGGGTCCTGGCCGACAAGGCGTACACGTCCCGAGCCAACCGCCGCTACCTGCGCAGACGAGGGATCGCCGCGGCTATTCCGTCGAAGGCCGATCAGGACGCCAACCTGCGTAAACGGGGCTCGAAGGGCGGCCGGCCAAACTGACGGACCTAGCCGAGGAGGTCTGCCACCAACGCCGCCGTCTCGTGAACTGTCCGTTCGTTTGCAGGATCGGGGAAACTCAATGTCGATACCAGGTCGCCGCAGCGTACGGTCACGAAATAGGTGATCGTTGCCGGCGCTCCAGCACGCTCGATCCGCCCACGGACCAGGATCGCGTCCTCGGCCGGGACGTTCGCCGGGACGGCCACGAACGAGATCTTCCCACCCCAAGCGGCGTACTCCGAACAGGAGTTGAGCACCCGCCTCGTGTCTTCCAGGGCGCGTACCGCCCAGCCCGGCTCGTACTTCTCGACGACGTGCAGCGCGTTCAGAGCCGTCCGGTCCTGCTGGTAGCGGCGCTGCACGGCGTCGCGCCGGTGCCGCTGGGCGGGATAGTCCCCGTCCCGGTACCCGGGGCAGTCGGCCTGCAGCCATGGCCACGGCGGCCGATCCGCCGGCGCCGCTATCTCCTGCCACCCCGTCCCCAGTCCGGCTGGCGGCAGGGCGGCGTCGACAAACCGCGGCTCGCCGGCATCCGCGACCCCTGCCGGGACCGGCGCCGGATCACGACCGCACCCCGTCGTCAGCGCCGCCAGCATCAACGCCATCAACAGAAGAGCCGTGACGGCCCAGGTCCGCGCCCATTCCGGCCCTGATACCCACTCGGCGGGGGCCGGGATGGGCGATTCCGCTCGGTCGTCGCTCATCGATACTCCTGTTTGTTCCCGCGAGTTCGGCAACGGCTCGGCGGGGTCGCCATTCCGCACATAACGCCCCCGGGCGTGAATGGCGACCCCATCCGGGCCCGCTACCTACCTCGTGTCACCGACCCGGTCGACGATGCGCGAGTCGGCGTAGACCACCTGGGTGAACACGTCACCCTTGTGGATCTGGGAGGTGTCGTCGAGGGCGTCCCTCGTGTGGTCCTCGATCACGACCGTGCGCTCGCCGATCAACGCGTACGTGGCCTTGTCGAAGAGCAACTCCTGGCTGAGGTGCCCCTCGACGGTGACGCTCAGGCCGATCGCCGGCCGACCATCGAGGTTTACCGCGTCCGGGTTGAGCCGCGCGTTACCCGCCCGCGCCAAGGCCCGGAAGACGGCCGCCTCTACCGCCGGCGGCAGCACGTACTGGCTCAACAGGCCGTCAAGGGAGACCTCGAGACTGGGGTGCGGACGCGCGACCCAGGCGAGCACCGCCTCGGGCGTGGTAAGGCCGACCAGTTCGTCGTACGGAAGCTGGGCCCAACCGACCGCGCCATTCCCCTGCTGCTCGACGACGAGTTGGCCGCCGGACCGGCGCCCCCAGACCTGCCCGTCGATCCGCTTCCAGTCCTGCTGCACCACGACCCGGGTCTTGCCTGGGACGAGCGGAGCGTTCGGTGCTTTCTTCTCCAGCTCCTCGGCGTTGCGCAAGGCGCGGCTTTCCTTGTACATGAACTGGTCCTGCCGGGGCGCCTTCGAGGGCTTGCGGTCTGCCGCCTGAGCCGCCTTCTCCAGGAAATCAGCGCTGGCCGAGCGCGCGAACGGCAGTCCGTGCACCACAGGGTGGCCCTTGCCCTGCTCGTCGACCGTGCCCAGGTTCTCCACCGCGACAACACCGACAACACCGACCACCGCCGCTACCGCGACCGCCGCCGCCAGGCTGAGCCGGACCGGCCACCGGCGGCTGCGCCGGTGCCGCTCAAGTGGGCTGACGGCCTCCCTCGTACCGATCTCGTTGGTCCCGATGTGCTGCAACAACGCCGTCCTCGCCCTGTCCAGCGCGGCGTTCGACGGGAGCTCGTCCGGCCCGAACGCCTCGCGCAGTGGGGTAAGTTCGTCCATCACCCTTGCACCTCCATGTCGGCGCCCAGCGCCTGTCGCATTTCCTGTCGTGCCCGGTGCAGCCGGGACCGCGCCGTACCCGGAGGGATGTCCAGCGCGGCCGCGGCCTCGTTCTGGTTGAGCCCGGCCCAGGCGACCAGCAGCAGTACGTCGCGCACGGGTTGGGGAAGCCGCGCCAGGGCTGCCGCCAGCCGACCACGTACGGCCGTCGCGTCGAGCCGCCCAACGGCGTCGTCGTGGGTGTCGACCCGATCGCCATGTCCGAGCTGGGCGAGCATCTTGTACCGGCGAGACTCGGCCGTACCCTGCCGCGCGATCAGGTTCGACGCAATCCCGTACAGCCAGGGCCGCGCGTCCGCGCGGGTCGTGTCATAGCCGGCGCGCCGGTCGAACGCCACCAGGAACGTCTCGGACGCCACGTCCTCGGCAAGGTCCCGCCCGAGCCGGCGGGCCGCATAGGCATAGATGTGCCGATAATGCCGGTCGAACACCGCAGCGAAGCACTCCGGCGACCGACCGGCCTGGCTGATGAGTTCGGCGTCGCTCTGCGCGGTTCCCCCTTCGGGAGGTGTCATCACAACCACGTCTCTCTCAACCACAGCCAATTGGATCCATCTCCCTCTGGTCTGGCCACCACACCTCCTATTCACCGCCGCGCGAAATGTGTTCGCGGGATCCCGTCGGGAGTACCAGCGGTCCCCGCCTCGACAGCGAAAGTGGTGTACGCGGGAGGGCTCGGCGGTGCTGTCCTAGATTTGGTCGCGGTCACCCCTGCCCGAACCGCCCGGTTAGCAGGAAATGCCCAGGTCAGCGCCGTTCGGGTGGGAGACCGGGTAGCGCATCGAGGGTGGTTCGCATGCCTCTACAGCGGTTCAACACGCAACCGGTGCCACGCCCCTTCAGCCTCGTGTCACCGGTCGCCGAACTCACCGGGGTCACCGAGTTGCGCCTGCACGGAGCCGGCGGGAGGACGCCATAGGACCTGCTCGCCGACGACGCGCCCCAGCAGGTCTCCGGCGACCGGATCGCCGGTTGACGTCAAGGCTCCGTGGTCGATCCGCGTGAAAATGGAGGTTGACTCGACGGTGTTCCCGGGGCGTACTGGATACACGTTCCCGCACTGCCGGCTGGCGCGGTCGGCCAGAAAAAGGCGGGCAGGCACTCCCGGAGTGGTTGCCTGCTCTTGTTCGCGCCGACGGTGCTGGGACCGTCGAGAGAAGGAGGCCCCACATGAAGGATCGTTCGTCGGCGAGTTGAGCCGCCGCACCACCATGGCGCTTGTCGAGCGCTGCCGGTGGCGATAGTCCTGACCTCTTGTGGCTCGGCTTGGCCGTCCGCCCCCGCGTCCCGCCTGTTGACCGCAGCCTGCTGTGCCGGTTGTGGCGACGCCTGCTGCCCTGGTGCCCCTGCGCAGACAGGAGGGGTTCCGCCCGGACGGGCGTCACCCGGCAGGGTCGCGTCTGCCCAAGCCCTGATCCGAGCGACTGGACTGCCCCCATCGCCCGCACCTTGAACATCATTCAACTGGAGCACGAACATGACATCAACCCACATCAATTACATGAAGCCGACTGCCAGGTCGGTCCGCCTCTGTACGACGACGGTAGTCAAGATTGCGCACGTGCTGCCTCACCATGGGAGGTGGGCCGTTGGCGACAACTGAACAGCGATCCCGTGACGTCCCCGCTGATAAGCGGTCGGGGCGGGAGCGGCTGGAGAACCGCATCCAGGTGCTGATCATGTTGTTGATCGGCGGCGCGGCCGGCGCTGCCTCTTTCCGGCACGTGCATGACGTCGCGGCGGCACACGGCCAGCCGGGCTGGCTCGCCTGGGCCGACGCGGTCGTGCTGGAGTTGACGTCGATCGCCGCCGG